>NZ_LT799838.1:3006098-3309148 GCF_900168255.1 Psychrobacter sp. DAB_AL43B | reverse complement strand
CCGTTCAAAATAGTATTTATTTAATTTTAAAACGATACAGTGCAACCGATATGCATTTCTGCAATATCTGTCACGTCTGGTAACAGCAAGCAAGAATAATTGAAAGCAGTCGTACATTGCTATAAAAACAGTCTAAATTAGTTTATTGACCAAAATGCGATGCAATGATATAATCCTCCGTTATTAGGAATTCAGTCCATTATTTTGATAGGTGAGTTATGAAACGTACATTCCAACCAAGCGTGATCAAGCGTAAGCGTACTCACGGTTTCCGTGCTCGTATGGCAACTAAAAAAGGCCGTCAGGTCTTAGCTCGTCGCCGCGCTAAAGGACGTCATCGTCTTACTGTATAATCAGTAAATTACGATGAACATGGCTTGTTGTGTTTCTATTATTTATAGATTGCGATAGTCAATCATCACAACTGACACTCAGCCATATATTAAAAGCGCCCACATCGGCGCTTTTTTTGTCTCTGCATTTTACCGTTATTTCTAATTCTGCTATTAGTTCTTATACTAGGTTGTACTATGTCCAATAATGTTTCAGCTACACCTACCTACCGCTTCACTAAAGAGCAGCGCTTGCTCACGCCTGCAGCCTTCCGTGAGGTATTCGATGCTCCTGAACGTAAACTTCATCAGAGTCACTTAATGGCCTTTGTGCGTACCAATACTCATGATAAACCACGAGTCGGCATGGCGATTACGAAGCGTAAAGTACCGACGGCAGTTGCGCGAAATTTAATCAAACGTCAAATACGTGAGCAGTTTCGAGTAAAGGCTATTAGTTTAGAAAACAAAGATATTGTTTTCATTATTAAAAGTTCTATTAAAGATTTGACTAATAAAGAATTGAAAAGTGAAATAAATAATATTTTTAAAAAAATAGAAATAAAATAAAATGAATTTTATTTTAATAAAATTAAATAAAATTTTTTATAAATTATTTTATAATTTTATTGTTTTTTATCAAAAAATAATAAGTCCTATCTTACCTGCTCGTTGTCGATATTATCCAACTTGTTCAAATTATGGTAAGCAAGCTTTAGCTTGGCATGGTGTTTGGGTAGGTAGTTGGCTTTTATTAAAACGTCTTGGCAGCTGTCATCCTTTGGGCGGACATGGCATTGATTTTGTACCGCTACCTTTAGCTTCTTATACTTATCAATACGTATCTTGTGCTACGTCAGCTCATATCAAAGCTTATATCAAGGCTCAGGGTTTATACGTTTATAGAGATCATAAGAGCTATGTTCCTCGCCTAAACCATATGATGAAATTGACATAAAACTTAAGTTCGACTGAGCGTTTCAGGCTGTCTATCGAGTTACCCACAAGTTATCCACACTGTTGGTATCATTTAGAGTCGTTTTTTAGTAAAATGATGAACATTTTATGTGATTGACTGCTGACATTACCGCTAGCTATATGGGTTAATGCCGTGTGGTAGTCATAACACATGCCCTAGTTTTTTATTCCCTAATTTTTTAATCTAGGAAAGGTTTATGCAAAAGATATTTCGGGTGATGATCATCATTGCGATGTTAATCACCGCTTATCTGCTGATTTTGGCATGGCGTGATGATTATGCAGATGCCCCAGCTGTAGACACGGTGCCAGAAACTGCAACTTCAGTAGGAGCTGATATTCCTTCTACTAGCGGTGCAGCAGGTGATATTCCAGTACAGACGCTACCTGTCGATAACGGTACCGTTGATAATGGTACTGTGACCGCCACACCTGCTACCAATGCAGGACTAATCACCGTCACTACTGATCGCTATGACATCAAAATCAACCCAGAAGGCGGTGACATCGTTTATGCTGCGCTAAAGCAGTATGATGCGACGCTCGATAGCGATAAGCCTTTTGTATTATTAGAAAATAATAGTAATCGCGTTTATGTCGCTCAGTCTGGTCTGATTGGTAAAGATGGTATTGATACGGCAGAAGGTCGCGCCAAATACAGTCATACCGCGAATAACTATGTGATGGAAAAAGGTCAGCAAACGTTATCAGTACCGCTAACTTATCAAAAAGATGGCGTGACAATCACCAAGACCTTTACTTTTACGCAAGATAAATACCCTATTGATATCAGTTATCAGATTCAAAACGCCTCTGCGAAAGCGTGGCAAGGGCAGATGTTTGCACAATTAAAACGTGATAACAGTAAAGACCCTGGCATGTCTGATAAAGGTGCGCTGAGTATGGCGACTTATTTGGGCGGCGCTTGGGGTACACCTGATGACCCTTATAACAAGCTGAAATTTGGTAAGTTTAACGATGGCGCGTTGACCACCACTAGCGATAAAGGTTGGGTTGGTATCGTGCAGCATTATTTCGTATCTGCATGGACGCCTGAAAACTTCACTGGTAAATTCTTTAGTCGCGAAACCGGTGATGATTATTTTATCGGTTTTAACAGTCAGCCTGTCAATGTGGGTCCAAATAAGCAAGTCACTTTAGATGCAACCTTGTATGCAGGTCCAAAGGTACAGTCTGAGCTTAAAGATGTAGCGGTAGGGCTAAATCAGACCGTCGATTATGGTTTGTTATGGCCAATATCGAAGATATTATTTGCAATCTTGGATGGTATTCATAAGGTTATCGGCAACTGGGGTTGGTCAATCATTCTTTTGACCATCTTAGTGAAGTTCGCATTGATGTGGTTCTCTAATAAGAGTTACTATTCAATGGCGAAGATGCGTGCTATCGCACCGCGTCTAGCAGCGTTAAAAGAAGAGCACGGCGACGATCGCATGAAGATGTCGCAAGAAATGATGGGCATCTATAAAGAAGAAAAAGTCAATCCAATGGCTGGTTGTTTGCCAATATTGATGCAGATGCCTATCTTCTTAGCATTATATTGGGTTCTAGTTGAAAGTGTTGAGCTGCGTCATGCGCCGTGGATCTTATGGATTCAGGATTTATCAGCGATGGATCCGTGGTTCATTCTGCCGCTATTGATGGGTGCGTCGATGTTTATACAGCAGCAGCTAAACCCGCAGCCAGCTGATCCGATGCAAGCGAAAGTGATGAAGTTCTTACCGATTATCTTTACTGCGTTCATGCTGTTCTTCCCAGCAGGTTTGGTACTATACTGGACCGTGAATAACTTATTTAGTATGACGCATCAGTATATCGTCAACAAGAAAGTCGAAGAAGAGCAAAAACTTCGTACCGTTAAAGTGCTGGATTAATCAGTAAATAAGCTGTCTTCTTATAAGAAACCATCGCTACGGCGGTGGTTTTTTTATACGCCAAATACTTAGAGTTTTTTGAATTAAAGCTCTGTATTGCGAAAAACATATCCTGGCAGCACTGTATCGTTTTTGACATGCTTTAAGGATAGCAACATACGGCCCTTTAAAGTTTGCTTTGTCAGTATGCGCCAAGCCGTCTATAATGGTGCTTTTAGTTATTGAGAGTGATTGTGGATTCCCAAGAGATGGCGTTAGCCGCCCCTGATTCATCTAAAGATTCTGATTTGTCGAGCCTACCCACAATTGCTGCGATTGCAACACCACTGGGGCGTGGGGGTGTCGGGGTTATTCGTCTGTCTGGTGCACGTGCATATACTATCGCCTGTGAGCTTACTGGCAAGTCTGCTTTTAAGCCGCGTATGGCCAGTTTTTGTCGTTTTTATCAGGCTGATGGTACGGTCATTGATGAAGGTTTAGTGCTGTATTTTAAGGGTCCGCACTCGTTCACCGGTGAAGATGTCGTTGAGCTGCAAGGGCATGGTGGCATGATTTTACAAAACCAGCTGCTAGCGCGGGCGTTTGAGCTGGGTGCAAAACAAGCAAACGCTGGAGAGTTCTCCTATCGCGCCTTTGATAATGATAAGTTGGATCTTGTGCAGGCAGAAGCCATCGCTGATGCTATTGATGCAACCAGCGCCGCCGCTGCCAGTAGTGCCATACGCTCGCTCAGCGGTGAGTTTTCACAAAAGATTAACCAATTACTTGAGCAATTGATTCACTTGCGATTGCATGTTGAAGCGGCGATTGATTTTCCGGATGAAGAAGATGTTGATTTTTTATCCGATGGGGTTATACAAGATAAGCTTGAGCAGACACAAGAAAAAATACAGCACGTATTGGCAACGGCAAAGCAAGGACAGTTATTGCGTGATGGTATTCATGTGGTACTGGCAGGC
Organism: Psychrobacter sp. DAB_AL43B; assembly: GCF_900168255.1. Lineage (NCBI taxonomy): Bacteria > Pseudomonadati > Pseudomonadota > Gammaproteobacteria > Moraxellales > Moraxellaceae > Psychrobacter > Psychrobacter sp. DAB_AL43B. The sequence continues at coordinate 3,304,984 of NZ_LT799838.1, read as the reverse complement.
AGACCGAATGCCGGTAAATCAAGCTTACTTAATCGTCTGGCAGGTCAAGAGCGCGCTATCGTCACTGAGGTGGCGGGTACGACGCGCGATACCCTGCATGAAACTGTGGTGCTCAATGGTTTGACGCTACATTTAACTGATACGGCAGGCTTGCGCGATACGGAAGATACGGTAGAACGCATCGGTATCGAGCGTGCGCGTACGGCGATTACCCAAGCTGATATATTGCTCTTGGTTTATGACGTCACCCGTGACCTTGAAGAAGAGAGTACACCATTACAGTTGGCTGAGCAGCTGTTTGGTGAGTTGCCAGAAGCCAAGCGCTTATTAATCATTGCTAATAAAAGCGATTTATTAAGTGGTTTGTCAAACGATGGTAGCAGTGAAAAAATGACTTCTGCTTCTCAATTAGAAATTACTAGCCGAGGTTACCAACAAGTCAATGTTTCATGTGAAACAGGTGCTGGTATTGATGACTTAGTCGAGACCTTGTGTGCTAAAGTAGGTTTCCATCCACCAGAAAATAGCTTAATCGCTCGTACAAGGCATTTAGATGCCTTAAGAAGAACCGCTGAGCATTTAGCAGAAGCTCATGAGCAGTTAACGGTTTTTAAAGCGGGCGAGTTAGTTGCTGAAAGCTTGCGCCAAGCCCAGCAAAGTTTGGCTGAGATTACTGGTGAATTCAGCGCAGACGATTTATTAGGTAAGATTTTTGGCAGCTTTTGTATTGGTAAGTAATTTGATGGTTTGTTATTAAAAGATGAGTTCCATTGATAAGTCTTTACCTACAAACATTTAAAGTCATTAGTATCTCTTATTGTGCTTAATATTAAGACAAGGAAAGCCGTATGCATTGCCCTTATTGTAATGCGTCAGAGACAAAAGTAATCGACTCACGGCTTGCAGCTGAAGGTGCGCAAGTACGTCGCCGCCGCTCATGTAATAGCTGTCAAGAACGCTTTACTACCTTTGAGGTAGTCGAAGTGGTGATGCCGCGTATCATCAAATCAAGCGGTAAGATTGAACCTTATGATAATGACAAGCTGCGGCGCTCGATTTTATTACCACTGCAAAAACGCCCTATTACCATCGATGAGCAAGAGGGAATGATTAGCCGTATTGAAAAGCGTATACGGCAAATGGGTGAGCGTGAGGTTAGCAGTAAAGTCTTAGGTGAAATTATCATGAGCGAGCTTAAAACACTGGACGATGTCGCTTATGTACGCTTTGCCAGTGTTTATCGTGACTTTCAGGATATCGATGCTTTTCATCAAGAAATTGCCAACATTCGCCCCATTGATAAATAAAGCATGTAATCTTTCTTACTTAGGTTTTTTTCAAGCTTACTATGCTTATTTTATAAAATAAGCCTCTCAATAGTCACGACCAATTATTTATTAAGTCCACCCTTATGCCAAACTTAAGCCACTCGCAATATGCAAAAGACCGCTACTTTATGATGCTTGCCATTGAACAGGCAAAGTGTGGTTTGTATACCACAAGACCAAATCCTGCGGTAGGGTGTGTGCTTGTCCAAGCAGAAGAAGTGGTCGGTCAAGGATTTCATCCTAAAGCTGGAGAGCCACATGCTGAGGTTTTTGCGCTAAAAGATGCAGGTGCGCGAGCCGTGGGGGCTACTGCTTATGTGACTTTGGAGCCTTGTAGTCATACAGGGCGTACGCCGCCTTGTGCGCAGGCTCTCGTTGAAGCTGGTGTGAAACGTGTCGTCGTCGCGGGTCTAGATCCAAACCCACAAGTTGCGGGTCGCGGTGTTACATTGTTAGAGCAAGCGGGCATTGAGGTCACTGTAGGCGTGCTAACGACACAGGCAGAGGCTTTGAACAAAGGGTTCCTGAAGGCGATGCGTACCCAAATGCCGTATGTGAGACTGAAGATTGCCACCAGTCTCGACGGCCGTACAGCCATGGCAAATGGGGAATCCAAGTGGATTACTGGTCCAGCAGCACGCGAAGATGTCCAAAAGCTGCGAGCGCAGAGTGGCGCTATTATTACTGGTAGCGAAACGGTTATCGTCGATAACCCACAATTAAACGTACGCTCTAGCCAATTAGGTGTAACGCCTGAGCAAGTTCCGAACCCTATGGTGGTGGTGCTTGATAGGCGAGAACGGTTAGAGCATCATTTACACTCTGACTATCAGTTATGCCGTCGTACCGACACACTTTATTGGCGTAAAGATGACTTGAGTGAATTGTTAAAGGTTTTGGTCAGTGAGTACCAGCGTTATGACGTATTGATAGAATCGGGCGCTAGCGTTGCTGGCAGTTTCTTGCAACAACAGCTGGTAGATGAGCTGGTTGTTTATCAAGCGCCGTGCCTGTTAGGTCAACAAGCACGATCTATGGTTGATATCAATCCGTTGTCTTTAGCGCAGCAGCTACGCTTTGATATTCATACTCATGAACAGCTTGGTAGTGATCTTAAGCTTACCTTGCTGCCGTCATAAAGCTTTTTATTTTTCAATGACTTATCCACAAAAAACTATATAAAATCTTTAGGTGTGGATAAATATAAGTTTTTAATACTGGTTTCACATGGAACTGTGTATAACTTTGTTTCACATGAAACAGATTAGTTATGATTACCACTATTTTTATTACATAATCCGTTATTAATCAGTACTTTAGTTTTAAGTTAATAGTATTCAAAATAGATATTAAGAAACAGCCCTATTGTGGATAACTCTTTAAAAATAAAGGTTTTTATACCAATGTATAAAGATTTATCTTTACTTATCCACAGTTTATCCCATCATTAGTCTTAGCAGAGCTTATGTCGTGACTCACACTATTATTTTAGTTGTATGCTAGATGCTTAATATTACTAATGTGCTCAAATTAAAAATACCGCCTACAATGACAATATAGTCAGTCCTAAATAAAATAAGCACAAATATTATAACGCGCTACTGATATAAGTTTTCCTTGCTTGCTGTGCCTGCGCAGACAGAGGCTGCACAATACTTATCCCAGTAGCACTGTATTTTTTTTATAGTGGATCGACTATACAATAATGACAAGAGGTCAATATGTTTACTGGAATCATAGAAAGTGTCGGAAAAGTTAAATCTATGCAACCCATAGGTGGCGATATCCGCTTAACGATAGAGTCTGCTGGATTAGATTTCAGCGACGTGAAATTGGGAGACTCTATTGCTTCTAATGGTATTTGTCTGACCGTTGTGGATTTTGGTAGTGATTATTACGCTGTGGATGTTTCACGTGAAACTATTGCTCGTACCGCTTTAGAAGATTTGAAGCCAGGTCATATTGTGAATTTAGAAAAGGCCATGCTTCCGACCACACGTTTTGGCGGTCATATTGTGGCCGGTCATGTCGATGGTGTAGGGGTGGTCAGTAAACTACAAAAGGATGCGCGCTCTATTTATATAGAAATCGAGATACCACAGGAGTTGGCGCACTATACGGCGACTAAAGGCTCAATTACTCTTGATGGCATCAGTCTCACCACCAATTTAGTACGTGACAATATCGTCTCTCTTAATATCATTCCGCATACCGCTCAAATCACGAATATATCGCAGCATTGGTTAGTAGGAGACAAGGTCAATGTGGAGGTGGATATCGTGGCTCGCTATTTAGAACGTTTGTTAACTAAGTCACACACAGACACGAACAACACCAGCAGTCCGCAAAGCGCTATTACCGAAGCTTTCTTAGCAGACAATGGCTTTATGAAGTGAGTCATGTCTAGTTAATTCAGTTCAAAAAATAGAGTGTTAATAGAATAATGTTTTCGAAGCCTCTATTGGGCTTTGGTCGCAGTAATCACAACCATATCTTCACTGATATCAATCATGGGTTTTAGAGACTTATTAAGTTTTAATAAGGATCTCTAAGACTTCTTGAAGCTTATTTTTATTAATCGGTTTAGATAAAAACTCGTCCATTCCCACTGCTAAACATGCAGCACGGTCTTCTTCAGTATTGTTTGCAGTGAGTGCAACGATAGGAATGTCATCGCCTTGCGCTCGAATAGCTTGGGTCGCTTGTAGTCCATCCATCACCGGCATCCGGCAATCCATTAATATAAGAGCAATCTCTTGCCGCTGCGTTTCCAATACATCTAACGCTTGCTGCCCATCTTCTGCCACCACACTACGATAGCCGAGTTTAGCTAATATTTTACATGCTATTTTCTGATTGGTTGGACTGTCCTCGACCACTAGTATAAGAGGCGATAAGATTTCGCTCGCAGTATTGTCTGCTGCTAACGGGCTATTATCGTCTTTAACGCTTGCTTGTGGTATGAGATTCTGCCTAATTGGTAACGTCAAGCGCAGTAGCTCAGATAGCAATAACGTCGCATCTAGTGGCTTGGTTAAAAAGCCGTCACATTTATCTAATAAGCTAGAAGGAATGCGGCGCTCAGACTTCATACTCAGTAATATCTTTGGTAGCAACGGCTTAGCCAGTAGATGATTCAAAACATATTGTCTATCAATATTTATAGAACCCTTGTTTTCTAAGTTAAGTTGTCTCTCTAGAGCATTCGCTTCGTCGCTTTCTACTTCAGTTTTTACATGGGTTAGCTGTTTATGACTGATGTTTTTACTATCAGTTTTTATCTGAGTTGATAAAGCGATAGTGATGCTTTCATAATATTCATAATCCAGCAGTAGGATAGGGGCGAGTGTCTGTTCGTTTTGTGCCAACTCATCTGTTAACTGTTGTAAGGTCGCTCTATTTATAGCAGTGGAAATGGTCGCTGGTATGGATAAATGCTTGCATAAGCGCTGTAAATGCTCAGCGGCAAGTGGTTGATTGATAATAGCGATGAGATGAATGTGCTTTAAATGATGATTGAGATGGTAGATAGGTTGATAATTTGGATGCCGACAAGGTAAGTAAAGACTAAAAATACTTCCTAAATTGGGCGTACTTTGTATTTCAATAAAGCCGCCTAATAATTTAGCAAAACTATGAGAAGTCGTTAGTCCAATGCCTACCTGAAGATTTTGAGGGCTTATTTGACTCTCTGTTTGCAGGTATGCCTGATTATTTGCTTGATTATTTGCTTGATTATTTGCTTGATTATTTGCTTGATTATTTGCTCGATTGTATTCTGATTTAAGCGCTTGATTAAAATAAGTGTTCAATTGGTTTTGCTTGCTTGTCTCTAACCCTATTCCGCTATCTTGTATGCTAAAACGAACCCAGTCATGTGATGGGTTTGTTTTATTGCTTTCATTTACCGGTATTAAGCCGTCGCCGTCTTTAGTGTTTGATAACTGTGCGCCGTTAACCGCTTCGATGGTAAGTGCAACATAGCCAGCAGTGGTGTATTTGATGGCATTATCTAATAAATTGCGTAATATTTGTTGCAAACGCTTAGGGTCAGTATTAATACAACGCGGACAATCAGGGGTAAAAAAATACAGCAGCTCAAGCCCATGCTGCCTTGTACTATCTATTAATGAATGACTAACCTGTTGTCCAATCCTATAAATGTCGACTGGCTCAATGCTAAGGCGGCTTTTCCTAGTTTCTATCTCCCCTATATCTAATATATCATTGAGCATGATGAGCATAGAGTGGCTGGCTTGAATCAAGGTATCTAAGATCTGTTTCTGATCGGCCGTTAACGTAGTGGGATCAATGGGTTCGAGCGTGTCAATCATCGCCTCTAATGGCAGGCGTAAATCACGTCCCATGGTTGATTTGAGTGTGTTAAATTCATCCAACTGTCTCTGCATTTGCAGGTTTTTTTGTTGTAAGTCCGCAGTCTGATTGACCAGCTCATTAATATTATTGAGCAGTACGGTAAAACCATGAACTTGTCCATGCTCACCAAACCACGGTGTAATATGCAATTGATAGGCTTTTTTATTCACCAATCCATAGACTATAAGTGTGCGTGTAACACGAAGATTAGCCAGTTTTTGTAGCAGTAATTGAGTGGATGTATCTTCAGAAAAGACGAAATCTGTCAGATGATAGTTGCTATCACTTTGAAACGAAGTCGCAAATACCTGCTCAAAACGTTGATTGAAAAAGCTAATCTGACCATGTCTCATAATCATCAGCATGGGTAGTGGTGCGTGATCAACCAAACGCTCTAAACGATGCTTAAGCGTGGTAATACGGCGATGATTGCTATGCAGCTGATAATTGATACGACTGAGTGAGTGACCCAATTGCAAAAACTCAGGCGTGGTTCCTTTTTCAATAAATGGCGGTGGGGTATAGCCATCTTTTGCGTGGCTACTTAAGTTGTCGGTATAAAGTAGTAGCTTTTCCCAATTGGCACGGCGCTTTAACGTATAAAGTAATGCTAAGGCAAAAAACATGATGGCTGTCATTAACGGAAGCCAATATCGATAAGATATCCAATTAATATCAAGCGGTTTATGACGCAATATCGTATAAATATTATGACCACTGTCAAGCTTAATGCTTCCTACTAAACTATGATTGGTGAGTGTATAGGCACTATGAATACGACTATCCGATTGCAACGAGGTGACAATGTTAGGAAACATGATGCCAGTAAATTCACGCTCATTAGGCTGGGTATAGCGGTGAATATACGTTTGACCAGACGGCAGCATAAAAATTAGCTGGTAACTAATATCTTTAAAAAAGGGCTTTTTTAATATTTCTTTGATCTCAGCATCTATAGGATTGGCGTGTTCAGTAATCTCATATTGCAATGAATGAAAAGCCTCTATACTGCGCTGTTCGCTATCATTTCTCATCTCATAAAACATCGTGAAATAATACAATGACAACATGGCCAGCAGTGTCAAAATATAGAAAATCAGCAAGCGTTGTAGAGACTGAAACTGTTGCATAAAGGCATGACCTTAAGTCGGCATGATGGCATATAGTGAATTTTCGATATCTCTGTTAAATTTGCTTGTCACTCCTTAATGGATAAATAAGTGCTATATGACAATTCAAAAAATGAGACGAGGTCTTATTGCTATTATAAAGATAAATAGCGTCATTAGTAGCGCTTGATTGAGGCTATTACAATCATGGCACAACACTACAAACTCACCTATAATAGGGCAATTACTTATCAATAATGCCTAACTATGACGACACTTGCTTGCGCCCCTGATTCAACCTTTGATACTACTAAAACTCAGCAAACAACGATTGCTGACGAGCTGCAGCGTAATAACCCGTTAAGAGTGGTATTTGCTGGTACTCCGGAGTTTGCTGCTATCAGCCTTGAGGCATTAATTAAGCAGCAAGAAGCGCTCAATATAGACATCGTCGCCGTCTATACGCAGCCTGATCGCAAGGCAGGACGTGGACAAAAACTGGCTGCTTCTGCCGTAAAGCAAGTGGCATTGGCGCATGATATCGCCGTTGAGCAACCTCTTACCTTTAAAAAATCGAGCACAGAAGGGTTGGCGGCGCGGCAGACCTTGCGTACTTATAAGCCAGATCTCATGATTGTAGCTGCTTATGGACTCATTTTACCTATTGGGGTGTTAACCACGCCTACTTATGGTTGCCTAAATATTCATGCTTCATTATTGCCGCGCTGGCGCGGTGCAGCGCCGATTCATCGTGCACTATTGGCTGGCGATGATGAGACAGGCATTACTATTATGCAGATGGATAAAGGGCTGGATACGGGTGACATGCTTTATAAAGTCAGCGCCAGTATTGAGGCTAATGATACGGCTGCCAGCCTACATGATAAGATGGCTGCTCTTGGCGCGACCGCTATCAGTACGGTGCTACAGGACTTAGCCAACTATCAAGCACAGGCTATTGCTCAAGATGACAGCCAAGCTAATTATGCTGAAAAATTGGTCAAAACTGAAGGCGAAATTAATTGGGGGCAACCTGCTACTGTGATTGAGCGGCAAATCCGTGGATTGACACCATGGCCGGGTGCTTACACTTTCTTAGCAGGGCAGCGCGTTAAAATATTAGCCAGCTTGCCTGTTAATGCCTCACAGCAAACTGAGAAGCCTGCTGGTACCGTTATCAGTGTTGGGCGTAAAGCGATTTTAGTTGCCTGTGGCAAAGAAAATAATGCTGAGCAAACTACTAATAATACAACTCCTGCTGATGGGCAACTGGCCAGTACTTTAGCCATAACCAATTTACAGTTTGCTGGTGGTAAGCCGATGACGGCTGAGCAGATTTGTCATGGCAATCAGCTAAACGATGGTGACCAGTTCACGACAGATCCGAAATAATTTAATCTACTTTACTTATAAATAACCCAACTTGCACAAGACGCTATTCATCATACGTCAAGGAAATCCAATTTAATGAGACAAACCAGCACTGCGCCTAGAAATAATAAACTTAAACCGTCAAGCAACCTTATTATGAATGGTAGCGTCCGCGTCCGCGTGATTCGAACTTTACTGGCTATTCAAAACGGTCAATCACTCGCAAGCGTTCTTGACCCATTATTAAACAGTCTGCACGATGGTGACAAAGGTTTTGCCCATGCGTTGCTACTAACCACGTTGCGTCAATGGTATGCCCTTGAGCGCCTACTGGATAGTCTGGCTGATAACTCCATTGATGAAAAAGAAGTTCGTACCACTATTCAAGTAGGTTTGGTGCAATTGTTATACTTAGAAGTGGCGGATCATGCGGCGATTCATGAAACGGTTGAAGCAGCGAAAGAAATTGGGTTTGCTCATGCTACTGGTTTAATTAATGCCATCTTGCGTAAAGTCGCTAAGAACCCAAGTAAATTCCGTAAGAAGTGTGATAAAAAACACAGCTTACCTAATTGGCTTGCCTATCAGCTCAAGCAAGATTGGAGTGACGAGTATGACGATCTGATGCAAGGTTTACGTCAACCTGCGCCCATGTTTTTACGTGTGAATGCTTCTATTACTTCTGTCGATAGCTATCAGCAAGCATTGGTAGAGACAGAGATTGAGGCGGATTTAGTTGAGCTAACGAGCGGTTTTAACTTACCTAACTCGTCAGATGCAGCTATATCTATGGCTCTATCAACCAAAGGTCTAAGACTACATCAAAGTACAGCAGTCAGCGCTTTGCCACAATTCGCTGAAGGTGCTGCCAGCGTGCAAGATATGCATGCTCAGCTTGCTGCACCACTTATTCATAAAGCTTTGATGAATAAGATTAGCGCTGAGAATGATAATGCTGACAGCGCTAATAGCGACACTAAAAATGCCGAGCTGCATATTTTAGATGCTTGCGCAGCACCTGGTGGTAAGCTTGCTCATTGGTTAGAACTCATAAGCTCAGCTGAGCAGTCGCCTTTGTTTCACGTGAAACAAAGCGATGCAGAAGTAACGTCTACGATTTCTAAAATCAAGCTAACCGCTATCGATAATGAAGCGCCGCGTATTGAGCGTATTTATGAAAATTTACAGCGCCTGAATTTAACACAGCAAGATTTACAGCAATCTAAAAAAGAAATTGAGCTAAAAATTGTCTGTGCCGATGCCACCAGATGGCAAGGCGCTGGTAAAAAAGATAAAAACGAACCCGTATTTGACGCTATATTACTTGATTCACCTTGTACAGCGACTGGCGTGATTCGCCGTCACCCTGATATCAGTATCTTGCGTACCGAAGAAGATGTCGAGCAAACCGCATTATTACAAGCAGATATTTTGCATAACTTATGGCCACAATTGAAAGCCGGTGGTTATCTGCTGTATGTGACATGCTCTATTTTAAAGCAAGAAAACGTCGAGCAAATGCAGGACTTTGTTAGTCATCATGATGATGCAGTAGCGATTGAATTTAGCGAAGATTGCAGCTGGGGTATCGCGCAAGCTATTGGTCGTCAATGCTTGCCTATTGATAGCAACAGTGGTGATGGTTTTTATTATGCCTTGCTGCACAAAACTGCTGAATAAACCGTTTTAAATATTGAACAACATTATTGTAGACAGGACAATCTAATGAAATATATCAGTACCCGTGGTCAGACAGCGCCGATGGATTTTAGTGATGTACTCTTGATGGGTCTTGCACCGGACGGTGGTCTGATGCTGCCTGAGCATTATCCAAGCATTGATAGTGCGACGCTTGATGAGTGGCGCTCGCTTAGCTATCCACAGCTTGCCATGGCGATTATGCAGCGCTTTGCGACCGATATTCCTGTGGCTGACTTACAAGATATTATTGAACGTACTTATACCGCTGATATATTTGGTAGTGAAGAGATTGTTCCTGTACGCAAGCTCGAAGATAATTTATATATTCTAGGTTTATCGAACGGTCCAACATTGGCGTTTAAAGATGTAGCCATGCAGTTCTTAGGCAATGCCTTTGAATATGTGCTTAAAAGAAAAGATGCACGTATTACCATCATCGGCGCGACCAGTGGTGATACCGGTAGTGCGGCAGAATACGCCTTGCGTGGTAAAGATAATATCGAAGTCTTTATGCTATCGCCGCATGGCAAGATGAGTGAATTTCAGCGCGCGCAGATGTATAGTTTAACAGACGATAATATCCATAATATCGCTATCGATGGTATGTTTGATGATTGCCAAGATATTGTCAAAGCTTTACAACAAGATGCTGAATTTAAAGCGGCTTATAACTTAGGTACAGTGAACTCTATCAACTGGGGTCGCATACTGGCGCAGATTGTCTACTACTTTAAAGCCTACTTCGCCGTGACTTCAAACAACAATGAAAAAGTCAGCTTTAGCGTACCGTCAGGGAATTTTGGTAATATTTGCGCTGGTCACATCGCCCGCGAGATGGGCTTACCAATTGAGCGTTTAATCGTTGCGACTAACGAAAACGACGTGCTCAATGACTTCTTTAACCAGGGTGCTTACCAGCCGCGTCCGACCGATAAAACCTATGTAACCTCAAGCCCATCGATGGATATCTCTAAAGCCTCTAACTTTGAACGTTTTGTATATTTATTACTCGATAAAGATAGTACCCGTGTTAAAGAGTTATTTGAAGGCGTAAAGTCGGGTCAAGGCTTTAATTTATCTGACTTGATGCAAGCGGTCAACACGCGTTATGGTTTTGCCGCTGGTAAATCTACTCATGGTGATCGACTAGACACTATCAAAACGCTTTATGAGCAGTACGGTGAGCTGGTAGACCCGCATACTGCGGATGGCATAAAGGTTGCTAAAGAGCTGCGGCAAGAGGGCGAAGTGATTGTTTGTGCAGAGACGGCACTTCCAGTGAAGTTTGCTGAGACTATCATCGAAGCAATTGGTCAAATAGATATTGCCCGCCCAGCTCATACAGAAGGGTTGGAAAGTTTACCGCAATATGTGGTGATACTGGATAATAACGCTGAGTTAGTCGCCAAGCAAATCCGTCAGCACGTCACGCCAAATCCAGCTTAACAGCTCTAGATATTCACATAGCTTATTAAGATTAATATCCAATTAAAGGTTACGCTATTGTAATAAAGTGTTTATGATTGTGTTATGGTAGATATAATTGTAATATTAGAAATAGCGTCGGCGAGTCATTATTGTTCTAGACGCTTTTTTAGCAATCATACCCGTCAATCACATCAGTCAATGACACTAAATAGCTGCTCTATAGACGTTATGATAACGGTACTGTCAGTCAATAATGCTCTTAGTTTTTATCATTGTTTTTTAAATAATGATAAAGTATTCAGAGTAATTAATAGGCTTAAATACCGGTAATTATGGCGCTAACAGCGTTACATATTGTGGATATAACAATGAAGATGAGCTTAAAAAATATCGTAAAAGCGCTATTGGTTACGACCTTTAGTGGTGCAATGCTGATGAGCACTGCCCACGCTAATAATCCACCGCCAACAATCAAGGCAGATGCACCCAATCGCTACATTGTCAAAAAAGGCGATACTTTATGGGATATATCAGGACGCTATTTAGACAGTCCATGGCGCTGGAAAGAGATTTGGGCAACCAATAAGCAAATCAAAAATCCCAATCTCATTTATCCTAATGATATTCTGATTCTATGTGTGATTCAAGGTAAGACGTTGATTGGTGTGGACACTGGCGAAGGTTGTGCTGGGGTCGAAAAACAACTAACAGGTAATGTGGTTGCCAGCACGGTTGCTGTTACCTCATCGGTCAATAGCATTCCGCCTATTCCATGGTCTGCTATTCAGCATTGGCTTGATAAAACCATTATTGTCAATCCGCAAGATTTTAATACCACACCATATATATTGGCCTCTAAAAAGGGTAACTTAATCACCGCAAGTGGTGATAAAGTCTATGCCAAAGGCGTGCCACTTATCGTTGGTCAGCGTTATGGCATCTATCGTGAAGGCGAGATGTATGTTGAGCCTAAGACTCAAAAAGTTATAGGTTTAGAAGTCACACAGGTAGCGACTGGCTTGGTCACTTCTACAGAAACCAATGGCGTTACGAGCTTGCAGCTTATCGACAGTTACGGTAAAGAAGTGCGTGAAGGTGATCGGGTTTTTGTTGAGCTTGATAATGCTATCCCGCCAGTGTTTTATCCTACGCCTGCTACTGTCAATCGCGGTGGTATGATCGTCCGCGTCATGGATTCTATCAGTTCAGCTGCCAAGGGTAGTGTGGTTGCTATTAACTTAGGTAGCACGCACGGTGCCAAACCGGGCGATGTGTTAACCGTTTATCAAAAAGGGGCGGTCATACGCGATATCAAAGACAATGATACGCCTGTACGCTTGCCGAGTGAGCCTACTGGCATGGTGATGGTATTCAACACCTTTGATAATATCAGCTACGCTTATGTGCTTGAGTCGGAGCTACCTCTCAGCGTTGGTGATCAGCTACTGCCACCTGCTTATTTATAAGCATATATAAAGCTTGTTTTTGAAAGTAACTCTAAGTCCGCCTATACGAGCTAAGTGATTATGACGGCATCCTCCCTTTCTTTATCAGATCATCAGCGCGCAGTACTGGCACTGTGGTCTGAGGTAAATGCGTCATTATCTGCTTATCATAAGCTTATTACTTCTTTTGGTGCAGCAGAGCTTGCTTGGCAGGCGAAAGCAGAAGCATGGCGGCAGTTGGGTATTCATCATACTCATATTGCCCGTCATGAACAGCCAGAGCAAACGCGCGCCATTATCGATACAATTCAGCAAGCATTAATAGAGGGGCGTTATGGTCTACTATTTGCCGATCATCCTGACTATCCTGCGCAATTGCTAGCAATCTATGACCCACCGCCATTATTATTTTATCGTGGTGATAAGTCGCGTCTGAATCAAGCACAAATCGCTATCGTCGGTAGCCGAAAACCTACCGCACATGCGCAAAAAACTACCTTTGATATGGCACAATATTTAGCGCAGGCGGGTTATATCGTCACCAGTGGTTTGGCTATGGGCGTGGATAAACGCGCTCATCTTGGCGCATTGGCGCAGGTAGATTCTGAATATCAAGGTCGTACTATTGGCGTCATGGGTACCGGTATCGATGTCAATTATCCCAACCATCATGATAAGTTGTTTTCTCAGATTATCGAGCAAGGCGGCTGCATTATCAGTGAGCTGTTACCGCATACCCAGCCGCATAAACATACCTTTCCACGGCGCAACCGTTTGGTTGCTGGATTGAGCCTCGCGACTATTGTGACAGAAGCTACGATTCAAAGTGGCTCGCTGATTACTGCTAGATTGACCTCTGAGCAAGGCAAGCAAGTCTTTGCCATTCCTAGTCATATTGATAATAGTAATGCTGAGGGCTGTCATCATTTGATACGTGAAGGCGCGACTTTGGTTTATCATCCGCAGCAGGTGCTCGAGGACGTCAATGCTCAGTTGGGTTATGAAAGTTATTCTCATAAATCAAAAGATATTGTGGATAGTATAGATACTACCGAATCTAATAGCTCTCAAACGAATCATAGCCAAGCTGCTAAATATACGAATAAAAATAAAAGTACCGCCATAGTCGCTAACCAGCCACCACTTTCTAATATCAAATCTCCTCCTAGTACTATTGTCGTGCCTGAGCATCTAACGCTCGTTTATGAGCAGCTTGATTGGCATGGACAAGATTTAGATGCGCTTATCGTAACTACCAAGCTTGCGCCACCGCAGCTGATTGGACAATTAATGGAGCTTGAATTACTGGGTATTGTCAGTGTGCATGGCGGGCGTTATCTACGCGTTTAGTCCTATATTGCAATACTTTTAACTTTCTAAAAGTATTCTACTGATTTCCAAATATCACTATCTTAGTCAGTCTTTCTACTGTGCTATGATTAGCGCCTACTTCTCTATCATCCTGAACGTTCAAGCTATGAGCCAATCCAAATCATTCATCACTGATTCTGTCATTCAAGCTGCTAAGTGGCTCAAAGAAGGACAGCTGCTCGTTTATCCAACCGAAAGCGTGTGGGGTATCGGTTGTGACGCTTACGATAAAAAAGCAGTTCAGCGTATTTTAGCTATTAAACAGCGCCCACAAGCCAAAGGTATGATTGTTATTACCGATAGTGTAGAGCGGCTGGCACCTTTATTAGACCCTTTAAATGAGGCGCAACTAAAACCCATTCTAAAAAGCTGGCAGATAGATAGTGAGCATATAGACCTAAAATATAAGCAAGCTCATACGTGGTTGTTACCTATCCCGCAGACATTGGCGACCACTATTCCTACCTGGATAACGGGGCAGCACCAGACGATAGCCGTGAGAGTGATTGCTCATCCTATTATTCGTCAACTATGTAAACAGCTAGTCAGTACTCAGAATCCATTCGGACTGCTAGTCTCCACAAGCTGCAACCCATCAGCTCAACCTCCAGCGATTAACTTTATTGAAGCATATGCTTATTTTGGTGAGCAAATCAGCTACTTGCAAGCTGAGACATTAGGCTATACCTTGCCTAGCCAAATTCGTGACGCGACCACTGGTTTAATTGTTCGTTAAAGCACAGTAATTTACTAAGTAATAAATACTATTTCATAATTTCACTCTTGACAGAAATAAAGGAATAGCGCAACATGAGTCATTGAAGTGATTATTCATCTGATTAATTGTTTTATGAAATAGTTATAAATATTAAAAATAGCGAGTACATACTGATTATGAAACTTAATCCTGTGACCGAAAAGTTTATCTTACATTGGGGTGAAATGGGCTCGCAGTGGGGCGTTAATCGCACCATGTCACAGATTCATGCGCTGTTATTTATTATCGGTAAACCACTAAATGCTGAAGAAATAACCGAAACGCTTGGCGTTGCGCGCTCTAACGTTTCAAACAGTATTAAAGAACTACAGCATTGGGGATTAGTACAAAAGCTCTCGATATTGGGTGACCGTCGTGACCATTTCACCACCAATACCGATGTTTGGGAGTTAGCTCGTATCATCGTCGTTGAAAGGCAAAAGCGCGAACTGGAGCCAACGGTGCAGTTCTTACAAGAATTGATGGATAGCCCTGAGTTTGAGCATGAAAACAGCGAAGTTAAAGCCCGCATTCGTGAGACGCAAGAATTTGTCGATACGCTAACCACATGGTCATCAGAGATGCTCAAACTACCCACAAGTATCCTTAAAAAAGTCCTCAAATTGGGCGCTAGTATTAAAAAAGTTCTTCGATAATTAATTGTTAAAGATGGAATAGTATATTCAAAATAAAAAATTTAGGTATTTATTTCTGTTATAACAGAAATTTATGTAATAGATTGAAGTTTTATTAGCTCTTTTCATAGTAATAACAAATGGATGTGTCATATGAAAGCGAATAACACACAGGATAATAAAAACATAGCGATTAAAAATGCGATCAACGTAGTGCAGTGGCAAGACTTGCGCCAGCTAACTCGCGGTCAAATTGCTTATAATATTATTTTGCCTTATCCATTTTTATTGCTGTCATGGTGGTTTGCCAGTCAATCTTGGTATGTAATGGCATGCGGTGCGTCTTATTTATTCTTTGCCGCAGCTTTTCGCCAAGCTCATGATGGCTATCATCATAGTTTAGGAACGGGTAAACGCACGACTACTGGGATATTGCTGTTGCTTAGCGTGCTATTGATGACTAGCTTGCATAGCATTCGAGCTACTCATATGGCGCATCATCGTGATCCATTGGGCGACAGTGATATTGAGGGCAGTCTGGCAAAAGTATCGTGATGGCGAGCGATGTTAGGTGGTGTCACTTACCGACTGGATATTTATCGCCAAGGACTGCGTCTAAGTAGTCGTCGTAATCAGCGTATCGCGTATTTAGAGTTTGGTTTGATTGTTTTGGTCGTCTTGGTTGCCCTCGTATTGACCGCCTTTACTATTCCTGCTCTTGCTATGTTAGCGCAAATATTGATGTATCACATACTAACCATGACATTGGCCAATGCCAGCGTCGGTATCATTGCGGTGTGGGGTGTGCATCATGATTGTGATGAGACGATAGCCCGCACCGAGCGTAATCCATTGGTCAACTTATTAACTTTTAACTTACTCTATCATGTAGAGCATCATCTTTTCCCCGCCGTGCCATCCAATCATTTACCGGCGCTCGCCAAGCGTTTAGATGCGGCAGCGCCACACCTGACTAAAGCGCATGTATTGCCAAGTACCGCTGTTGCGATAGACTTTATACATAATCGTTGGAATAAATTAAAAGACAAATATCAAAATAATAATAATAATAATAGTGACTGTCCTATTCGTAAGCGTTTTGCCTAAAATTTCGCTAAATATCAACGAAAAATTTCGTACTATCAATTCTTTATTCATCAGTTCTTCATAGCAAATCCATCATCGCTACCAACGCACTATTTATACTCAATTAACGAGCAATGTTAATAGGATAAATATAATGAAAACGGATAATAATTTAGGTGCTTACCCTTATTTACAAGTAGTCATTCTTTTCGCAGGCATTAGTAGTGTGGTTGGCGGACTGATTGCAGAGCTGGTTTTATTGTTTGTTTTTAGGAATGCAGATTTCGCTCAGATTGGTTATCAACCCCTAATATATGTCGGTCTGCTTGGTTTTATTCCTGCTTTATTAACCGGCATTGTCATCGCCAGTCAAAAGATATGGCGTGGCGCCCATAAAAGTATACGCACGACGTTTTTAGTTGGGTTTATAACCTCAGCAATTTATATGGGCGCAATCGTTCTATATTTAGGCATCAACTCATGGATAGAGGTTGGCGTGTTAGTAGCTTTTATGGCTGGCATAGGACTATTTGGTGCCGTCAATTCAGCTGTCGCCAGCTGCATTGCTTTACCAAAAGTATGTAAAAGTCGTTTTGATATAAGTACCAAAAAAGAAGACGATGGTTATAAAGGGTTAAGTTTTACTGAACAATAAGTAATAAATAGAATAATTCATACATATAGGGAGTAGGACATGGATATTTTAATTAGCGGTGGCTCAGGATTTCTAGGGAGTGCTTTTAGTAAAGAGATTATGGCACGTTATCGTGCGCAGAAAAAAACCGTGCATATTACTTGGCTCACGCGTGATAGCAGTCAAGTACACCCTAATGATATCAATATGATGGCCTATGATGAGCTGGCAAGTTCTAATAAAAGCTTTGATGTGATTTTAAATCTAGCGGGTGCGGGTATTGCTGACGCGCGTTGGAGCGATGCGCGCAAAGAGCAACTGCTTGCCAGCCGTATTAAGCCTACCGAATCATTACTGGCGTTTATTGCTCGCAGCAGTATTAAACCGAAATTGCTAATCAGTGGCTCAGCGATTGGTTGGTACGGTACACAAGGCGATAAACCACTGACCGAAAGTAGTGGCTTTGAGATAGATTTTGCCCATAAATTATGTGATAAATGGGAGCAATTAGCATTGACAGCAATCGAATATGGCGTACCGGTGGCTATCGTGCGTACCGGTGTGGTTATCCATCCTGAAGGCGGTATGCTCGGCAAGCTTTTGACACCATTTAAAATGGGTGTCGGTGGGCAGTTGGGCGATGGTCAGCAAATCATGAGCTGGGTGAGCCGCGAAGATTGGGTAGGGGCAGCCATATTTATCATTGAGCAGCATCTGGCTGGCAACAATGCTACTAATAATGCTGGGCAAACTAACAAATCCACCACACACGATAATACGCTAAAGACAGCAAATGATACGCCAGCCGTCGTTTATAATCTGACTGCGCCGAATCCAGTGACCAATCATACTTTTACTAAAACATTGGGGGCATGGTTACATCGTCCGACCTTTTTTACTTTACCAGAGTTTTTACTCAAACTGATGTTTGGCGAGATGTCGACATTATTGATCGATGGACAAAAAGTAATACCACAAGCATTACAGAGCGCAGGTTATGAGTTTAAGCAGCCAACGCTGAAGCAAGCGTTAGAGCAGCAAGTATTATAGCAATAGTGGTTAAGAAAGTAGTTTTTAGGATTAAAAATAATAATAATTAAAAGTAATTGTCATCAAATAAGCAGTGGATTGTTTCACATGAAACAATCCACTGCTTATTTTTTTCGAGAACCGATTGATATACAAGCTCTATAAAGTTTCAATAAACTAAGACTCTGTCTTCAATAGGTAAGAATCTTGACGTACTATACGTCCGTCTTCGTTTGATTGAATTTTACTATGTGGCTTTTTATCCTCATCACCCAACTGCTTGCGATTATGAGCAGCATCGTCTTCTACTGGCTGATCCAACCAAAACAAAGCTTTGGTAAAGTCCTTTTGGTCTTAAGTGCTTTTCTGATTAATAATCTCTTTCTCATCTACGGGCTCAGTGAGTTTTGGCATGAGCGTTTTCATGTTTATCTGGTCGTTAGTATATTACAAGGTTTCATGTTTTATGCCGCTTTAATAACGGCTGTGATTGCAGTAGTTCATAGTCAGATTTTTAAAAAACAACCACGACCAATAATCATCCGTGCGTTTGCCGTTGTCGTTTATATCAGTATTGTGAGCTTGGCAGTATTTAATGCCTATTCGCCAGTCGTACATCGTCTGACAGTAACGACAGATAAAGTTTTAGATAAACCAATGGAAATTGCCTTGGTTTCTGATACGCATCTAGGGAGGTGGTTTGGTAATCGGCAGATAAAGAAAATGATTAGCCTTATCAATGCGCAAAATCCTGATGTGGTGGTTATCGCTGGTGACATTATGAATGACACGACGATTGCTTACGATAATACTAATATGCATGAGCAATTATCAGAACTAAAAGCACCGCTTGGCGTCTATGCGACTTTAGGCAATCACGATTATTTCGGTTATGACAAGCAGATCACTCAGGCGGTGGAAGAAGCTGGTATCAAAGCCCTTGATAATGAGAGTGTGCTATTAAATGACTCAGTATGGCTGGTGGGGCGCTCTGACGATATAGATCGTACCAGACTGTCAGCGGATGAGTTATTGACGCAAGTAGAGACAGATAAACCAGTGATATTTTTGGAACATCGTCCTAGCGCCATGGATGAGATCAGCGTCCTGCCAGTTGATTTGCATCTGTCTGGTCATACCCATGGTGGGCAGATATTTCCGTTAACGATATTAATGGATTGGTTTACACCGCTAAACTATGGCACCAAAGAAATAGCCGATACGCAGTTTTTGGTAACGTCAGGTTATGGTATTGGGGCAGTGCCGTTTAGGCTGGGTACACGATCTGAGATATGGATGATTACGTTACAGTCTGCACCATAAGTTATTTTAGATAAGTAACGTAACACGCATATAAAAAGCCTCTACTATTATATCAATATAGTAGAGGCTTTTTATTCGTTGCTAATGGCTCTTTTATTTTCTTAACTTAATCTAAATTTCTTTAATACCATAGCGCTTTAGAAAAAAAGCGCTTTAGAAAAAAAGCGCCTTAGAATAACAGTACTCAAGGATTGGCTTATGCGTTACGCCTTTATCATTACTATTATTGCGCTGTTACAACTTTTTAGTGTCGGCGCTGCGCTCAGTTTACAGTGGTGGCTACAGCCTTGGCTCACATCGCAACCAGCATCAGCAACTATTGCGGTGTGGCTGTTAATATTTGTCATTACCAATTTTTTATTACTGTTGAGCGTCACCAAATTATTAGCTAATAGCTATCGTTGGATTAGTGGTTGGATGTTAGTCATGCATTTTATGATGCTGACGGCTTTATCTACCAGTCTATTATATGGAGGCTATTGGCTCTTAAATAGCTTGTTCGGTATTACGCTTATTGATGGAGATATGCTTACTATTGGATTACGCATTTTTGCTCTAGCTTTCTTTGTAGCGTTGTTTGTTTACGCCCTATATAGCGCTTACGTGCCGGTTATGCGTGAGTTGTCTATTCAGATTAATAAACCGCTGACTAATCCACTACGTATAGCGGTAGCCAGTGATTTACATTTAGGTCGTTTATTTGGTAGTAAGGCTATAGAGCGACTGCATACTATGGTTAACAATCATCAAGCAGATATTTTATTGATGCCAGGCGATATCATGGATGACAATACCCAAGCATTTAACACTTATCATATGGCAGATAATTTAGCAAAACTTGTGAGCAGTTTGCCATACGGTAGCTATGCAACCTTAGGTAATCACGATTTATACGGTCATGAGCAGCCGATTAGTAATTCTCTACGTGAGGCTGGCGTGCAGTTGCTAAATGATGAGGTAATATGCCTGACGCATAAAGGCGAGTCTATTTGGCTGATGGGGCGTTTTGATAATCATAAGCGTCAGCGTGTCGCAACGACTGATCTATTGGCGCAAGTTGATAGCACTAAACCGGTTATTCTGCTCGACCATAGGCCCAGTGATATCGTGGAACATAGCCAATTACCGGTTGATTTACAAGTCTCAGGACATACTCATAATGGTCAAATATTTCCCGCTAATTTTATCGTAAGCGCCATCAATCGTTTGGGCTATGGTTATGAGGTTATTGGTAACGGCCACTTCGTTGTATCCTCAGGCTACGGCTTTTGGGGCATACCGTTTCGCTTAGGGTCACGCTCTGAGGTTTGGATAATTACCTTTACTGGCAACACTGCTAGTAAAAATACTGATGAAATTATATAAACGAATCAATAGCTAGGCAGTTAACAAAGCTTGTGTCCTTATCACTTCACGGACAAATCTCGCAAAACCGTTAATGATATGCTTAGTCTCTTGCTCAAGCGCTGCATGAACGCTCATAAAATGGATAAATCCGTGTGGTGCGCCAACCACAGTATAGGTCTGAACAGCCACCCCATAGTCTTTTAATTGGCTAGCATAAGCAAACGCTTCATCACGCAAGACGTCTAATTCTGCGGCGACGATATAAGTAGGGCAAATTTGTCGATTATCACCTAGCATAGGTGAAGTAAGAACATGCTGACGCGGTAGCGGACTATTTTCTAAACAAGCAGCATCAAAAACCGCAACGTCAGCGTGGTCTAACAATAAACCCTCACCATATAATTCCCAGCTCGGATAATCAGTCTCAATATCAGTCACCGGATACAAAGGCATTTGCGCCATTGGATGTGGTAAGCGCTGCAATATATCAAAGGTTTTTTGACCATCAGCAGCCAAATCATACCAAGCATCTTTGCTCGGACTGATGATTTGTTGCGCAATCATAGTCGATAGCCCGCCACCAGCACTATCACCTGCTAGTACGATACGTGATGGCAACGCGCCAAGCGACTGACAATGCTCAACCAACCAAGCATAAGCAGCAATACAATCTCTTAATGCCGTAGGAGCGGGATGTTCAGGCGCTAAACGATAATCAACACTGACGACTGGCCAGCCAGTTTGCTCGCAAACGGCATGACAAAATTCATGGTGCGTATTGATATCACCGATACAAAACCCACCACCATGAAAGAACAATAAAACCGTCTCATTAGGATTGTGTTGTTGTGCTTTTTTAAAGCCAAAGCCAGTAGCATTAGCTCGTTTTTGATAGCAACGAAGCGTCATATCACCGTCGTCAGCATTGGCAATCGTTTTGTCTTGCCAACGGATAGAACTCTCACCTTTTTTAGCAAACGGCTTAATATTGCTAAAGAGGTTGTCACTGGCTTGTTGCCATACCTTTGGTGCTTGCATAGCTACCGCATCTGTGGCAAATCGTTTACGTAATTCGGTCATTTCTACAAGTTGTAAAGGCGTTTTAAGCTTGCTATTGACTGCAAGAATTAAGCGTAGATGGGCATCGACGTGCATGTATTGCTTAGAATTAGGACCATTTAAATAACCGACTAAACTTTCTAATACAGGCGTTGGCAAGCAGCCTATGCCTTTTATGGCATAGTGCAACAGATGCGGTTGGTAGTTTGTCATTAAATGATGACCTAGCATCTTATCCTTAATAGATAAATACTTATCATCGGTAGCTTGCAACTCAATACTTTCTATTCTAGCGCTTTCTATTTTAATATTCTCTGGCTCATCACTATCAACTTGTTGATGACAGTTTGTTTTTCCCGCGCTTTTTTCTTGACCTAAAGACGTTAGGTTCAGTGTCTTCACCGCTTTATTAAGTAAGGTGTTGACTGACAATACTGTTGAATTAGACATAACACCTCTTATAAATCATTACCAGTATCCACTGTCATAACATTGCTATTTTTAGTTATGCTATGAGTCAGTGTTTACTTTTGTTTAATTAATTATATTTACAATCATAATAAGATAATAAAAAATTAAGTTGAGCACTCTTTGGTAATAGTTTGAATGTAAATAGTAGATGATTTGGAATAAATGACGGCTTTTTGTACCTTTTGTTAGCAAAAAGGTATTTCTATGGATAATAAAGACAAACACGGTATATGGCACTTTTTTTGCACTTTAGCGAGTATTTGTCTCTATCTGCCTAGCATTTGTCAGTATTAAGAAAAATTCCTCGTATTAGGCTTGAAATTTGGCCTTGCAACCTTTATCAATCAGCTATTGCAAGATATCTATAAAAACAATGAGTGATAAAGGTTAATCAAGTAATATAAGCCTATAAGCTATTGATAAACACACTAGGGATAGCAATTAGCCAATTTTTTGTTTTATAAAGTCCATCATTATTATATCAATATTAGGGAGCTATCATGAGCGAGCAAAACACCAACCACGAATCGATTGACCAAAATATCTCACACGACAATGTTTCACACGATAACGTTGTACACGAAGAGAGTATCTTAGAAGAAACCTTGAAAGAATTTGATCCACAGAATAACTCAGGTGAAGAGAGTGTCATCGAAAACGACATTAATCTTGATACTTTTAAAGCCCGTATCGCTGAGCTAGAAGGTGAAGTTAAACAAGCTAAAGAAAGTACCGCCCGTGCCAATGCTGAAACTTATAATGCGCAAAAGCGTATTGAACAAGAGGCAGATAAGAGTAAGCGTTTTGCGCTACAGAAATTTGCCAAAGAGCTATTAGAAGTGGTCGATAACTTAGAGCGTGCGATTGAAAATGCCAATGCAGACGATCCAGTGACTGAAGGGGTGAGGTTGACGCATAAGGCGTTACTAGATGTGCTTAATAAAAATGGCGTCGAAATGGTTGACCCACAAGGCGAGAAGTTCAACGCTGATTTTCATGAAGCCGTAGGTATCGACCCAGAAGCAGAAGCGGATATGGTTGGTACGGTCTTACAAAAAGGCTATAGCTTGAATGGTCGTCTATTGCGCCCAGCGATGGTGCGTGTCGGACAGTAATTTTAAGACAATCGCATCTCTGTATCAGCATTAAATACTATAGATAATAAATAATCAGTCTTTAACGGTACTAAACCTTATTATTAGTAAGGCTTTTCACAAAAAATCACATAAAAGGGGTTTTTCATACCGTGAATGACTTGAAAAAATGCATAAGTAAACCGATATAAAGCAACAAGTGATCGAATAGGTTTATATAACCTAAGGTCTGGATGTATAAATATTTAATTTAAAAACAAATTAGGAGTAATTAATTATGGGTAAAGTCATTGGTATTGATTTAGGTACAACCAACTCATGTGTCGCAGTGATGGAAGGTGATAAAGTTAAAATCATCGAAAATGCTGAAGGTACTCGTACCACACCATCGATTGTCGCTTATAAAGATGATGAGATCC
This sequence comes from Psychrobacter sp. DAB_AL43B, assembly GCF_900168255.1. Classification (NCBI taxonomy): domain Bacteria; kingdom Pseudomonadati; phylum Pseudomonadota; class Gammaproteobacteria; order Moraxellales; family Moraxellaceae; genus Psychrobacter; species Psychrobacter sp. DAB_AL43B. The sequence continues at coordinate 3,281,000 of NZ_LT799838.1, read as the reverse complement.
TTGTCGGTCAGTCAGCGAAGCGTCAAGCGGTTACTAACCCAAACAACACGTTATTTGCCATCAAGCGTTTGATTGGTCGTCGTTTTGATGACAAAGTCGTGCAAAAAGATATCGGTATGGTACCTTACAAAATCGCCAAAGCTGATAACGGTGATGCATGGGTCGAAATCAACGGCAAAAAACTGGCACCACCACAGGTTTCTGCTGAAATCTTGAAAAAAATGAAAAAAACAGCCGAAGACTATCTTGGTGAAGCGGTTACTGAAGCAGTTGTTACCGTACCTGCTTACTTTAATGATTCACAACGTCAAGCAACCAAAGACGCGGGTAAAATCGCTGGTCTTGATGTAAAACGTATTATTAACGAACCAACTGCCGCCGCTCTTGCTTATGGTATGGATAAAAAGAAAGGCGATACTACAGTTGCTGTTTATGACTTAGGTGGTGGTACTTTTGACGTATCAATCATCGAAATCGCTGACGTCGATGGCGAGCAGCAGTTTGAAGTACTAGCGACCAATGGTGATACTTTCCTTGGTGGTGAAGATTTTGACTCAGCGTTAATTGATTTCTTAGTAAGCGAGTTCAAAAAAGACCAAGACGTCAACCTAAAAGGTGACTCTCTTGCGATGCAGCGTCTAAAAGAAGCGGCAGAAAAAGCGAAAATTGAGCTATCAAGTGCCCAAAGCACTGAAGTGAACTTGCCATATATTACTGCTGATAGCAGTGGTCCTAAGCATTTGGTGGTTACTATCAGCCGCTCGAAACTTGAGAGCCTAACTGAAGAATTAGTACAACGTACGATGGGCCCTTGTAAGATTGCCCTTGAAGATGCAGGTCTAAAAATTGGCGATATTGATGATGTCATCTTAGTTGGTGGTCAGACTCGTATGCCATTGGTACAGCAAAAAGTACAGGAATTCTTCGGGCAAGAGCCACGTAAAGACGTGAACCCTGATGAAGCAGTAGCAGCGGGTGCGGCTATTCAAGGCGCGGTATTGTCTGGTGACAAAACTGACGTATTGCTACTTGATGTGACACCATTGACGCTTGGTATCGAAACCATGGGTGGCATCTTGACGCCAATCATTGAGAAAAACACCATGATTCCGACTAAGAAATCACAGGTATTCTCAACGGCTGAAGATAACCAGCCAGCGGTTAGCATTCAGGTTTATCAAGGCGAGCGTAAAATTGCCAACCAAAATAAACAGCTGGGTCGTTTTGATTTAACGGACATTCCACCAGCACCACGTGGTTTGCCACAAATCGAAGTCAGCTTTGACATCAACGCTGACGGTATCATGAATATCTCAGCGACTGATAAAGGTACTGGTAAAGCGCAAAGTATTCAAATTAAAGCGGATTCTGGTTTGTCGGACGAAGAAGTTGAACAAATGATTCGTGATGCTGAAGCCAACGCTGCTGAAGACGAGAAATTCGCCAATTTAGCGCAAGTACGTAACGAAGCAGATGGTCGTATCCATGCGGTACAAAAAGCGCTAAAAGATGCCGCAGATAAAGTATCTGACGATGAAAAATCATCAGTAGAAACGGCTATCTCTGAGCTTGAAGCGGCTGCGAAAGAAGATGATCATGATGACATCAAAGCCAAGCTTGAAGCATTAGACAATGCCTTCTTGCCAGTTAGCCAGAAGATTTATGCGGATGCAGGCGCTGGTGCTGAAGGTATGGATCCAAACCAGTTCCAACAAGGTGCGGATAATGCTGGCGAGAGCAACCAAGCAGACGACGATGTGGTCGATGCTGAGTTCACTGAAGTAGACGAAGATAAAAAATAATACTATTAATAAATAGTTAAGCTAAAAAACGCATCCTTCGGGGTGCGTTTTTTTTATTTTGCATGATAGTGTTTACTTAATACGTAGGGATTATTACCCAAACCAAGAGGTTGTAACAAAAGATTTCATATCTCAGTCTTTGTAACTCTAGTACTGATAAATACTTGCAAAACTTAACTTTCCTACCATTAAACACAGACAGAGTTTTTGACACGGTTTGTTACTATGTATACATCGTTAGCAGACAAGGCGATATGGCTAAAAAGCCAGTATAAATAAATAACTTGTTTGTCCAAATTGATTTTAAGGAGCTACAAATGAAAACTCTACAAAAAACTCTAATTGCACTAGCTGCTGGTTCTTTACTAACAGTAGGTGCACAAGCAGCTACCTCTTATGGTAATGGCTATACTGGTCAACCATACGTCGGTGCGAAAGTTGGTCAGTTTGACCTAGATGTTAATGGTGCTAGTGATCCAACCGCTTACGGCGTTTATGGTGGTTACAACTTCGATCCTAACTTTGGTATTGAAGCTGAGTATGTCGGTTCAGACGACGCTAACTATTATAATGGCGACATTGACGCTAAAACATATGGCGCATATGGTACCTACCGTTATCAGTTCCCAAATACTGGCTTATACGCTAAAGGTAAATTAGGTGTTGCTAAGACTAAAGTAGAAGGTAGTTATTTAAGCACTCCAATTACTAGAGTTAATTACTCTGATAGCGATACTAGTCTTGCTGGTGGTGTAGGTCTTGGTTATTCAGTAAACCCTAACTTCAGTGTTGAAGCTGAATATGACAAGCTAGGTAGTGATGCAGATCTTATGACCGTTGGTGCACAGCTAAAATTCTAATCCTTTGATTAGTCATTACTTAAATAAAAAACGATCACTTAAGGTGGTCGTTTTTTTGTAATAATTTTAATACACAACAAATGTTTTTTAGTAACAACAATATTGGTACTATATCGCCGTCATCTATAGATGAGATGGTTTTTCGGTGAAATATAGTCTATACGAAAGTTTAGTACCAACTAAAATAAATTTGGGGAATCCAATGAAAATGTTACAAACAACAGTATTAGCGTTAGCAACTGCGTCTTTATTAAGTGTCAGTGCTCAAGCAGCAGTTAACTACGCAGGGCAACCATATATCGGTGCAAAGGTTGGTCAGTATAGTCCAGATGACGTAGAAGATGATGCTGTATCCTACGGTGTTTACGGTGGTTATAAGTTCACGCCAGAGTTTGGTGTTGAAGCTGAGTATCTGACTACTAGCGACACCGATGCTTATGAAGACCGTTTTGAAAAAACAGAATATAGTGCTAATGTTCTAGGTCTTTATGCTACTTATGACTATGTATTTCCAACTACTGCGTTATATGCAAAAGGTCGTTTAGGCGTCGCTAAAAACGAAATCGATGTAGATTACAAAGATAAAGTTTTTAATACTAGTACAAGTGAAAGTTTCTCTGATACTGGTGTAGCTGGTGGTTTAGGTCTAGGTTATAACTTCAATCCTATGGTTTCTGCAGAAGTTATGTATAACTTCTACCCAACCATAGACTTAGATGACGGTGAAGATTTAGATTCTAATGGTGTTACGCTTGGTGCACATTTCAAATTCTAAAATTACTGCTGTAAATTTATAAAATAAAAAACGATCGCTTCGGCGGTCGTTTTTTTGCTTCAAGTTTTTTAGAAAAGATATCGCATTGATATTTGTATTAAGCTGAAGATAAAGACGAGTGGCTAATTTTCAAGAAATATTTTTTATAGCATTGCTTTTAAAGGTATTATTTTTAGAGCGTTTTCAGTTGAGGAAATGTGCTACATTGAAAGATAGGATTACAAGGATAGGAAATAGCGCAATGATAGAGACACTCTGGATGATAGAACCTTGGCATTGGTTGGTATTGGGCTTTTTGCTGCTGATTGTCGAGATGTTTGTTCCGACGTTTGCTAGCCTTTGGTTTGGTGCTGCCGCTATCATCGTTGCAGCGCTTTCATGGTTATTGCCTATTTCTATCTCCGTTCAAATTATTATTTGGTTGGTACTTTCCGCTATATTTCTGTTGGCATGGTTCAAGTTTGTAAAACCCTTGTCCGTTGATCGTACCGAAGCAGGACTGGGTGGCAGTGTCATCGTTGGTGAAGTCGGTATGATTATCGTGCAGCCACAACCAAATAGAGCAGGTATGGTACGCTTTAGTGTCCCTATTGTTGGGGCGGCTGAATGGATGTGCCGTACTAGAGATGAGCAAGTGGCAGTTGGTGATAGAGTTGTGGTGACGGATATCGTCGGTAACGAGCTGATCGTGAGCAGTATGAAGGCTTGGGCAGCAACGAATAAAAATACGTAAGTATAATAATAGGGATGAGTTATGGAAAGCTTTAGTATTGTAATGATAGTTTTGGTCGCACTGGTCGTATTTACAGTGTTTAAGGGTGTGCGCATTGTCCCGCAAGGTTACAAGTGGGTGGTGCAGCGATTGGGTAAATATAGCCAAACACTAGAGCCTGGCTTAAATCTTATTATTCCCTATGTTGATGATGTCGCTTATAAAGTTACGACCAAAGACATCGTGCTTGATATTCCATCACAAGAAGTAATCACGCGAGATAACGTAGTGATTATCGCTAATGCCGTCGCCTATATTAGTATCGTGCGTCCTGACAAAGCAGTCTACGGTATCGAAGATTATGAATATGGTATCCGTAATCTTGTGCAGACATCACTACGTTCAATCATCGGTGAAATGGATCTCGATAGTGCTTTATCTAGCCGTGATGAAATCAAAATGAAGCTCAAGCATGCCATCTCAGAAGATATTGCTGATTGGGGTATCACGCTAAAAACAGTAGAAATTCAAGACATTAACCCCTCGCAGACTATGCAAGCATCAATGGAAGAGCAGGCAGCAGCTGAGCGCCTACGTCGTGCGACAGTGACCCGTGCTGATGGTCAAAAGCAAGCGGCTATCCTAGAAGCAGACGGTCGTTTAGAAGCCTCACGCCGTGACGCTGAAGCGCAGGTGGTACTAGCAAAAGGCTCAGAAGAATCTATTCGTCTAATCACTGCTGCAATGGGCACGGAAGAGATGCCGATAGTTTACTTACTTGGTGAGCAGTATATTAAAGCGATTCGTAAGCTGGCTGAGTCTGATAACTCAAAAATGGTGGTATTACCAGCTGACATTCTAAGTACAGTAAAAGGCATGGTCGGTGATAAGCTTAAAGTCTAAATCACTGTACTTGAACCACATCCTATAGAATTAGCCCTTTAAAATAGTCAGTAAGCGTGTAACGCGCTGGCTATTTTTTTGACTTTAATTTGCCAAGGCTACTTTTAATAGATTTTTTAGCGTGTGATGTCACTTTTTTAATAATAAGAATACTGATACAAGGAAAACAACAATGACAATGACCAAGCAAAATGTGAATACTGAAATAATCTCAATAGAGGATTTCTCGCAAGGCAGCCCATTACCCTATACCGTACTTGATGCGACGCATATTAATGCCGCTTATCCTGAGCAAAAATTAGAGATTCGAGGTGGTGGCTATGGCTCAGACGCGGCGGCACATCCAACCAATGCTAATCAATTTTATGTGCTTACCGATCGAGGTCCCAATGCCGACTTTGATGGTATTGCCGGTAAAGGTAAGCAGTTTTTAGTGCCCGATTATACGCCGTCTATTGGGCTGTTTGAGTTGCAAGCTGACGGAAAAATTATCAAGGTAAAAGAGATAGCCCTTAAAGATAGCAATGGCAAGCCGATCTCTGGCCTACCGAATCCAAAAGCCTTTGGCGGTACCAATGAAGTACCTTATGATATTAATGGTCAACCGATGACTGTGAACCCCAGCTTACCTTTTGATGAAGTAACCAATCCTATTAAAAGTGATATCAATGGTCTAGACCCCGAAGGACTTGCCGCGCTCAAAGATGGCAGTTTTTGGATTAGTGATGAATATGGTCCACATCTCATCCACTATGACGCGGATGGGGTAGAAATAGCCCGTATCAATCCTTTTGCCAGTGATGAGCGTAATAATGTGGTTGTGAATGGTAAGCCGATTTTATTACCGGCAGAGTTTACCAAGCGCCGCGCCAATCGCGGCATGGAAGCACTAACGATTACTCCAGACCAGACTACGCTAGTGGGTATCATGGAGTCTTCGATGGACAATCCTGATAAGTCAGGGCGTCTGTCGAGTCTAGTGCGCATTGTTACTATTAACTTAATCTCAGGTCAGATAGCACAATATTTATATCGTCTTGATAATGCCGCATATGTGGCATCAGGGATAGTTGCTATCAATGAGCATGAATTTTATCTGATTGAGCACGATCGTAAATTTCCACTACAAGAGAAGGTGGCGAAAAAACTTATTTATAAAATGGATATCTCGCAAGCAACAGATATTGAAGCTGTGCTAAATGGCGAAAGTATCAAACAAGATAAGACTCTCGGCTTGACTATCAATGGACAAACGCTCGAGCAAATGATTGCAGAAAACGAAGCAAACTGGCAAACGCTAGAAGAGGTGGCTATCAAGCCTGTCAAAAAAACCTTGGTAGTCGATGTCCTAGCTACTTTAGATTATCCGCACGATAAGCTTGAAGGTTTATGGCTACGTCAAGATGGTTCATTGGGTTTACTGAATGATGACGATTTTGCCATGACAGATTCAGAGATAATCAATGTAAAAAGTACCGTTGAACAGAAGTATCTCGATAAAGAGAAAACGATAGAAGATGCCAATCGATTATATCTCGTGATGCCTACCGAGTAGATATAGATAGTTTTTATTAGATCAAAGTATTTATCGTAAGCCAAAAAAAGACCTCGCTTGAGGTCTTTTTTATTATTGGAATTTTAGTTTAGAAATTAATTAGTTAAATAGCTTTTGAAAAGCGATTTTTATGTTTCTTTTCAAGGTATTCATCGAATACCATGGCAACGTTGCGACCGAGTAGGCGACCTTTTGGCAATACTCTAATACCGGCGGCATCCATGTCAATCAAACGATCGTCTTGCATCTGACCTAATTGTTGGATTTCATCAATAAAATAAGTAATGGCATCGATACCGAATTTTTGATTGACGTCTCTAAAGTCGATATAGTCGTGACATAATAAATTCATAATCACGTATTCACGTAAGCGATCTTTGATAGAGGTTTTAATCACGTTTACCGCTGGCATCACTGCAGGATTGTCGCGCGCCGCATCGATATTTTCTTTATAAACCTCCAAATCGGTATGATTTTGTAGGATATAGCTGCTATTGGCATTGGCAATTTGACTGATTGAAGAGACGCCAAAGCCTAATAAATCACAATCACCCATGATGGTGTAACCTTGAAAATTACGATGTAACTTACCTTCGCGCTGGGCGATAGCAAGCTCATCATCAGGCTTGGCAAAATGGTCGATACCAATATACTGATAACCTGCTTCGGTTAGGGTATTGATGGTATTACCAAGCATCGTAAGCTTGGCGGCTGGAGTAGGCAAGTCCGCCTCTTTAATTTGTCGTTGAGATTTAAAGCGTTCCGGCAAATGAGCATAATTAAATACCGACAAGCGATCTGGTGACATCTCAATAATACGGCGGACGGTTTTATCTAAGGTCGTTGGCGTTTGATGCGGTAAACCATAAATCAAATCGACATTGATAGAATGAAACCCTAGCGCGCGCGCCTCTGTTAAAACATTTTCAATTAATTCTGCTGAATGTACCCGATTAACCGCAATTTGTACGGTTTCATCTAAATCTTGTACGCCCAAACTCACACGATTAAAACCTAGGTTACGTAGAACTTGTAGCGTCTCGCCGCTCAGCTCACGTGGGTCAATTTCGATAGAATAATCGCCTTGGTCTTCCGGCAAAAACTCAAACTGGGTCTGCAAGAACTCCCAAAGTTGTATCAATTCATTATCTTGTAGAAATGTGGGTGTACCACCACCGAAATGTAGCTGTTTAACCAGTGGTTTTTTGCCGTTTTCTGGTGGGCTTAATAAGCTGCGTTTGTGCTTAATCTCAGCAATTAGGTATTCTAGATAATCACCAGCATCGCTGTTCTTTTTGGTGATGATTTTATTACAAGCACAGTAATAGCAAAGGTGACGGCAAAATGGAATATGGAAATAGAGTGATAATGGCGCATGGGCTTCGCGTTCTTGAAGGATTTTTGTCTCGAGCCCTTCTGGCATTGGTGAAAATTCTAAAGCGGTTGGGTAGGAGGTATAGCGTGGCCCTGAACGATTATATTTATTAATGATGTCTTGATCGAATGCAGGTAGTTGTTTGCTGGTAATGCTGCCACGAGTGCTGGCATACGGATTGTCCATCTGCATGACAGGACGTACCGTGGTGGGCTGCTCGCTCGCATTGATGGAGGGTTGAGATGCGCTATTGATATCGAATTGTTCTGACATGCGAGATTCCTCGTTTGACTGTATAAATCGTCGTTTTTACGTGATTGGTAAACGGCTTTTTTAAGTCGGGTAATAGCTTTGTTGGTCGCTATTTTGATATAGGTTATTTGGCTCACTGCGAATGACAATAATGCATAAGTCAGCTGAGTTATTTAGCATAAATTTCAAAGCTAAGCAGGTAATGACTAGTATAACAAATCATTAACTATAGTGGCATGGACAGCGAGTTTTTGTATATACCCATAAAGTTGTATTGTTATAGGGTACAAAAAAAGACCTCAGGATTACCCTAAAGTCTTTTATATCAATATCAAGAATTACGCTAATTTATTCTCTGAGTTGAATCTTATTACCAACGGCTTGCTTGGAGATTTCCCCGGCGCTAAAGGGCAGACGAATCCATTCTTTCGCAGAATAACGGCGCGTTTGGTCACGGTGATAAGGCCGTGTTTTATCGGCTGACTGTGAGTACGCTAGTAGCGCTTCTACCACAGGTCCTTTGTCATCAAACGTGACCGTCTGCATGTAGGTTGGACCATTGATAATTGGACCGTAAGTACCATCAGCGTTTACAGTGGTTATGGTTTCAACGCTATCCCTAAAGATTTTTCTACTCTGAGATTGTGCAACATTGAAGACACCTTCACGACCTAATCCACCATGCATAGAGATTTTCTCACTACTCTTGCCAGCATCGATGACGTATTGCAAATCAGATAATGAGGCATCAAGCGCTATGTTTTTATCTTGAAAGAACTTGATGGAATCGCCTAGAGCGGTACGCGTACTCTCATTGATAATCAGACCACTAGGGGTATTAACAGGATCATTTACATTAAACTTAACACTAAAGGCATCATCAGTAGTTTCAGTAAAATCAACATTACTCCAAAACTCTCTAAAAACATGAGCACCTTGGCTATCCAAGTTGTTACGACGATCCCAGTTGCTTAAAACTGTACAGGCTGTTGTAGCATCAACAGTGCCTCCTGTAGAAATAGGCATCATTGGTTTATTTTTACAATCAGCCAGCACATCGTCAAGTACCAATTTGGCAACATAACTGCGGTTGCCATAAACGACCTCTTGCATATTTTCTAGGTTAAAGGTATTACCGCCTAAATTATCTTTATTGCTTAATCGATCTGCGATCTGAGTAAGTCCCATCCGCGAACGCATCAGTAACGGTACACCATCTACTGGATTAGGCCCTAGGAAAGGCAGTAAGCGACGGCGTAGCAAGGGTGAAAAGTCAGTTAGTGGCTGTGTAGGATTGCTAAGCCAATAGCTGTCATTTGAGTTGGCAACATAGTCATTACGAATCAAGAAGGGTAAATTTGTCCGTCCAAAGATACCCGCTTGTGGTGAATCGGCATCACTGCCCCATTCACAGTCTGCTGTACTGCCATTAAGTGCTGGCAAATCTGCTGCAATCAATCCGCCAAGGACTAGACCGGCACTACAAGCTTCTAGTTTTTGCTTGGTTACATGTGGAACGGTTGAGATATCGGCATACAGTGCCTTACCGTAACGGTCAGTAGCGATGGTATTGACGAAGCCCAGACCGACTATATCTTGCATTCTATCTACTAAATCTTCAACACTAGTAGCTTTATTCATACTGCGCCATTGATTGAGTGCGCGTGGGTTCTCAGAGGCTGCATCACGAATCGTAAAAGCTAGATTATAAGTGCCCCAAGCTGGCAGGGCACCACTAACCTTATCGACTGCTAGCATAGGACCATATTGTGATAGATAGATAGGTCGAACCAGTGTTTGATCATTTGGTAGTTTAATAGTAATAGGAACCGATTCGATATCACGCTGCTCAAACACACCAGCGCTATTTTTATAGTTATACTTCATCGGGTCGCCATTGACCAGATTGAGCTGATAAAGGGTAAAACGCTTGGCAGTAGAAACGGTATGACTCCAAGCAACGTCTTTGTTAAAGCCAATGTTAATGAAGGGTTGACCTTGTTGAGCCGCCCCCATAACATCAAGCTCGCCTGGCAGAGTTAAGTGAAACTCATAAAAGCGCTGTACGCCTTCCCATGGTTCATGCGGATTGCCATACATGACACCACTACTAGTACCGGTTACTTCACTACCGAATGCATACGCGTTACTACCGCCATCCATCGCGTTGATAGTGCTCATATCAAATGCAGGTGCTGAGTCTACGACGGGATCTGAAGCCTCAACACTACGCATTCTAGAGCTACCCATTACGCCGTTTGCTGCAGGCGGCGCTGCGGCAACGATTGGACCGACAAAGTTAGATAAGCCACCACGCAAATTGGCTTTGCCATAAACTATCAATAAATCATCAATGGTGATCTCACGTACCCACTTAGCGTTAGCACAAGCAGGGTCAATTTTTGCAACCCCTTTATCACGCAGATAACGACTATAACCGGCGGCATAGCCTGTTACGGCATCTATTACTTCAGGATCTTGCGCCGCTAAAAACTCAGCTCGCCTAGCTGGAGAGTTATACCAAGTATAGAAAACATCGCTTGCCATATTACCTTCAGTACCTAGATATAGCATACTCTCACCGCTAGCCACCACTAGCTCACGGGCGAGTGAGCAGATATTATCTTCGGCAAAAGCATAACCGACGCCATAACCCAGCCCTTTGTAATCTTTAGCGGTGATATGCGGGATACCAAACTCAGTGCGCTGGATATCTGCCGCATACGTGTTGTCATCTATATTGCTACTAAAACTGTCATTATCCGAACAACCAGACAATCCCAATGAGACTGCCGCCGTCAATAGCGTAAGTGTGTACACACGCCGATTAAGCATTTTGATGCTCATAAGCTTACCCATCCATGGTTAATTACTATGTTATAAAGCGATAGCAAAAAATTGCTACCCAGCTTTAAATGATCAATAAATTCCTTTTATTGTGCATGCTTTTTTGATTGCTCATACTTGCTAGTTGTTAAGTTTTCCAATTATTTTACTGTCCTAGCTAGCAGTAAAAGTGAGAAGGTTTAAATAAAAACTGTAAACATTTGATGAATAAGAAGAATCAAAAAGCATTCATCCATCATATAACAATTCCAAACATCTATGTTAGTGAATGTATTAGCTTAATTAATCAATCATATTTTCTTTAAATATAGGCAACATAGCGCGTTTGTAAGTCTAAAATATAAGGTAGAAATAAGATTGTCTTTAATAAATTCAAAAATAAAAAACACAACATTTGCACACTTAATAATAATACTCTATTATCGATAAACCTCTATATTAGGAAGGGCTCATGTCATTTGCTCAAGTCTATACCCGCTCAGTCGTCGGACTCCATGCACCCAAGGTGATTATTGAGGTGCATCTGTCACAAGGATTGCCAGCATTGACCATTGTTGGTTTACCTGAAGCGGCGGTACGTGAGAGTAAGGATAGAGTACGCTCAGCGATTCTTAATTCTGGTTTTCAATTCCCTAATCGACGTTTGACAATTAATTTAGCACCCGCAGATCTGCCTAAAGACGGGGCTCGTCTTGATTTACCTATTGCCATCGGTATTTTGGCAGCCAGTGATCAATTGGATCCAGAAGTGCTATCAGGATTTGAGTTCATCGGTGAGTTGGCGCTCAATGGCGAGCTGCGGCAAGTAACGGGGAGCTTAGCAGTCGCACGGGCAATGAAAGCTGAGTTATTAGCGTTAAAAATATTGCCAGTATCAGAGAGTGATGAGCCAGAGCTCAATGAAGGTCAGCCGTTATCGCCATCCAAACCGCAGCTAATAGTACCGATAGATAACGGGGCGGAGGCCAGCCGTGTTGATGGAATAATAGTATTGGCGGCGGCAAACTTAAAGGCCGTCTGTAATCACTTGCAGTCATTGACAGATGCTAGCCTTTTAGATGAGCGTCTAGAGGTGGTGCAGCCCAGTCCAGCACAGCAGCATATTGGCTATCAAGTGGATTTGGCTGATGTTAAAGGACAACATCATGCTCGGCGTGCCTTAGAGATAGCCGCAGCTGGTGGTCATTCGTTATTGTTTACAGGTGTAATAGTTCCAAATTAATGGCAAAAAATCTAAATTGATGGCACAATAATATCATTGATAAATATGAGAACTATATGAGCCATTTTTTTACTAAAGACAGTTCTAGAGAAAAATATAAAAATTCCTTCGACATTAGCAACTACATAAAGCCTCATTCTCAGGTTGATTATGATACAGATGCTAATTCTGAACCTGACCGTAATTATACGGTAAATCATTTTAATAAGAATTTTGAATATGTGGTCGTTTGGTATGACAAGGATTTTATTGCACCTACTAATGCAAGCTCAAGCTCCAACAGCAACGGAACAGTTACCTATGTAGATGTTTTATTCGCTAATTTAACAGAGCCTAAGTATATTAAAAAAGAAAATGGAGAAGAAGCTACTAGCTATTTAAAGTTAAGAATTCATATCAACCACATACATAAATTACCTTTCGGTAGTATTTGGAAGAATGGTAAGTCAGAAGAGCGCTTTGTTCTTAATTCCTATGAAGTTGAAGTCAAAAATAATTATAATATTCACTCTTTTTCAAAAGCATATTTTGATATGAGAGTTGGAGCAGAAATAGACCTTAAAGAAAATCCTACATCTGAGGAAACTATCAAAAGAAGCCAACTAATAAATGAAATGCCATTCGATAGTACAAAATACTTTGAAAAAATAAATGGCTATGATAAAAATCAATTAATAAATATTGAAGATGGTGAACATAAAATTATCGTTCACCCTTTATCTTTATTTATTACCCATTATGGGTATTCCATGGATATAAAACGTATTATTAGTAGATATAATTTGGATACTATAGAGAAAAAACTGATTCCAAGAAACAAACAGATCGAAGAAAAAATGAAGGCCGAGGGAGTTGATGAATATGTTGTATTACCTCCAAAATTCACTCAAAGAGACGCAGTATTTCTACATCAATTAAAATATAACTTAGACGTATGGAAAAAAGTTGAGAAAATACACAACAATATTCAAGAAGCTAAAGATAATAAAAAAAGAAACGTTCGAATTGATTTTTGGCATCAACCTTTGACCTTACATATTAAGGGTATCCCTATCGGGGATAAAATATTATGCGCAAATATTATCGGTATCAGTGAACCTAAACTTGATCCTATTAACCTTGTTCTTCAACCAAAAAGACGACTTAGCACTGATGAATCTATAGAGAGTCAAGATTTTTTGACAGTAAGGCAGTACATACCACCAGATAATATTGAAGATCTAGATTTTACTCACAACCCTGTAAATAATCTAACGACTTTAATATTACTCGAACGATTGGAGAGAATTGGTGATCTAGTCATAATCAACAAACTAACAAACGGTATAGTTTCTAAACCTATTGATGATAGCACACGCTTTGTAAAAGAAGAGATGCCAGAGGAACTAGGTGTAGGAGAGAAAATTGGGAGAGGATCAACAGGTTTAGCCAAGGGACTTTTTGATGTAAAAGAAGACGATCAATCTCGCTTTAATAAAACTTGGAATCATGCTAAAGAGTACTCGAAACAAAATCATGGAACCGCACGCTGGTTTACTTTTGGTCAGGGTCTTCAAGAGCAGGACGATTTCTATGTGATGTCGTTAGCCAAGTTACACTCTACTGCTCATGATTTATACTGGCCTGAGTATGTTTTAGTAATAGAATTGCAAATTGCGGAAAATAAGTATTATATTTTAGAGTTTGGAGAAGTAAAGTTAAAGAAGAAAAATGACTCAAAAAGCAATGGAACAAGAGTAAAAGGTTTTAATGGCATCGCTTATAAAACTGACAATGATGAAGATTTTTTCAGTAAGGACGGTAAGCTAGTTGAATTGATAGCAAAAGTTGTAAGTTTAAACGGAACTCTAAACTCTGAATTTACTAACTTTTACAATGGGAAGTTAGCTTTGTTTAAGCATCCTAACTCGATTAACAGTAATTGGGTCAGAAACGGTATAGATAACTTATAACACACTTAAAATCTAATCAATTCAAATATAAAAATTAGTATTATTATCGACAACGCGATTATATTCAGAGTAACCTAATAATAGGTATATCTGCTTCTGCCCAGTCTAGCTCATGAAGTTCCTGCTTTGTAAGCCACGATAGGTTATTATGTTCTACTTTTTTTATAGATTCTTTTTCATAAATGCTGCATCTATAAAAAGTGATATGAACCTTAAAGTCTGGGTACTGATGTTCTATTTTTTTTAATATTGATACTATTTCAATATGTGCATCTAGCTCTTCTAATATCTCACGGTGGAGTGCTTGTTCGTGAGTCTCGTTAGACTCAACTTTACCACCCGGAAATTCAAATTTATACGATAGATATTCGAACTTACTTCTTTTCCTTTGTGCGCATAGATATTTATCGTCGTGCTTTATTACTGCGGCAACAACACTAATCACACTCATAACAGCCTCTTACTGGAAAAAAGATGATCATTTCATATCAATCAAGAGAACTAAGAGATAGCTCAATAGACGACTTTCTTAGTTTCTATCAGCTTACAGAAGAAGCTAGAGAAAAGCTAAAGTTTATCTTGACGACCTTAGCAGCAGGGGACACTCTACAAGATATACCCGCTCAAAATGACTTCTATTTTGAAAAAGATACTTTGCAAGTCAATTTGACTAGTGATATTGTAGCTCAATTTTCTATAGCCAATAAGTCACACTTGGGTAAAAGTGCAAGTTACGACTGGAAAACAGTTAGTAGGCTAAAGCTCGAATACATAGGAGAAAATAGCAATGATACACGATTTTCAGCCTAATTGGGTTTACCACCCTTCTCAAACCATACTAAAATTTCTGGAAGGAAGTAATGTTGACCCATCTTGTCTGAGTGGCAGTTTTCTTAAGAAGCTAAACAATCAACAGATAGATATCGATTCCGATACAGCTACTTACCTAGCTCGACTTATAGGTGGGAGTGAAGATTTTTGGTTAAATATACAAAACAACTATGAGAAGAGTATTAGAAGATTTCAAGAGAGCAATATCGATAGCAATTTTGAAGATTACTATACACTTGTTCAAGAGATGAAAAAAAGATCGTGGTTACCAAGTTCAGATTATAAATACCTTGATCAATTGAACTTAAAAAGTTTTTTTGGTATTTCAGACTTGAGTCCATTAAACGAAGAAAGTATATACAAGAATTTCTTAGGATCAAGGTATAAAAGAATTGGAAGCTATGAATTTTCAACATTGAACATTGCAGCATTTATGCGTATGGCAGAGTTAGAGTTTAAGAAGCAACATATCCTAAACGATTTCAATAAGTCTCTTTTTATAGAAAAATTACAAGAAATTAAAACCTTATCTAGAAAAAGAGGGTTAAGGAATTTTAAGAAAGATTTACTAGAAATTTGTATTGAATGCGGTGTAGCCGTAGTGTTCTTAAGCACTTTGGATAAATGCCCTATAAGGGGCGTATCAAAGTTCATAGAGGGCAAAGGAATGATTGTTATTACTAACAAATACAATCAAGACCACCTTTTTTGGCAGACTTTTTTTCATGAGGCTGCACATCTAATTTTACACCAAGATGAAATGACACATTACGATTTTGGTGAACCTAAAGATAATGAACAGCATGATGAGTGCGAAAAGGAAGCTGATGAATTTATGGTTTCACAGTTAATCTACCCTTTCACCTTAAAAGAGATTGAACAAAAAGTTGATTTTAAATTAGTACGTAGAGACAAACGTTCTAGCTTTGCAAATTTGTGTAGGGTCGCTAACGAAGTTGATCTGTCACCAAGCCTACTTATAGGAGTATTGAAATCTTCTCAAAAAATAGATTACAGGTATTTTAATGATAGACATAGGCCTATATTCGATAACTCCTCTATACCAGAGGTACTTAGCTAAACCTTGGCATATTATGTAAATAACAGGTGATAAAGGGTAGGGTTTAAATTGACTACCCTTTATAAGTATAAAATACATTAGGTGATTTTTGCCAGTTGCATAATGCGTCTTCCATCTCTTGATAGCCAATTTCGAGGTGATCTGCTAGACCCATAGCGTAGCTATCTAATTGCTTATCTGAGAAACTACCAAAGATAAGTTTAGCCCCGTCTTTAGGACCAGTTGACCCAACGATATGGCAGTTATCAGCTTCAACGTTAACCAAACCAGTCTTAGATAGCATAGACAAATAGTCAAATGTCGATAATCGCCCAAAGCTATGTATATTGCGTCGAATTACTGGGAAAAGCATTCTAAAATGTTCTTTAGGATCTTCTAAACTGTTATTTATGAACAGGTTATAATGACCACCATTAACTTTAACAAAGTTTATGTAATCTTCAAGCACTCTAGGTATATCTCTTAAAGTCTTAAACTTCGCATGATTACCAAATTTTGGTTTGTTTTGTGAGTTGATAAGATTATCTGCTAACCTAGGAAGTATTTGAGTATTATTACTAGCAACTTCCCACGTCAATTTTTCATCTACACCTGAGTATAGTTGCCTCAAGAAATTCCAATTTGATTGGTAATTCTCTGCTGTATAGACTAACAAAAAAGTCAACCAACATGCTTCATCATAATTTCTGTCTTTTAGGTATAAAATTGCTCTTACTGGGTCAAAAATGGTGTCTTGAGGGTCTAACCTTCGGGTATCAATATCTCTGTTTGAAACAGCATTGAAGTATTTAACCCGCTTCATGCTTTCGATAATTTGCATAGCTAAAACCTCATATGAAATTCTAGAAAGCCCGCAAGAAAGCCCTTCGTTTGTAAGGTATTCGGTAATGTCATTAGCTAATATGACTGAATAATCGATTCTTTCTTGATATTTCATAAACGCCCTACTTAAAGTTTTTTCTGTTAATTTCATTAATTTTTTTATCTAGAAAATAGAGTATAGGGTCACTTCTACATAAATCTCTAAGCTCTTTTAATTCGCTTTGTCTACCTTGCTTAGCGTATGAATAAGACAATAGAATTATAGCTATCTCTTGCCAAAATATATCTTTAATGCTGTGGATATCAAAGTCGTCCTGTAAAGACTGTGTTCTCAGCTTTTCTTCTAATTCTTTAATGATATTAAAATCATTCTCTAAATAAGAAGGGTTTATGGGTTCCATCTCAGCTTTGTTTTGCCATCCTTCAATATATAAAAAATTATCAACTGTAGTTTTATCCTCATGATAGATATGTAGACTTCCAACGAAGTGTGTATAGATGCCTAGTTCTAACGCTTCATTATCTTTCGCTAACTCTGCCCACATGAGTTCTTGGATAAGGGTAAAACTAAATAAGTCATGTATTAGACCCTTAGTAGCATCATTAGATCTCATTATTGTAGTCAAGTGGAGAGCATTATCTCTGACGAAGAACTGTAGTGAACAGGTACAAGGAATGTCTCTAGAGTCGTCCCTAAAAAGATCTTCTTTATCATATATCGATATTACCGCTCTTCGTGTTTCAGGCTTTCGTTTGAGAAGATCTTTAATCGCTTTAAATTGATTCTTTATACCAAACATTCTAGAACCATACGCACCCAAAACAGGGGCGTTTTCACCTTGTTTATAGTCGATAAAATCTCGGTAGTTTGATATGTAATACTCTATGAACTCAATACTATCACTTCCGTTCACGTACCAAAAAAACTCGCCTATACAGCTGATCAGTTTGCTTCTAGATTCTGAGATACTTAGTCTTGCTCTGGGGTTAGTTAAAATAAGTTGAACATTTCTAATTTCATTGTTTCCCCCTTTTGAAGACTCTACCTCATCTCCGCAATTTACGATTTGAGAGAAAGTTGAGTTCAATAGATCATCCAACGAATCTTCTTTAATAATCATCTTAACACCTTACTTAAAATAAGCTCATTTGATTCGTATTCAGGGTTAAAGAGCGATTGTATTCAAGCTCAGCTTTTAACTTTTTTGCACATTCAATTATTTTTTTTCTATTTGATGGTAAAGCTCCTCTACTGATAGCTATTTCTCTGGTTCTGACAGTAATATCATAATGAGGATAACTGGCATTTTTATGAAACCATCGTTTGTCTACATTAATAAGCAAAGCAAAGTCATGCAGCTCATCAAGACTGTCGGCCAGCAAGTGACACCACTTATCTTGCCTAAAACTTATATTTGCAAAATCTACGTAGACAGCCATTAGTTTGCTCCTGTCAAATAAGGTTAGAATATACTTTAAAAAATAACTAGACTATAGTACTTTAATTATTATGTCACTAAAATAGGAAAAGGTACTGAAATTAAGTTTTTCTGTGGTAATGGGTTGACCCATGCTGCATGTGGGATTTCATAAACTATAAAAGTACTCTAACAACTTATGAGATTAGAATGAACAATTATATAGCTGTTTTCCTAGTATTCCCCATGCTAGCAATCCCACTTGTGGCTTTCTGGCTGTGTTTGAAACCTAAATGGTTACAGTCTACTAACTTTCTGCCAAGTAATAGAATATTATTTGCTTTAGTTGCGACTATATCTTGGGTTATATCTATCCTGATAATCATCATAGCGTATGACTGGGAGCATCAAACAACTGTGTCAGAGCAACTGGTAGCTGGTCTAGGCTGTCTCATATTTAGCTTTGGGTTCATACTAATGTTCAAAGAAAAGCTAATTACGGAAAAGTAAGCTATGCGTAAAATCGACGAAAAATTCTTAAAATTATCAATAATATTTACTTTTTTTGCCTTAATCGGATACTTTGCGTTGAGCTTTATTGCTGAAAACCATATTTCTAATACAACTGGTAGTGTTGGTATTAATCAAGCGCCTTTAGTTGTTATTGATACATTACAAGGATACTGGTTGTTTGGCTACCTGCTTTTATTAGGGGTATTAGTTTTGCATTGGACAATTAAGCGAGTAACGAGCTGATGAGTAAGCGAGAGTTGAAGGCTCTTCAAAGGAGGTTCAATAACAAACTAGATAAAGAGGGAATCACGGTAGATTTTTATAATCGTCATGAAGCTTTGAAACCTACACTAGATGAAATAGGCCGAGCGCTTGCAGAGAAGCACAATACTGCTAATGAAAAAGATTATGAATGGATGAAGTGGCTTATTGTTATCGCTTCTGGAGTATTCTCAGTCATAGTGTCTCAAATTACTAGAATGTCCCCAGCACTTGACAGTTCCCTGCTGTTCATACAGAGTAATCAGTTATTTCTATTCAAAGTAGCCATTATCGCTAATGCCTTGGGTATTATCTTTGGAGCTGTTTATTTGTATGCCGATATAAGAAGTGAAAGAGATTTAGCTGATAAACTAAGTATTCAACGTTTATACTTACTTTTAGAAGGAGCTAATAGGTACGAGTCCATTATTCCTTCTAGCAACTTTCGCATATTCTCATATTGTAAAAGAGCTAGTCTACTTTGCTTTTTAGCATCTATTGGAGCTTGGATTGTATTTATTTGGCTAATGTAATACGTTTTAAAAGAGGGTTTATGCAAAACCTAATAGAAGCAAGACAGTTAAGTTTAGTTTTTCCTGAATCATCATTGCCTTTATTTTCAGAAATTGATATTTTTTTGACTAATGAGTTACATGCGTTAATTGGCAGAAACGGAGTAGGAAAATCCTGTTTAGCAGCAATACTAGCAGATAGGTTGCAGCCTAGTGAGGGTGTTGTACAACGCTTTTGCAAAATAGGCTACTTGGCTCAGGGAGAAACTGAAATAGTAGGAACCGCAGGTGATGTTTTAGGTGTTAGTGAGATACAACGAGTAAGCTCACGTATTCTCAATGGTGAAGGTACACCGGAAGATTTTAGTTTTATGGACGGTAAGTGGAACTGGGAAGCTGAAACAGACGCCTTATTGGCAGAAGGTGAGCTATCACTAGATGTTCTTAAGCGTCCATTTAAGTCACTTAGCGGTGGTGAGCAGACACGTTTAAAACTGTTAGCATTAAAAAGGCAAGGATGTAAGTTTTTAATACTTGATGAGCCTAGCAACCATTTAGATCAGGATGGTCGCGTGTGGTTAGCTCAATGGCTAGAGAGTTTTAATGGCGGTGTTTTATTAGTGTCACATGATCCCATTTTATTAGAACAAGTACAGATCGTTTATGAATTAACGAGTATGGGGATTTCAATAAGTCGTGGTGGTTGGCATGATTGGCTAGAGAGTCAAGAACAGCTACTTTTAGGTGCGCAAAGAAGTGCTGATCAGGCAAAAAAAGAACTACAGCAAGCCAAGCGAGAACAGCAGGCTGCTCAAGAGAAGACCGAACAGCGCCAAAGTCGCGGTAAAAATAAACGTAAAGATAGCAATCAAAGTAAAATTATTCTAGACCGTGAGTTAGGGCGCTCAGAGGCTACTCAATCACGTAAAGCGAAGCTACACGATGATCGAATACAAAATGCTAGCGGACAAGCAGCTAGTGCTAAGGCTCAATTAGAGATTATAGAACCGCTTGCCATCGTAACGGCTACTCCCGAAGTTACCAGTAATCCACTGCTGCATCTATCTGATGTTGTCTTACCTTTTGGCATGGCAACTCCATTGAGTTTGATCGTGAATAAGGGCGAACGCATTGCCATTACTGGTAAGAATGGTAGTGGCAAATCCACTTTACTAAAAGTAATATCAGGTCAGCTTGAAGCGTTGCGAGGTGAAATAGCAGTTACTCAGTCCTATCGCCTTATGGATCAGCATTTTTCTTTTCTCGATAAAGATCTGTCCGCATTAGATAATTTTCGTCAGCAAGCGTCTGGTTGGACAGAAGATTTATATCGAACTCGATTGGCGCAACTGAGAATTAAGGGAGATGCTGCAATCAAGCCAGTCAATACATTAAGCGGTGGCGAACAATTAAAAGTAGCCCTTGCATGCTTGTTTTGTGGTCCTACTGCTCCAGCCTTACTGCTACTAGATGAACCTGACAACCATTTAGATATAGAATCAAAAAACTTGCTCCAGCAAGCATTACACGACTATACAGGTGCAATTATCTTGGTATCTCATGATCAGAGTTTTATAGAAGCTATAGGTGATATGGATAATCTAACATTAAAAAAATAGTTTTGAGATATAAATATTAATAGGGAAAAGTGTATGCTTAGTATATTAAGCCATTGATTGATATAGATTTAATGCCGTATATATAGATTATAAAACAGATAAATGAAGCAAATCAGGTTTTGTTTGTATTTTGAGTATTTGAGCTTTTAAACCAAAGAGAATTATATGACAGCAGTTGTAGCGATCTTAAATAAGACAGGTATGGCATTAGCCGCAGATAGTGCTGCGACAATTACTAATGGTGATAAATCAACTAGCAAGGTTTTTAATACAGCTAACAAAGTCTTCACTTTATCAAAACACCATCCAGTTGCGATCATGATCTTTAACAATGCAGAGTTTCTTTATACGCCTTGGGAGCTAATCATCAAGTTGTATAGAAAAAGTTTAAAGAAAAGATCATTCAGAACTGTTAAAGAGTACAGCGATGATTTCAGGAAATTTCTTATAAAAAATGAATTATTGAACTTTAGAAAAAAAGAAAAAGCTTTTCTTACAACGAAGTTACAGATCATAGTCAATAAAATTATAAATGATGTAGGAAACCAACTATTAGATCAGGGTGATTATGACACTTTGTTAGTATTACAAGATTTAGATTCGTATGAAGATATACCATCTGAGAAAATCGACAGCGTGAAAAAAGTAGCAGCTATACTAGAAAGTATAGTTGATCAAGATATCTTAATTTTCAATGCCTTAGATAAGATAGAAGGTCTAGATGAGGTGGATCTAAAAAGTTTTAAGCAGAGTAATGAGGATTTTATCTATGAAATTATTGATGATGTATTTATAAATAGTACTCCATTACTACTACATTCAGATAATATTGAAGGATTAAGAGCAAAAATTGCTGATTTGTTCATTAGTATTTTATCATCTAATTGCTTTTTGTTAGGCTTTACAGGATTAGTTTTTGTAGGCTACGGTAATGAACAATTATATCCAGCTCTATATTCTATCCAGACGGATGGAGTGGTCAGTGGGAACCTTCGTTACAGTGTTACTGGTGATATCTCAATTAGTGATGAACATCACTGCGACCTTGTTCCGTTTGCACAGACTGATGTAATGAATACTTTTATTCGAGGCATGAACCCTGAGGTGTATAATGTTGTCAATGATTCATTATATAAGTCACTATCGAGTACTTTAGATACTTATAACGATACAATTATTGCGAATACAGAGGGAGAAGTTGATGAGGGGCTTCTAGAAACTTTAAAGCAAGAGTTTAAAGAAAGTATTATGGTATCGATGCAAAATAATATAGAATCTGTTCTACATAACTCCCATATACAACCAACTTTACAAGCTTTAAGATTTCTATCTAAGGAAGATTTAGCGGAACTTGCAGAGAGTTTGATCTATCTAACATTTCTGAAAAGACGAACTACGTCCTCATTGGAAAGTGTTGGTGGTGCGATTGATGTAGCAATTATTAGTAAAGGCGATGGCTTTATTTGGAAAAAGCGAAAACATTATTTTGAAGATAAGCTCAATCAACATTTCTTTCAAAATTACTTTGATTAGTGAGTTGCTGCAATTATTCCAATAAGGAGATATACCATGTTAAACAAAACTGAATTTCCATTTGCGTTTGATAGTAACACTTACAACACGGTAAGAAAGAATAAAGATGTATTTCTTCTTGGAAAAGATAAATTAACTGAAGAAGAGATGTACAGTGATATTTATAAAAATCGTGAGCGTATTTCAGACCATATAGCTAGTAAAGCATCAGCTAGATTTAAACAAAGTTTAATAAATAAAGGACTCCTCAGCGAAGAGAAAGTTGAGGCTTAAAAGTTTGCAAATAATCAGTGACAATGTAAAAACCAGAAACTAGAGTTTCTGGTTTTTTTTAGTAAAGAGATAGTGGTAAGTAGGCTGATCAGAATCGTAGAGTGTTCAACGGGTTGACTGCAAGTATTTTAATTTGAACACAACGCTTCACAAGGGATACAGTCTTTATCACTATCAATGGCGGTATTACTGTGAGAGAGTAATAAGGATTTATACTAAGTATTAAAGTATCATACTGAAAAGTATTTTATTTTTTTAGAAAAGTAAGACACATTAACCAGAGGAAAAATTATGTCTACAGAGTATATATTGGAAGTTTACGAATCAGACGACAGACGCGCCAATAATAAGTATATTAGTTCTACGCCATTTGGTGCGTTTTCGGTAGGGGATACTGTCAAAACCGAAACACAAGGTACGGCCCGTATCACTAGCATAGGTCACATGGTTTCGCAGCTCCCAAAAAGTGAAAGAATTACTCATATAACTATGCTCTACACCTCTATTCGTGAGTGAGCAAGTATGAAACTTTATTTTTACGCCCTCTTTATGAGTCTGTAAAATCAAAGAGTTGCGAGTAATTCAGTATGAAATTTTATTACTTGCATACAATTACCACAGCTAAGCTGCCGATTGGCCTCCATATATGATGACATTCGACTACAAGTTTTTTTAATGAAACGGCGTTATCACTGTCATTTTCATTACTATCGCTATTGTTAGAGCCTGAGCTACTTCCAACGATGCTAGAAGAATCAGGAAGAAGTTCGTCATAACCCCCACTTCACACTAAGGAAATAGTGATAGTTATACATAAACCTTTAATAAATAAGTTCATATTTAACCGCCCGGACAGATAGATTCACAAGGTACGCCATCTTTATCACGGTCTAATCTGGTATTACCGCATTTGAGCGCTTGCTTGGCTTGTTCACAACTAACCATCTGACCACAAACACGCGGTAAACCTTTACATTGCGATCCACCAGCACCCTTAGCAAATAGAGGATGATTAACCTCAGCGGCATTATAAAATGGATTATCAGTAGTAGTAACAGTGCCATTTGACGACATTGCAAAGAAAGATATTACTGTTGCTAAGATTAATCTTTTCATAAATAAGCCCTTTCATAAGAATTTCTAGCGGAGGCGAGTTGTCTTCTACAATAGAAACTCTATATTTGTTCAATAAAAACACATATTATATATGTAAACTTTAGTATTGAACGTTGAATAAGTGCTTTTATGCAATCTCTCATATTCAAGTTATTGAAAGTTAACTAAAATTTAGGTAATGCAAATTTTTTATTATCGTATTGAACTAGCATTAGATTCTCATACTCATCACATGGCTTGATATCTATATCTGATAGGGTTTTTATACTGATGAAAAATCTATGGAAATACCTAATACCATAATTGATCCATTGGATCTTTTCCTTATCGTTTAACGGATCGGTTAGCATGGCTAGCGCTATAAATCGCCTTTCAAATTTTTGCCGATCCTTATCTCCAACTATTTTATAAGCTGGTCTAACTGGTATTTGCTTAGACACCCGTTTACAAATGAGATTAAATTGACGATTAGTGTTTAAGTATTGAACAAAACAAACCATAGCTGATATTTGACCCTTATTCATGGTCAAATATCTATCTATTTGAGCTTGTGAAGGCGTTTGTGAGCCGTGTAAACCATAGTAGTAGTATAAACTGATCATAGGTTGAAAAACCGTTCTAACAGAGCTTGGCTTGCTCTGACGACGCTTCTGTCTTTTATTCAAGAAACACAAGTATTCTTGCAATATACTTGGAGGATCGTCATCAAAGGCTACGAACATCTCTTGGATAGCCGCTTGTGAAATAATAATTTGTTCTGTTGTATTATCGACACAGATTTGATGGGTTTTTAAAAGCCATCCAAGTACAGGCATGTTTTTTTGGACAAAATGATCATCAAAGGTGTAAGTTATAATCTCATAAGAAGGTATCTTGCCCCATTGTAGATCACACTCTTTGAAAAACTCAAGAAACCTGTATGCAGGAGCAACGAAGTTTCTTTTGCCCGTCCGACTACGAAGGAATTCACTAAAATCAGCATAGCTTTGATAGATATTATGACTTAGTAGCTCTTCTGGCTCTCTTGTTGGGTTTTGCTTTATCATATATTTTCAACTTCTCAATTCGTAACTGCATCCTTTCCCAAGAAGTATTGACTGCCCTTGCTGATTTAGGTTTAGCGGATACCCTACTTCCTTTAATTTGACGCTTTACGACTGAGGGAAGCTCTTTGTAGATAGGTAAAAAGGCTTGCGGTATGATGGGTCGCTTACCCAACCGGAAGCTATTTTGCGTTAAATTGTTTTTCCTACAAGCTAATAGCCAGTCATCAAATGTAATTTTGAGCATCTGGTTGGCGTAGGCAATAAGCATTACTCTTTCCCCATGGGATAAGTAATCAAATTTCAGTCCCGTTCTAGTTTTGCTTAGCTCAAAACCGTCAATGCCTACATCAAGGGTTTCTACTAAGTTTTTATAAATTAAATCTTTTTTCAAAGTACTTTTTCTTATTAGGTTGATGAAAAATAATATAAGCTCAAACCAGTCACCAGAGGCTATTGAATGCCCAAAAACTACTGCTTGATTAGCGCTCAATACTTGTTCAGCCTTTAATTGAAACTCATAAGCATCTGCACATAAAACTTGATTTGCTTTTTCAGCGCTTAGCTTTTCTCGGCAATGAGGACATCTATTGATAAATCGATGATTAGCTTTAATCAGATGTGGTTGATACGGCAGTCCACAGCTAGAACACGAATTTTGTAGTGGTTTTAAGTGCTGTTCACAGTA
Source organism: Psychrobacter sp. DAB_AL43B (assembly GCF_900168255.1). Classification (NCBI taxonomy): domain Bacteria; kingdom Pseudomonadati; phylum Pseudomonadota; class Gammaproteobacteria; order Moraxellales; family Moraxellaceae; genus Psychrobacter; species Psychrobacter sp. DAB_AL43B. The sequence continues at coordinate 3,255,035 of NZ_LT799838.1, read as the reverse complement.
AACAATCCAACTAAATCGCCACTTTAATCTCAAATATGCGTTTTTGTCCTCTTGCATACATTGAGCGCAATATTGATGGCCTACCATCGTTTTAGAATGAAACTTGGGAATAGGTAACACCCAAGTAAGGCTAATATTTGATCGATACTCTAATCCAATATCTTCATTGAACTGTATCAAGCTTCTATTATCAAAAAAATCAAGATTAGTCTGAGCAAGTACAGCCATATCTTGATGTATCTGCTTATTAATATGATTAAAGCCTTTATCAAAATCATGATGACGCAAATTGTATTTAGACCAGTGATAAAAAAGAATGGTAGAAAGGTCGCAGCCTTGATTTAAGGATACCCGTAGTAACCATGAGTTTATGCTTTCATCATCTAAAAGAGGCGTAGCAACGGGTAATGGTTTTACGCTAACCATCACCTGAGTCCTTCGGTTGGGCGAACATCTTTGTTTTTAGTTAGAATCTCTTCAGTAATTTGTTCTGTACCGCTAAGGATGGCATCTTTGGCACAAACTGATAGAAGCCTGTGAATGTTGCCTAAATTTCCTTTTGAAACAGCATGAATAAGAGCAGCAGTTTTGGGTTGATGCAATTCTGATGGATTCTTAAGCGGAAAAACACTTTCGAGTCGAAAAAGTAGTTCTTGAAATTTTTTATTTAATTTCCAAAGAGGGACTTCTACAATATCGAATCGACTAGCGTGCTGAGGATCAGTGTGTAGTACACGTTTCGCATCCTGCGTTCCAATACCGACAATCGGTATCTGTAATTCATTGCATAATGTCTTCAAAGCATTCATTACCTGACGTTGCTGTCTTGGTGTACCTGTAAGTAATGAATGAAGCTCATCAACCATGATCATTTTGACTTGATACTCGCGGCATAAATGAAGTACTTGATAGAGCAATGAAGATGCTGAATCTTTCGTTCTATAGGGCATATGAAGTGCCTCTAGAATAGACATATAGAGGTCTTTTTCATTAGTGCTTGAAGGAGCATTTGCAAAAATGACAGGCTTGATTAAAATGCCATTCTCTTCGACTGGTATACCATGCTTTCTGAAAAAACGATGAGCAATACTGGTTTTGCCATTATTTGAATCACCGACTATTAAAAGGTTAGGCATTCTTAGTCTTTTTGGGAACCTCAAAAGCCCGTTTAGCTCTAAAATTATATTGTCTGCTACATCATAATTGACCCAGCGAGCTTCGTTAATAAAATCTAATCGATCGTCATCAGAATATTCTACAAGATGACGGAAATCTTTATATACATGAAGGTAAGACGCTTTGTTATCAGTGATAATTTCATTCATTATTCAATATCTCCAAAATCAAAATCAGTCGTATCTAGAAGTAGTCCATTTTTTGCAATAACACTCTTTTCAGGTTTTTTAGAAACCTGTGTTGATGGCTGCAAATTTGTTTGGATATTATCACTGTTAGTCGGCTCTAGATTATTAGCAGTAGCGGCATTGTTCCTTTTACTTGCCATCATTGTTTTGGCTACGATAGTTTGACTTTTAGCATGTGTTTTTTGAAGTTGCGCTTGTCTACGAGCAGACTTTGTTTTTTTAGAAGAATCTTCGATTAAGTCTCGCATCTCGGTCAAAGCTTCATAGATTTGATGTTCATTTATATACTCATTTCCTTTATCAGCAATTTGCTTCCGAATTTTTTTGTATTCCCATAGACTCATACTTGGTAGCTGCTGGTTAGCAAAGGGGACGGTGAAATACTGATGTAAACTTGGATCGTAGAACCAAATTTTACTAATGTCCCTTGGATCACGTCTAAATAAAAAGTGTTTTTTACTCCCATCTTTATTTTTGGCGTTAATAAAAATATTTAAGCAGGGATCGTAATAGCGTAAGGAGTCGATAGTCACGCCAAAATGCTGGATGGTTCGCTCAAAACTTGGCATGAAGTCTAATAGTAAGGTTTTTGAGTCCTCTGGCAACGATGGTAAACCTGTACCAATGTTATCGCCATCACCATGAATACCTAGATACCACTGTTCCGTAGGACTTCGCCCTAAAGTACTATGGATTCGCTTGTGATAAACCTTGGTTATAAAGGTAAGAAGCCAAACCTCAAACTCATCTAAAGTAAGTGTCGCTTCTTTTTCAGAGTCATAGTTGTCTTTTTCCTTAATATTAGAAAATGTTGTACCATTGATGCCATGAACCTCTTTCATAAACGTGCCAATGAGACGTTCAATATGTCCACCAAACTGAGGCCTTGCTACTGGTCTAAATTCAAGGTTAATTCCATGAACCTCGCACGAACGAGCCAAAGTGTTTGATCGAAAATCAGCGCCATTATCAACGTGTATTTTTTGCGGATAGCCATACACTTGCCATTCTGTATGATCAATACCATGCTCAAGTAAAAGACTCTCTTTTTGTAAGATACTTCTTGCAACACACATTGCAACTGAGGTTGCTGACGGTGGATCTAACGACAAATAATATCCCGTAATCATTCGACTGTAGACATCAATAGCTAATGTTAAATATGGTCTACCAATGGATTTTCGATGCTCGTTATCAACTAATATCAAATCAACAGGTGTATGGTCTATTTGAATCACACTTAATGGGTAATCTGCGTTAGGAAAGGAATGTGGTGTAGGCTTGAATTTTTTTCTAGCTTGCTCTATTTGACCGCGCTTTTTAAGCTGTTCATACTCTGAAATTTGATCAATACGTAATTTGATGGCTTTTTTACTTGGTTTATCGATTTTCTCCATGGAACAAAGACGAAAAACTTCACGATAAGTCTGCTCTAAACTGGCTCTTTGCTTGGTCAAATAAAATGCTTTTATAGCTCTTTGAATAACATCGTCCTGAGCTTTAGTTAGACGTGATCCACCTTCCTTCCAACCTCGTTTTTTCTCTACCAGTCCTGCAATAGAGCCAACAGCCTGATACTGCTTAATCCAGCGATATAATGAACGAATTGAGACATTGATCTCCTTTGAGCGTTCCATAATTAATTTTCGATGGTTATAGCTATGCTCAGTATTGATAATAGGTTTGATTGCCTCAAACTTAGACTGTGCTTTTTGCCACTCTTCATCGCCAATAGCACTAATATCGACATTGATATGATCATTATTCTGATCTTTAATATTTGACAAACTTTGTATGTTAACAATACTGGTTTTACCCGTTTCAACACTACGAACTACGACCTCTGTACTCTCGTTTAAGTACTCGACTAGCTCATAGTGTTTATTATCAGACTTATTTAGATAGGTTTTCCCCTTACGCAAATCAATACGTCCACGCCTGATCTCAAACCTATCTAAACCCTCATCATCATGGTCAATCATGAAACCATACCCTTTCGTTGTTGGTGTTGACTCATTTATTGTATCTACATCGATACCTAGTTTTTGAAAATTATCTAAATGTTTTTCGAAGATAGATGAGTTAGTTTCTGCAATTCTACTATTATTCATAATCCACCCATACCTCTGTTAAGTCATTAATTTCAAGGAATAAATTAAATTTTAATCGTTTAGTAGCAAGTAAATGATAAATTACTCGTAATCCGTGATTGCGCAAGAAAGAGCCTATGTAAAAACGTGTTAATAGGTAATCTATAGTAGTTGTACCCATAAGCCTAACCTGCTCTAAAACCGCTTCCTTATCCTCTTCTTCGATTGCAGAGTTCTTAAACTTCATTAAGAGATTAATATTGTCTAAAGCTGTATTCTTAATACGACTCTCATCATAAATATGAAATACATAACCATTGTCTTTACAATAGCGCTGCATCGTCTTCCACTTATCCGACCAGTCTCTCCAGTTCGCTTGCCATAGATCATATGGTTTAACCTCAATAATCATATTTGGCTTACCATCGTCTTCTACGAATTTGATAAAAAAGTCAGGAGTGTACTTATAAGTAATGCCATTCTTGACGAAAGGTATAGTAATTGGTTGAGCAACTATATCCTCCACATCTTCTCGAAAGGCATGGACTATAATTAAATCGCGCTCTAAAGTTGATTCATAAGGTAATGATTTACCTTTATATGGAATTCTTCCTGATACGCTCATTCTAGTCGGTTTTATTTTGCGCATTTGTCTCATAATAATTTGTCGCTTATTTAGCATTTATTAAATTTTATGACAGCTATTTGGTATATCTTTGCCATTTAATTGGTAAGTATTGGAATAGAAAAGAGGTGATATTGAAGGATATTGTGCCAGTAATTTGGGATTATTACACATGTGGTTATGATGGCGATGGCTCAGGACGTTGTCGCTGCCGACCTGAACAGATTAAACGCTATCAAGATAAGCTATCAGGACCGCTACTCGATCGGATTGATTTGCATATTACTGTGCCAGCATTGCCGATTGGCGATCTACAAAACGCTCAAGCCGGCGAAACCTCTGAGCAGGTGCGTAGTCGAGTATCCGCGGCACATAATCGCCAATTAATACGACAGAAAAAAGTCAATAATGAGCTTAGTCCTAGTGAGATTGATAAGTACATTCAGCTAGGTGAGGGTGAGCAGCAATTATTGCAGCTCGCGCAGCAGCGACTGAATTTATCCGCTCGTGGCTATCATCGAGTATTACGCGTCGCGCGGACGATTGCTGATCTCGCTGACAGTGCCGATATCACCAGTGCTCATGTATCTGAGGCACTAAGTTATCGTAGTAAGTGATTTATTATTAAGTCAAAAAAGCCTAGTGAGACTTTCTAGCTTATTTAAATCAATATATTTAGCTGAAGGGTGCTTTGAAGGAAGCGCAGTGGATATGAATTATTAATACTATGAGAGAGATTTTATGCAGGAAATTCAACAGAAGAAAAACACCTTAGGCATTCCTTTGCCCAAGGTGTTTTTGATAGCGATTAAAACTTATCGGTAATGGCACCTTCCGAGGCACTGCCAACCGTTTTAGCGTATTTAGCCAGCACACCGCGCTTTATGTTTGGCTCTGGTGCTTTCCATGCACTCAAACGCTTCTCAATTTCTTCTTGGCTGATGTTTAAGTTTATTTCATTGTTGTCGGCATCAATGGTAATGGTGTCGCCGTTTTCAATAATAGCAATCGGCCCGCCAACCATGGCTTCAGGCGTGATGTGTCCTACGACAAAGCCATGACTACCACCAGAGAAGCGACCATCGGTAATTAACGCAACATCATTGCCCAAGCCGCGACCCATAATGGCCGAGGTTGGTGACAGCATTTCACGCATACCCGGGCCACCTTTCGGGCCTTCGTAACGAATAATAACCACATCACCTGCGACTACTGTACTGTCAAGAATAGCGCTCATTGAATCTTCTTCTGAGTCAAATACACGTGCTGTGCCAGTAAACATAGTACCTTCTTGGCCACTGATTTTTGCCACCGAACCAGTTGGTGCAATGTTGCCACGTAATATGCGCAAGTGGCTGTCGGCTTTAATTGGCTTGTCGAACGGCATGATAATGTCTTGGCCGGCTGGGTAGTCTTCTACGTCAGCAAGGTTTTCAGCTATTGTTTTACCATTAACCGTTAAGCAATCGCCGTGTAGTAAACCCTGTGCCAGTAAACGCTTCATTAGTGGCGCAATACCACCAATCTTAATGAGCTCTGACATTAAGTATTTACCTGATGGGCGTAAGTCGGCCAGTACCGGCACACGCTTACCTATTTCGGTAAAGTCATCAATGTTTAGCGCTACGTCAATCGCATCGGCCATGGCCAGTAAATGTAGTACAGCGTTGGTAGAGCCACCTAAAGCAATAACCATGGTAATAGCGTTTTCAAAAGCTTTGCGCGTCATAATATCGCTAGGCTTAATGTCGTTATCAATGAGCCACTGAATCGCTTGACCTGCTTGTCGGCAGTCTTCACGTTTTTCAGGAGAGATAGCTTCTTGAGCAGAGCTGCCGGGTAAGCTCATGCCTAACGCTTCAATCGCTGATGCCATGGTGTTAGCGGTATACATACCACCACAAGAACCAGGGCCAGGGATAGCTGTTCTTTCAATTTCTAATACTTCTTCTTCGGTCATATCGCCACGGGCATTGGCACCGACGGCTTCGAATACAGAAACGATGTCAGTATGATTTTTACCCGGCTGAATGGTACCGCCATAAATAAACAGGGAAGGACGGTTTAAGCGTGCCATGGCCATAATACAACCAGGCATATTTTTATCGCAGCCACCAATAGCAATGATAGCGTCGTGACCTTGGCAGCCTGATACGGTTTCAATGGAGTCAGCAATTACTTCACGCGATACCAATGAGTATTTCATGCCTTGGTAACCGTTAGCGATACCGTCAGAGATGGTAATGGTGTTGAAAATAATGGGCTTGGCATAGGCAAGATAAACGCCTTTCGCCACTTCTTCAGCTAAGCCGTTAATGTGGATATTACAAGGCGTCACTTGGCTCCAAGTAGAGGCAATCCCCACTTGCGGGCGCTTAAAATCTTCATCAGTAAAACCGACTGCACGCAGCATAGAACGCGCTGGTGCTTTTTGAATGCCATCGACCAAAATAGAAGAGTACTTTCTATTGGTATTGTCTTTTTTAATCATGCTCTTGCTCCAATAGTGTGACCGCTTCTTGGCTTGTTTAAGCTTAAATAAAGGCCAGTCACAGTTTGCAACGATATAGGGTATAAGATAGTTTTCTTGTTTTTTAACTATTCTAAATACGCCCTAATCTTTTAAAATATATTCAACCAATGCCGCAAAACTATCAAACGCTTCAGTAGGATTGAGCTCACGAATATCTTGCCCATAGTTGTAGCCATAAGACAATCCAAGTGTATCCATATTGGCATTTTGTCCGGCTAAGATATCGTTTCTTGAATCACCAATCATGACCGCTTGCGCTGGAGTTACACCTAGAGCCTCACAGACATGTAGTAATGGGGTAGGATCTGGTTTTTTGACCGGCAAGCTATCACCGCCCAGTACTTCGCTAAACAAGTCTTGCCAGCCAAAGAATTGTAATATTTTGGGTACAAAACGAATGGGTTTATTGGTGACTAATGCTAGTGTATAGCCCGCTGCCTTTAGCTTTTTTAGTCCGCTATCCACATCTGGGTAGGCGACGGTTTTGCTACCACTAAGATTCTTATAAGCATCAAAAAAAACTTGTTCGGCATGATCAGTTTCTTCTTGGGTTAACTCACCTTCTACAACCTCAATTTTACCGACCAAGGCGCGTTCGACCAGCATTCTTGAGCCATTACCCACCCAGTTACGTATGGTATCGATAGGATAAGGTTGTTTACCAAGCGTGGTCAGCATCGCATTAGTCGCATCAGCCAAATCTGGTACGCTATCAATGAGTGTCCCATCGAAATCAAAAATCAAAAGCTGCTTATTCATTATTCCTCGCGATTTAGAATTATTCATTCTATTTTTAAGTTATTAGTTTTTAAAAGTACTGTTTAAAGTCTTTGTTACCATAACATAGGTAAGCCATAGCACTCACTTTTACTGCTATTTTAGTATCTACTATTCAACGTCTTGATAACGCTGACGGTGTTCAGCTTTCATTTTTAAATAAACTTCATTCTCGCGGCATGAATCCCATTTTTGTTTAAAGAGTCGCGCCGATTCGGCTTTGATAGGATCTTCGGTTTGCCGTGGTAGCTCTGCGCGACCATGCGCTCCGCTTTGGCCTTTTTTATCATCAGGAACCGCTCCTTTGTATTTTTTACCGCCTTTATGATTGGCATAACGGCGGGCGCGGGTATAGCCCATTTGGATAAATTTGCGTGCCATATCCGCACCGACAAAGTCATCAGCTGACAGATACTCTAAAAACATCTGATAAATAAACTCGCTGCTTTCAGTCGCAATATCAGGCGTCGCAAAGCGCCAGTGCGGCAGAATTTCGGATTTATAAGGCTCTACTAGTAACACACCTTGTTCACCGCGACCGACACGATACAGCTCAGGATGCGCACGTAAGTCCAAATTTTTATAATCTAAATCATAATCAAACTCTCTCATAGTTCTTACTCTTAACCTATCACTGTTTATCGCTTTTAGTATACTTAGCGGGCAGGCACATAAAACAGCACAAAAGTGTTATGAATGAGTGACAGTAGTTGTTTAAGATATTGTAAAAACCGCCATGCAAGATTAACAGGTGCTACAAAATGGACTTTAGGAAAATTAAACGGGATAAGTCACAATGAATAGATTTACTACGGACGAGCTAATGTCGTCTAGGACAGGAATGCTAATATTATTAGGATTGACGATAGCTTTTCTAAGTATTAATAGCGCTCATAGTGCTTGGTTTGAGCGATCATTGTTAAGTGATAGTACGGTCAAAGATAATATTTACACAGTCAAAGACGTCGACCGTGATGAGATGTTTGTCATTGATGATTTTATCTATGATGCGCGTCAATCTTGTTATTTATCAGTAGGTGATCAAGTAGTATTCTCTGAAGGTCGATATGGTATTGATTATCGCGCAACTATTTACGATTTAAATTATCGTGAGCCTTGTGAGCTGTTATTAAGAGACCCCGTGTCATAAAAATAACTTTATTAAAAATAAATATTTAAAGCCTAAAGACATAAAAAAAGCCCCAAACATAAATGTTTGGGGCTTTTTAGAATTCTATAACGAATGGTGGCTCGAGGCAGGTTCGAACTGCCGACACACGGATTTTCAATCCGTTGCTCTACCGACTGAGCTATCGAGCCGTCTTCGTTGAGGCGCTATTAAACTAAATATAGGCGTTCCTGTCAAGTTATTTCTGCATTATCTGCAATAAAAGACCAAAAATAATTGATAGATCATTAAAATAAGCCTTTTTTATCCTAAAACTAATCTTTAACTCGTAGTAGCTCGTACTCGCTCATAATACGATGAATATCTGCATCGACAGGAACAAACTGGCGTACGCCTTTTTTCACTTCGGCATCATAAACCAGTTTAATAAATTTGGCATCAATCGCACGACCGCGGTTTTGTTTATGTACCGTTAAATATTGCAGGCGCTTAGCATCGGTTTGCCCATCGTCAAAGCAGGCAACCGCGGCGATAGGCTTATCATTGAACATACCAACATATAGGTACTGCCCACGTTTAAACCCTTGCTCAATAAGTGCCAATACTTCAGCGCCATCAGGTTGGCTATCATCTGTGTCATATAATGATTGCAAGCGCTCGGCCAATTCATTTTCACGCGCAGGCTTTTTCATCAAAGGAGTTTGCAAGTCGTTAATGGCAATCGCTTCTAAAGGCATAGTGGCTTCCTATTTTTTTTCATTTGATAGTTAGTTATCTGGTGCGGCATGACTTAATATAATGAGCATAACGGTTATTGGGCAATGATTGATAATATTAAAGTCACTATTTTAGCAGAATGGTGCAAATTTGCCTGTAGATTACTGCGTGGCCGTGGCAGTAAATCTTAGGGTTTGCTATGATAAGGATAGATAATGCATAGTCTGTCCTTATTATAATATTTTGCGATAGGATAGAATGAACTATAAGCAATTTATACTTATTAAAATTTTATGCTTCTATTTTATGGTTCTCAAATTGAGAACACGCTGGGCTTATTAATAGCCCTATTTTATTGTTTGCTTTTATATTTATAGAGAGTAGCCATGACAGCCAATTCTACTGAACAATCTCAAGACCAAAACTCTGCTAAAAATCTTTACGGTCATGCCGCACGTACAGCGACTGTAACGCGCAATACCGCTGAGACCCAAGTCACTTGTACGGTCAATCTTGATGGTACTGGCCAAGGTACTGTAGATACGGGCGTGCCATTTTTAGATCATATGATTGATCAAATTAAGCGTCATGGTCTATTTGACTTAGATATCAAATGTACGGGCGATACCTTTATTGATGATCACCATAGTGTTGAAGATACCGGTATCACGCTGGGACAAGCCTTTGCTAAAGCCTTGGGTGATAAGAAAGGCATTCGTCGTTATGGGCATTTTTATGCGCCACTAGATGAAGCGTTAACGCGTGCGGTGGTTGATTTATCTGGTCGTCCAGGATTACATATGGAGATTCCATTCACGCGCTCGCACGTTGGTACCTTTGATGTGGATTTGTTTAGTGAATTCTTCTACGGTTTTGTCAATCATTCGTGGATGACAGTGCATTTAGATAATTTAAAAGGTAAAAATAGCCATCACCAAATCGAATCTACCTTTAAAGCCTTTGCCCGTGCACTGCGTATGGCGTGCGAATATGATGAGCGCGCGTTGAACACCTTGCCATCGACCAAAGAGGCGTTTTAGATGAGTCGTGCCACAAAAATTGCACTATTAGATTATGGCATGGGTAATTTGCACTCTGCCAGCAAGGCACTATCAGCGGTCGGCGCAGAAGTGTCGATCACCAATGATCCTAAAGTGGTCGCTGCTGCCGATAAGATTTTCTTTCCCGGTGTCGGTGCCATGCGTGATTGTATCGCTGGCATGCACGAGGCAGGTATTGATGAGGTCATACGTCATGCCATATTTAATAAGCCTGTCATGGCCATCTGTGTGGGTATGCAGGCGTTATTTGAGCAGTCCGCTGAGAATGGTGGTACAAAATGCTTGGGTATCTTAGATGGCAGCGTAGAAGCGTTTGATCCGACATGGACAGATGAGCAGGGCGCGACTATTAAAGTGCCGCATATGGGCTGGAATACCATTAACGGTATGGATTTTGAGCATCCATTGTGGAACGGCATCGAAGATAACTCGCACTTTTATTTTGTGCACAGTTATTACTGTAAGCCAGCAGATAACTCGCAAGTGGCGGCTGTTTGTGATTATGGTCAGCCGTTTTGTGCCAGTGTTATTAAAGACAATCTGTTTGCGACTCAGTTTCATCCTGAAAAGAGCCATACCGCAGGCTTGCAACTGTTAAAGAATTTTGTGGATTGGGATATTTAAAGAAGCATGAATTAAATATTTGATTGAGCAGTAAGGTAGGTTAGCAAATATATAACCTGCCTTTTTTATTCTCAATTTATACTCAGTTATTTTCTACCTCTTATACGCGGAATAAAATCGTGGATTTTTATCTATTCAAAAACGGTGTCGTCGATGCTACAGGCTTAGACAAAGATGCCTTACATATTTATGTGGGCATCAGCGTTTATCTATTAAGTTTAATCCTGCTGCGTCCAATTTTCAAAAAATATAGTATCAGAGCGTTTATCGCTTTAATTATGGTCACGGCTATCGCTGTATTGGGTGAGTATTTGGACAATCGGCATACTATTACAGATTTAGGCCTCTCAGGCTTAACGGGTGCAGAAATAAAGGCCAGTATCCATGATATTATCAATACGAGCCTGCTCTCTTACGTCATTTATGGATTTACCGTATGCACAAGGACTTTTCAGTCGATCAATACAGTCAAACCCATGATTAAACGACAGAAAAAAACGGACTATTCATAAGTCCGTTTTTTTATTTCTATGATTAACTATTTGTATATTAAAAGGCTTAGTCGTTTTGACTCTTAGCCTCATCATAAAGCTCGCGCACCACTTCACCAATCACTCGAATACCATCAATCAGCGTTTGCTCATCAGCGGCAATGCTCATACGAATACATTCATGCGCATGCTGGTAATTGCTCACATCGACACCAGGGAAAAAGTGTTTACTTGGCACAATAAGCGTGCCTTTTTCTTTTAGACGCTCATATAACTCAACGGTCGTAATCGGCAAGTCTTTAAACCATAACCATAAGAAAATCGCGCCTTCAGGCTTATGAATCGCTAGGGGATAATCGCCCAACGCTTCTTTTAATAAGCGTACGGCGGTATTCGCTTGCTGCTGATAAAACGGCTTAATCTCATTATCAGATAGCTGCTTAATTCGGTCGTTTTTGACTAGTGGCGTGGCAATCGCAGCGCCGAAACGCGTCGGTGCGAGATTCACCACCGCATTCATCGCACTAACAGCGGCAATGACTTTGGGAGCTGCAACGATAATACCGGTACGCATACCGGGTAAGCCAATTTTAGATAGGCTGAAACAAAGGATAGTATTGTCATCCCAAGTAAGATGCGCATCAGAATAAATGATGTTAGGAAAGGGCATACCGTAAGCATTGTCAATAATCAACGGTATGTCATAGCGCTTGGCAATCTCAGCTAAATGCGCCATTTCATCATCAGTCAAGACGTTGCCAGTCGGATTGGTCGGACGTGAGCAACAGATAGCGCCAATGCGACCTTCTTTTAGCGCGGGCAAGTTTTCTAACGCTTCAAAGTCGACACGATATTTAAAAAAGCCTTCTTCGCCATTATGAGTGACTTCATCGATATGCGGTAGTACAGCTGCAAAATGTTGACCCTCAACATGGACGTCACTATAGCCGATATATTCAGGGGTTAACGGCAGTAGAATTGATTTATCGATAGGTTCGTTATTTTCATCAACGAAAGCGCCGCCAAAAAGGTTGAATAGATAGAAAAAGGCATTCTGCGAGCCATTGGTTAGGGCAATATTTTCTGCCGTCAAATTCCAATCATAATGACGGTTAAAGAAGCCAACCAAGGCATCGATAAATGCGGCATCACCTTGCGGATTAGAGTAATTCGCCATGCTGATAATAGCGCTACTATTGGCTTCACCGGTATCGTTATCATTACCAAGTGCTTTATAAGTCTCTAAAAAAAGCTCATTCACCGCCTCAATCTTGGCAGGGTTACCGCCACCTAGCATGTTGATAGGCTGATCGCTTTTTAGCGCATCGCCCAGATCATCCATCAATTGTGAGATGCCAGTGGGCTGGGTAAATTTTTGACCGAACTTTGAGAATTTCATAAGGCTACCATGCTGTTTGGGAGGGTGTTATAAGTGGTTATTTAATCGATAAAGTGGGGCTAGTATAGCAAATGAGGGCTATAAAATAAGCAAAGAGCGGGGTAGATACTGACTTATATGTCTATACAGCTTATGAAGCAAAAAAAACGCCTTCTAAATTGATAGAAGGCGTTTTTCTGGCTTTGGATTTTGTAGCGAAAATCTCAAGAATCGTTAATTTTTTTTATTAAATTTGAGACTAGAAGCACTTTGTTTGAAAAAGCGCAGAGAGCACTCTAAGATTCTAATTTTTTAAAGAACATTTATAATCTATCATTAAGGATTTGAAACTTGGCTATCCAAAGGCACAGATGATTTTGATTCCAATGTATAGCTACTTAAAATCACAGTAATCCAAATACCTAATAAGGCTACTGCTACCGCTAGGAATGACATAAAAATATATGTATCTCTCTGCCTTTTGGCATTAGTGTTATTACTCTCTAAAGTTTCTTCATGTCGTGTTTGAGCGTCACTTTCATTATTAATTTCTTTCAATTGCTGCTCAAGAGCTTGACGTTTAAGTTCAACAAGCTGATTACCATCAAATTTATCCTGAAAAATTTGGTTTAAATGGTACATTAAATCAGGATATATCTCACAAAACTCAATTAATTGAGGCAGCTTATTTCCGTCTTCAATAAACTTCAAATATTCCTGAATCCTATTAGTCCCTCTAGTGAATCTAGTAGTAGCAGCTAGTTCCAAAGCTTCTCTGATCAAAGGTTGTATGCTGTCAAAGTTTTTAAAATGAGGAGTAATTTTGATCGTATCATATCTATTTAATATAGATAAATAACACTTATTTGCATGTATAGCAATTATGTCAAGACAATCATTAATTATGTGTCTTGTAGAAGTAATAGCATCAATAAGAGCTAACTCAAAATCAGTATCATATTTTTTAGTTAGCACTGCGTAGATAATTGAGGTTTCAGCTCTAGCTAAATAACAGAATTCACTATTTATCTTATCATCGACTTCGCCTATAACATTCTGAACTTGTTTATAAGCTTTCATACTATGATTTGTTAAATGGATTAAGAGTGCTAACAGATGATCATATTTTTCATCAATATGTAAATTAGAAGCTTGAACACCCTTCATTAGATCAGAAAGAGGAGGTAATTGACTTGTAGCGCTTTCTAGATAATCTGAACTAGTTTGTAATCTTCTCTGTTGTTCTGCTTCAAAAAGATTAGCATTCTGAGCTTCTGAAAAATCATATTGTTTTTTTAATGCATTTAGTGTTGTACTTTCTAAAGGATCACTGTTGTCTGAACTCACTGCTTAGCTCCGTACTAAGTTAACTTCTAAGCAAATACTTGATTGTACGTTTCTTTGAGCATTGAGTCATGACGTTTTTTAGTAATAACACCGTTCATTCTTCCATGAACATTGCCTCGTGTATTATTAAATTTAGTATTTTTCGACAATACTCCATCCACCGTATCTTGCACCAAATAATCGATGTTACGTTCCAACGCTTTAACATACAGGCGTTCTAATTTCTCATTATTGAGATTTTTCATATTTGATAGTCCTATTCAGAACTTACGGTAAAGTATAATACAAAACAAAAGTCTGTCTTTGTATTGAAATGCACAAAATGGGTCGTATTATACACTATTTGAAATTTTTATATAATAATTTTATAAATGAGTATTTTGATACAGTTTGAAGTAAAGAAAAACTAAGAATATTACTCGGGATTTTTAACAATTTGTGATTTGTATCACGAGTTATATTATGAAAACTAATACTCGTAATACATATTCGAATCACTACTACATCTACTGCATTAAAAAATAAGATATACTTATTTATTGAAACAAAGATTTCAATTCCGATTCAACGTTTGTAGTATGTATATCACATACAATAGAGTATAACAACCATATTCTTTAATGGTAAGTATGCAAAGAGTAAAACTACGCGTTATATGCCAAATTAGATAATATAGGTCAGCGTAAGTTATTGATATTAAAGGTAATTATATATATAAATCGACAAAAAGAAAGATATGTCTATCGGCCAACAGGGTAGAATAAATGCTAGCATTTATTCTACCCTGTTGGCCGATAGACAATACGGAAAAAATTGTTAATTTTTGTAAAAATTAAATTCGAATATCTTTATAAACGCTGCTAGGAATGATTGTTTTGATGGAATAGACGAGTTATAAACGACATGTTTTGAAGTGCATAAGTATGAGAATTAAATTCTTACCCAGACTGGCAAATAACAGCGAACGAAAAACTCCTAGGAAGGGGTTTTTCGTGAAAAGCTGAAATTGAATACGATTAAATCATCGCCCTTACCCTCGCCATGATCCCACGTCCAATTACCAATCGCACATAAATAATAGCGATAGCAAACAGTAGCGCGATTAATAATGCTCCGCCAATACTTAAACTCGCCCACGGCACACTAAAGCGTAGATTAAACCATTGGGTAATAGCAGCCCATGCGCCAACACTGGCGATAATAACAGCGAATGCCGCGGCACTAAGTCCAAGCAACCCAAGCTCTAGTATATTAAGCATATATAAGTCGCGTTTTTGCATACCTAACAGCCTAAACGAAGCGCTTTCTTGCATACGATCTTGCGAGGTGGACAGTAACGAGCTAATCAATACCATGATGCCAGTCAATAGAGCCAGTAGGGTAAAGACATAAACCAAGCGACTCATTTGTGCAACCAACTCTTGGACTTGCTGCGCGATAGCCGTCCCATCAATAGTCGTCACAGCAGGAAACGCTCTGACCAGTTGTCCTTGCAAGTCTGGAATATCATCAGCGGTTACATGGGCAGTGGCAAATTGGATTTGCGGCGCAGCAGAGAGGACAGAGGGCTCAAATAAGAAGTAAAAATAAGGGCTTGGACCTTGCTCATAACGCGAGCGAATACTGGTAATTTGACCGACGATTTCAATACCTTGAATATTAAAGCGAACTTCATCACCCATACCGACATTTAATAAACTGGCAGCGGTGTCTAAAATCGATAAAGGCGCGACGACTTGCCCTGGATTACTACTCTCAGTTTCGATAGGTTCATACAGTTGATTATCGGCTACGGCATCTGTAATAAACTCAGTCTCCATAACGGTATCTGAGTAGCTTAAATTAAAGACACGCGTAGGGTCATCAAAACCCTCGGCAGGCTCGATATCCTGTACAAGTACATCATTTGCGGTCACCACACGGGCACGAATGACAGGATAGTAGTTCACTGGTGCTTCAATGATCTTATTAATCTCATCATGCTGATCGCTTTGAATATCTAACAAAAATAAATTGGGCGCATCTTCAGGATAGGCATTAATAAACTGGGTATTAATACTGTGATTCAGTGTGGTGATTAACGTAAGCACAGCGACGGATAATGATAGCGTGACAAAAAATAGCGCTGATTGATTGCCTTTACGCGCAAGGTTATGAATAGCAATACGTTGCATCCAACTGATATGGCTACTCATAGCTAACTTGGCAAGTAGCCATAACCAAGCACGCGCCAACAGCCAAAATATTGCTACGAAACCGATTAATCCTATTAGCAGCTGAGCGCCTAACTTAAACGAACCTACTTCATAGGCAAAGAACGCATACAGCCCTGTGAGCATTAGCCCATACCATAGTAAAGGGAAGCGTTTATACCAAGGTATATTTTGCGCTTGCGAGCTAGCACCTTGGCTAAGCAAGGTTGCGGGTTTGGTGGTATTAAGCGAACTTAAGCCACGCTGTGCGATAAGCAACGTCAGCACCAAAGCGATAATAATGGTTTTAATGGCACTGATAGGATTGATGGCTAAGCCAACATCTGCTGGCAAGATAGCCACAAGATACGGCTGACCAACTTTAAGCAAGCCAAAACTGACGATAATCGCGGCGATACCAGCAATGACAGTCGTTGCAATCAGCAGCTGATAATAGCTGCGTTTGAGACTGCCAAGTGGCTCACCCAATGCTAAACGAATCGCATTGCTAGATTGCTGCTTGGACACAAACGCGGTGATGACCCCATACATCGCGACCGCCGATAATAACAAGACGGCAATGACCAAGAGTTTTAAAAACATCAACACATTATCAGAGATACGCGAGACAGAGGTGTCTGCTGACTCAGCATCTGAGAGCTCGATATCAGGATAATTGGTTAATATTTGCGTCAGCTTATCACGCTGCTCAGCGATTAATTCGGGCTCGCCGGCCAACTCAATACGATAGTTGATACGGCTACGCTCACCCAATAGATTGGTTGCAGCGAGCGCGTCTTGTTGCATCAGCACTCGTCCACCAAAGCCAAAGGCCGTCAACGGACGGTCAGGCTCTTTGGTCAGCACATCGCTAATCGTAAACTGTCCTTCACCAATGGTAATTTTATCACCAATACTAGCGTTTAGGCTTTTAAGGACTTCTGGGGCGACGACCACATTATCAGGCTTGAGCTGCTGCCATAAAGGCTGACCAGATGCCAGCTCGACATCACCATATAACGGATAAGCAGGCGAGACGGCTTTGACCCGAGCAAGTAAGGTTTGCTCATCAGTCACTACCATCGCATTAAATTGATAGTCATAAACTTTTTGCGTATCAGCGACCGTTGCTACTTGCGTCAACACCTCGCTTGGCCAGTCTTGTTGACTGTTTAAGATCAAATCGCCACCAACCAGCGCACGCTGATTATCGTTAATATAAGTATTAACAGATTGCTGAATCGAATCTAGGGTTAGATAGGTTGCCAGTGACAGCGTTAAAGTCAGTAAAAATAATACCGGATATATCCAGCGCTGCCACCAGCTACGGCTCAATGCTTGCGCGCCCAATCCTTTAAATAAATGGTAGATGATACTGCCAGTATAATCTGACTCTTTTGCCATGCTAGTATCAGTTGTATCTTTTGGTGAATGCTTTTCTGTTTGCTTATTATTCATCAAATTATTCATTAAGATACAATCCGCCCGTCATGCATGGTAATGACCCGATCTGCCATTTCAGCTAGCGCAGGGTCATGGGTCACAACAACCAACGCTGAGCCCACTTGCTGTCTCAAATCTAATAATAATTGCATCACTTGATTGGCGTTTTGCTCATCTAAATTACCTGTTGGCTCATCCGCAAAGACAATTTTTGGCTGTGATACCAGTGCTCGTGCGACGGCCGTACGCTGCTGCTCGCCGCCTGATAGTTGATTGGGCAAGCTATTGCGTCTGTGCCCCAAATCAACGGCTTCAATCAACTCATCCACTCGTGCTTTGTTTGGACGTCGAGCGATATCAAGTGGGAAGGCAATATTTTCTGCCACCGTCAATGTCGGCAATAAATGAAACGATTGAAAGACAAAACCCATGTCACGTTGACGAATGACTGCCAACGCATCTTCATCGAGGCTGCTCAAGGTCTGTCCTGCTAATTCAACGCTGCCACTATCAGGATAATCTAGCGCCGCTAACAAGCCTAACAAAGTAGATTTTCCAGAGCCAGATTTGCCCATGATGACCACAAACTCGCCCGCATTGACATGAATGTCGACGTCTTTAATAATGGATAAAGATTGGTCACCGACTTGCACGGTTTTATTAAGTTGTAAGGCGATAAGCAATGCTGAAGGTTTCGAAGCGGGCGTGATGGTTGCCGCTGAATCTAGGTCTGAAGATAAAGGTATCATTGCGCAGTCTCAGTAGGCGTGCTCGTCGATGTTGGCGCTGGCTTGTTAGGTTTTATTGATTCACCAGCATTACTTGCTTCTAATCTTTTAAGCTCAGGTTGTAAGATTGGCAAAATATTGTCATTAACAATAATGGTATAACCCTCTTTAGTTGGGTGAATGGCATCCGCTTGATTCAGCTTAGGGTCACCGCCGACACCGTCTAAGAAGAACGGAATCAGCGTCACATTCATGTCTTTTGCCACTCTTGGGTATATCGCGGCAAATGATTTAACATACTCAGAGCCAAGATTGTCATAAATCTGCATACCGCCTAAGATAACTTCGCTACCGCCATCTTGTAAACGCTTTACAGCAGTACGAATATTGGCCTCAACCGTCGCCACATCAATACCGCGAATGGCATCATTGGCACCCACAGTCAAAATCGTAATATCAGGCTTGGTCTGCAATACCCAATCTAAGCGATTGACGAGGCCCGTACTGGTTTCACCGCTCAAGCCTGAATTGACGACGTTGACATTTTTATAGCCAAGTTCTTTTAAGCGTACTTCTAGCTGCGCGGGGTAATTGGCGTCATTATCGACGCCAAGCCCTTCTGTCAGCGAGTCACCAAGTGCCAATATGGTTATCGGTGCAGATTGCTGCTCAGTTGAAGTGGTTGTTTGCTGAGTTTCGGCAGCTTGAAGATCGGCGATTGGAGTACTATTTTGAGTGCCATTATCCGTCTTAGCATCATTGGCATCAGGCGTTTTTTGACAACCGCTGATAGCGATTGCTACGGTCAGTGCAGCGACCGTGAGCAAGCGCTGCGGTAAGCGAAAAGGTCTGTTTATCATGATTCTGCTGTCCTATATACAATCGAACCAGTCTAGCAGAATCAGATAAGCAGCAATATGGTGCAAAAGTTAATTGCTTAATGATAAAAATTAAACCTTTTTACCATCGACCATCACCGGACGACTGATTAGCCAAGCTATGGCTACGTTTACAATCATCAAAATAAGCGTAATCAGTAGCGGCAAATCCCAGCTGTCAGTCAACTCATGTAGCCAACCAGTCCCAAGTGGACCGAAGAAGGCAATGATATAGCCGACGAATTGCGCCATACCAGACAGCTCACTGGCTTGATTGGTCGTATAAGTACGCATAGAGAACAGCATGATACTTAACGTGAAAATCGCCGAGCAACCTGCACCCATCAAACCTGCCCACAGCCATGCTAAGTCAGTAGACATATAGCTAAGACCAAAAATACCGATCACGTTAAGGGTGGCAGCAAAGACGGATAGTGCTTGAATAGGGCGACCACGGTTGATTAGCCACGTTAAAGCCAAAATAGACAGTGGGGCCATAAACTGGAACACCGAACCCATCTGTCCTGCGCTCACCGCGCTCATTCCTTTACTGACTAAGATAGATGGTAAAAAGCTCGCAACCGTGTAATAAAGTAAGGATTGAATACCCAGAAATATGCCAATTTGCCAAGCAAAAGCGGTACGCCATACAGAAATATCAGAGGAGCCTTGAGCAGCCACAGGAACGACTTGATCGCTCGACGAGCCTAGACGTATACGCAAAAATACCCAGATAACAACTGCGAATAGCCCTAAAAATGCCCAACCACCCAATGACCATTGCCAGCCAACTCGTTCAGATAACGGTAATACTACACCTGCCACTATTCCAGCGGTTACGGTCATAGCCAGACTGAATAGACCGGTAACTAAAGGAATATTATTGGGAGTGCGCTGTTTAATGACTGGTGCTGCCAAGGTATTTGCAAAACCAATGGCTAAGGTCAACATCACCGTACCACTTAAAAACCCAATCCATGTTGGGATAACTGCACGCACAACCATACCAAAGGTCAGCAGGGCAATCATCGCAATCAAGGTATTCTCAATGCCAAAACGCTTGCCAATAGACGGTGAGATCAGTGCGCCAAGAGCAAAGGTCAGCATAGGCACTGCGCCCAGCCAACCGATTTGAGTCTCTGAGATATTCAAGGCCTCTTGTACGACGGGCGCAATAGAACCAAGCGCAACGATAGGCGCACGCATATTAGTGCCCAGCAAAACCATGGCGCAAAGTACCAGCCAAAAAGTAAACTTTGAAGAAGGGGGATTAAACGCATTCGATTTATTCGATGAGGCTTTGGGTTGTACGTTAGAAGGGATAGACATAGCAGCACGACTATTATTAGAATAAGAAAAAAGACACGTCATTAGACAGCGTCGAAGAATCACCGCTTACAAAATAACACCAAAGAAAACTCACCTAGACGGTGATTGAAATCGCAAATTTGAACTAGAAAACACTTGCAGAGCGCAAGAAATACGAGCTTGATGCCCTATTGAGCATGGTAAACACATATATAATAGACAATATATGAGTAGTTATTTTATATGGGTGGTTACTTTGAAAACTTGAGGACAAAGAATTGTATAGCACAATCAAAAATAGCGTCAGTCACTTTCAAAACACTTGACGCTATTATAAGAACAAATGATGGGTAAATACTACCAGCGTATGGTAATAAATGGGACGTTTATACCGACTTACCTAATTGAGCTGCTTTAAGCGCATTTTCTTGTTGTTCAGCGATAAGTGAGTCGCATTTATTGGGATCGTCGCCACAGTATGAGCATTTTTCATTGCCCATCAATTTAGCGACACCACCACAAGACCCTCTAAGTGGTTTTTTTTGGACCATATAACCGATACCCATAAAGATAAAAAACAGCATGAATACGGTAAAGGTGATAGCGAGCATGGGCAGTAGTTGGCTAAGCATGGAGGAAACCTCACGTTTAAAAAATAGGACTGTCATCAGTAAGATAACACTTCATCTATATGATAACTTATTAATAGTATAGCAAAATTTTGCGTTGTCGGTTTGTGCTTAGCAGTCGTCTCAATGCTGTATTGTTGAAAGCTTATCGCTTTTGAAACTAAGGTTTTTTATCAGCGCGCATTTTCTGCATAGCCGTGCTTTGCACTATTTGCCAATCGTCAAGATTGTCAGCAGCATCGTCTACTTTGACACCTTTAGCCAATATAACAAATAACGCAGCTATATTTTGTTTTTCAGCAGTCGCCAACGCTTTTGCATAGGGCATCGCCGTTAATGCGGTTGCCCAAGCATCGGCAAGTGCGACTGAATCTGCAGCGACAGTTACTGATGGTGCGCCACCAACAATTGGCTCACCCGTTGTAGGATCGATAGTATGGCTATAATGCTTGCCATCAAATATGATTGAATTGCGATAGTTTCCTGAAGTCGCCAGATGCATCTTATTATCATTATTTATCGGTTGACGAATAGCTGCAATCGTTTGGCGCTCGCTGACCGTACTGCCTTCTATTGGTGCATCAATGGCAATTTGCCACGGTTGCTGTTGCGCGCTAACGCCTGATGACGCTACTTCACCGCCAATCTCAACCATATAGTTGCGAATTTGATAGTTGTTTTTGAGCACATCAGCGATAACGTCAACGCCATAACCTTTAGCCACTGCCGAAAAATCTAAGCCGATTCCATCTTTAGTTTTATAAATGGTATTGTCTTTTTGAATGACGCCTTCAAAGTCGACTAAGGCAAGCGCTTTAGCTATTTCAGCCGCACTCGGTGGACTTTGCAAACGTTCAACGGTCATTGTGCTACCAAAGCCCCACGTATCTATTAACGGCATAACAGTAGGATCAAATGCACCATCCGATTGTTGATAGACCTGCCGTGAGACTTCTAACACATGGCTAAAATCAGCATCAATAATAATCGGTGTGTCTTTCGCTAAGCGATTAAACTTTGAGATAGTCGCGTCGTTTTGATAGGTCGACATACTGTCATTAATCTGTTGTAAGCGCGCATCGATAGCAGCTTGTATGGCGACCTCATCAGCACCTTTGGGCAACTGATAGCTAATATGGTAGCTGGTGCCCATCGTTTCACCGCTTAGATTGTTATAATCTGGCGGTTGTTGGCAAGCGCTAAGACCGATTACAGCGCTTATGGCAATAACGGGTAATAAGGTCGTGTTTATCGATTTGCTAGATAATAAGAGTGGGGCTGATTGTTGCATTATTGGTTTTTTCATATGAATCATAATAGCTTTTATGGCAAAGAAGTGAGAGGCGCTTTATATAAGGCGTGCCTATTTTACACCCTTTAGTAACTATAACGCCAATTCATAAGCTCAAGTCATTGATACTCACGCGCTAGATTTATTTTACTTGAGCTGCACGAATCATTTTGTAAAGCTTGGGTGGCGATAATCGATTGACCATCATCGCAAGCTTTTCTTTTTGACCACCGATAATAATATATTCCTCACCTTTCATTAATGCTTTACGGACTTGCTTAGCAAATGCAGTAGCGGTTAAGCCCTTATTGGTAGCATCATCCATAGTGCCTTGCGCGCTACCATCGGCAGTTAACGCATTGATAGAGACATTAGTTTGAATAAATCCTGGGAATACCGTTGCTACCTCTATCCCTTGATCGTGCAATTCAGCGCGCAGGCTATTTGCCCACATATGGATAGCTGCTTTGGCTGCACCATATGCTCCACGATATTGCGAACCGAGTAGGCCGGCTATACTAGATATCATGACTATTTTACCGCCATTTTGAGCAATCATATCTGGCAACACCAATCTGCTCAGTCGAGTCTGTGCAAAGTAGTCTATCTCCATCAATTGACGCTCGACTTCCTCAGTTGTGTCCATGATTAGCGAGCGTTGACTGACGCCAGCATTGTTAATCAACCAATCGATTTTTCCTGCTTGCGCTGTCACCGCTTGATAGGCTTGTTTTACTTGTTCGGCATCAGCAATATCAAAAGGCACAACGATATGTTTGTCTGAATGTTTGCAGCGTTTTTTAACGGCCTCTAGCTTGTCATTATTACGACCGCTTAAAATAATTCTAGCCCCGCGTTTAGAAAATTCTAATGCTAGTGCTTCGCCGATGCCACTTGATGCGCCTGTTATCCAAATGGTCAAGTCTTTGTATTTGGTTTTCATAAGAATCCTTTCTTGTTAACCTATTATTGCTATTATTTAGCCCATAAAAAAAGAGCCTCAATTGAGACTCTTAATTTAGCATATATTATCAAGTTAATCGTGTTTGCTTAATGAGGGAGCTTAACCACCAAAGTCATCAAGCATAATGTTTTCATCTTCCACGCCTAAACTATGCAACATATCGATAACCGCCGCGTTCATCATCGGCGGCCCGCACATGTAGTATTCACAGTCTTCTGGGTTTGGATGGTCTTTCAGATACTCTTCTAACAAGACGTTATGGATAAAGCCTGTATAGCCATCCCAATTGTCTTCAGGAAGTGGATCAGACAAAGCCACATGCCATTCAAAGTTAGCAAATTCCGCTTCTAGTTGATCGTAATCTTCAACATAGAACATCTCACGAATAGAGCGCGCACCGTACCAAAAACTAATCTTACGATCAGAGTTCAAGCGTTTCAGCTGATCAAAGATGTGTGAGCGCATCGGTGCCATACCGGCACCACCACCGACAAAGATCATTTCAGCTTCAGTCTTTTTGGCGAAGAATTCGCCATAAGGACCTGATACGGTCACTTTATCGCCAGGCTTCAAGCTAAACGTCCACGAAGACATTTTACCTGGTGGAATACCATCAGGGCCACGTGGTGGTGGACTAGCGATACGAATGTTAAACTTAATTAAGCCTTTTTCATCCGGATAGTTGGCCATTGAATAGGCACGAATAACGGGCTCATCAACTTTTGACACATACTTAAAGATGCCAAAGTTATTCCAATCTTCTTGATATTCTTCAGCAATATCGAAGTCTTTATAATGTACTTCATGCGGTGGCGCTTCTAACTGTACATAACCACCAGCACGGAAGTTAACTTCTTCGCCATCTGGAATTTTAAGCACCAATTCTTTAATAAAAGTAGCAACGTTATCATTAGAGATAACTTCACATTCCCATTTTTGTACATCAAAAAATTCAGGGTCAATCTCAATTTTCATATCTTGCTTAACAGATACCTGACAAGCAAGGCGCATATGATCGCGAATCTCGCCTTGAGTAAAGTAGCCTTCTTCAGTAGCCAAAATAGAACCACCGCCTTCAATAACACGGCAGCGACACTGCGCACAAGTACCACCACCACCACATGCTGAAGATAAAAATATACCTTCACTAGCAAGAGTTTGTAGTAGCTTACCGCCTGCTGCTGTTACCACGTCGTTGTCGGGATTATCGTTGATGTGAATGGTCACATCGCCTGAGCTGACCAGTCTTGAGCGCGCCGCCAAAATAATGGCGACGAGACCCATGATGATCAAGGTAAACATAGCAACGCCACCAATCGCCGTAGCATAATCCATGATAGGTATCCTTAATCTATGGGGTAGGGATGCGGGTTCATATAAACTGCCCCGAATCTCTACCGAATAAATGAATTAATTAGGTCAAATAACTGAGTATGGTTTTAAACATATGTTTTTAAATAAATGACTACTTAACTAAGTCTTAAAAAAAGCACTTAGATAAATAAGCCTTTATATAAACAAACGCTTAAATCGACATGCCACCGAATGACATAAAGCCTAGCGACATCAGACCAACCGTAATAAAGGTAATACCAAGGCCTTGTAGCGGCGCTGGAATGTCTGAGTATTTAAGCTTTTCACGGATACCAGCCAATACGGTAATGGCAAGTGCCCAACCAAAACCAGCACCAGCACCATATACCACAGATTCACTAAAGTTGTAGTCACGCTCAACCATAAATAGTACGCCACCCAAGATGGCACAGTTGACGGTAATTAGTGGTAAGAAGATCCCAAGCGCGTTGTATAGGCTCGGGACAAACTTATCCAAAAACATCTCTAGAATCTGTACGACAGCAGCAATGAGACCAATATAACTGAGCAGACCTAAAAAGCTTAAGTCAATATCAGGAAAACCCGCCCAAGCTAGCGCACCATCTTTAAGGATAAACTGAAACAATAAGTTGTTCAGCGGTACAGTGAGTGCCATAACGAAAACGACAGCAACCCCAAGACCGATAGCGGTAGATACTTTTTTCGATACCGCTAAAAAGGTACACATGCCTAAGAAATAGGCTAGTGCCATATTTTCAATAAAGACTGAGGTTATAAATAAACTAACATAATGTCCCATTAGTGACCGCCTCCGTGTGCCATGCCTTTAGACTGCGGCTTCATTACAAATTCAGCATCTTCAACCTGTTCTGGTTTCCAAGTACGGATAATGACGATAAACAACGCAATAATAAAGAACGCTGAAGGTGGTAATAATAATAAGCCATTAGGGACATACCAGCCGCCATCAGTCGCCGGTTGTAATAGCGTCATTCCAAACCAGCTACCTGAGCCCAATATTTCACGAATAGTGGCCACAAATAGCAATACGGCAGAGTAGCCAAGACCGTTACCAATACCATCTAAAAAGCTTGGTACGGGTGGATTACTCATCGCAAAGGCTTCAGCGCGACCCATCACGATACAGTTGGTGATAATCAAACCAACGAATACCGACAGTCCTTTACTGACATCATAAGCGACTGCTTTTAATATCTGATCGACCACAATAACCAAGGAGGCAATAATCGTCATCTGTACAATAATACGGATGCTTGATGGGATTTGCTTACGAATACTAGAGATAAAGAAGCTTGAAAATGCCGTTACTAAAGTCAACGCCACACTCATAACCAATGCATTAGCGACGGTAGTGGTCACTGCCAATGCAGAACAAATACCCAATATTTGCAAGCCAATAGGGTTGTTATCAAAAATAGGGGAAACTAAAATACTTTTTGTATCAGCCACGTTAAGCCTCCTTGCCGTGTGTTGCTGGTGCTATTGATGCCAGCTCGGTTACGGGATGCGTCTCTTTCTGAGCATGCTTTTGACTCGCTTTGGTGTCGGTACTTTCAATCGTCTGACCACTTTCTTCACGTAGATAGTCTAAATAAGGCTTATAACCTTGCTCACCTAGCCAAAACTGAATCATGTTACTAACACCACGACTGGTCAAAGTCGCACCACTAATACCATCGACCCAATTCTCTTTTGAGCCTGAAGTGGCAACACCAGTAGCAACATCACCGTTTTCGTCATAAGAGTGGATACCAGTCCACATCGC
This sequence comes from Psychrobacter sp. DAB_AL43B, assembly GCF_900168255.1. Lineage (NCBI taxonomy): Bacteria > Pseudomonadati > Pseudomonadota > Gammaproteobacteria > Moraxellales > Moraxellaceae > Psychrobacter > Psychrobacter sp. DAB_AL43B. The sequence continues at coordinate 3,228,345 of NZ_LT799838.1, read as the reverse complement.
ACGCCATTTTGGCTCTTCGATACGAGCGCCTAAGCCTGGAGTTTCTTTATGCTCATAAAAGCTGATACCTTTGATGGTATTCATATCGCCTTCAAGCGTTAAGAAGCCGTAGATTGTGCCCCAAAGACCATAGCCTTGAATCGGTAACACGATCATCTCAGGTTTTCCAGCAGCATCATTCTTGACATAGACTTTCACGTATTTAGGCTTACGACCAATACTTGCAGGGTCATTATCACCTAAGTCGTCGCTCAATGCCTTATTCTTAGTGGCTTGACTGGCGTCATAAGTATTACGATCGGCAATACCAACGGCTTTTAAGGCCTCGTCATCTAAGTAATTGCCTTTATTTAAGTCGACAATTTCAACATTAAAGTCTTTGAAACGCTCAGCCACATCTTCATTGGTATCTGTGTCTGGATTAAACATGCCAGCAGCGACCAAGATGTTCTTATTGCGATCCAATTTAGCATTTTCAACTTGCGCTGGCTTCAAGCCAACGGCTGCTGCTGCAACCAATACTGAACACACCAAGCATAGCGTCAACGCTACGATGATGGTTTTCATGTTGTTGCTTTTAGGCTTAAGGTTACTTTTGGGCTTGGACATGGCGAAGCCTCCGTGCTGTTTGGCGTTTAATGTTTGCTTGGGTGACAAAGTAGTCAAACAATGGCGCAAATAAGTTAGCAAATAGGATGGCAAGCATGATGCCTTCTGGGAAGGCTGGATTGATGACGCGAATCAATACTGTCATAAAGCCAATCAAGATACCATAAGCCCAGCGGCCTTTATTGGTATGCGCAGCTGACACAGGATCGGTTGCCATAAATACCGCACCAAAGGCAAATCCACCGACAACTAAATGCCAGTAGAATGGCATATTCATCATCGAGTTGCTTTCAGAGCCAATCATATTAAAGACTAATGACGTGGCAATTAGACCAATCACGCAGCCTAACATAATGCGCCATGAGGCAATGCGCGTCCAGAGTAGAACCACGGCACCCATTAAAATAGCAAGAGTTGAGACTTCACCGATACTGCCTTGAAGATTACCAAAGAAGGCATCGCTCCAAGTAATCGCTTGACCATAAACGTCAACGAACTTATCTGGTGTAACCCCAAGTGCGGCTAAACCAAGCGGCGTTGCGCCTGAGAAACCATCAACCGCTGTCCATACTGAGTCACCTGACATGTAAGCAGGATAAGCAAAGTATAAGAACGCGCGACCTGATAGGGCAGGGTTAAGGAAGTTCTTACCAGTACCACCGAATACTTCTTTCGCAACGACAACACCAAAGATGATACCTAAGGCAACTTGCCATAAAGGAATGTCTGGTGGCAGACATAGTGCAAATAGCACAGAGGTGACAAAGAAACCTTCGTTCACTTCGTGTCCGCGCGTCACAGCGAATATAATCTCACAGAGAATACCGACCGCAAAAGTCACGATATAAATCGGTAAGAACTGCATCGCCCCGTAGACAAAGCTTGCCCAAATGCTTTCTGGGTTATAGCCTGCCATGCTGGTAATAATGGTACGCCAGCCTTCAGGTTGTAGACCAAGTTTATCAATGGCAGTCAGTGCTTGATGACCAATATTATACATACCCCAAAACATCGCTGGGAAGGTACACATCCATACCGTAATCATAATGCGTTTCAGGTCAATACCATCGCGCACGTGTGATGAGGCATAAGTCGTTGAGCTTGGTTGACGTAAAAACGTATCAAACATCTCAAAGAGGGCATAGTATTTTTCGTGTTTGCCACCCTTGGTGAAAGACGGCTCCATACGATCGAACATATTGTGTAAAAATTTCATCGTGGTTAGCCCTCCAGCTCAATGCGCGTTAAGTTATCACGCAAAATGTCACCGTATTCATATTTACCAGGAGAAACGAAGGTGCATAGCGCCACATCTTCTTCATCTAGCTCAAGCACACCTAAATCAACCGCAGTGATAATATCTTCGATAATCAGCGCACGCATGAGCTGCGTCGGCAGATAGTCTTGCGGCATAATCTCTTCATAAACCCCAATTGGCACCATCGCTCGCGGTGAACCGTTGGTAGTCGTAGTAAAGTTATACTTTTTACTACCAAAGAACTGTGAGATATAAATCGGCAATTTAGAGAAGCGATTTTTACCCGCTTGTAGGAAATGGAACGCTGGACGCTCACGACCTTCTGCAAGCACACTGATTTGATTATCAAAGCGCCCAAGATAAGCGATGTTATCGAACACTTTACGCCCAGATAGCACTGAACCTGTAATCACACGGTTCTCGCCGTCAGCCAACTCGCCTTTTGTTAAACCCGTAATATCGGCACCACGTTCTGTGGCAATAAGATGCGGGTTTTTAACAGCAGGACCAGCTAGGCTTAATAAGCGACGTGTGTATAAGCGACCCGTGGTAAATAATTTACCAATGGCAATCACATCTTGGTAGCCAATCGTCCAGACGCTTACGCCGCGTGCGATAGGATGCAAAAAGTGAATGTGCGTGCCTGCAAGCCCTGCCGGATGTTTGCCGGTAAAGCTATGATACTCAGTGACATTATTAGCAGCGGTTTTCGCGACTGGCGTCAGCTGGGCATCACCATGATGGCAGACAAAGGTCTTTGGGCTAAGGGTAGATAATACGGCAAGTCCGTCATTGAACGCTTGCAGTTGCTCATTAATCAGCAACATCGGGTCAAAGGCTAATGGATTGGTATCCATCGCAGTGACAAAGATAGCGTGCGGACGGGCGCCTATGTCAGGCGAGCGGCTAAAAGGACGGGTACGGAACGCGGTCCATTCACCAGAGGCAAGCAGTTGAGTTTCAACGATTTCAGAATCTAAGTCAGCAAGTTGCTGGGAGTCATAACTCTGAAAATCGACTTCTTCACCGTTTGGATCAACCTGAATCACAAGACTTTCAAACACACGGCGTTCACCGCGTTTGATGGCGATGACTTTGCCAGCAGCAGGGGCAGTGTAGATAACGCCAACTCGTTTTTTATCTTCAAAAACGGGCTGACCTTTGGCTACGATGTCACCTTCTTTGACATTCATCGTGGGCTTCATGCCTACATAATCGTAGCCAATAAGCGCCACATATGCGGGTCTGTGCTCAGATATCTCGCGGGAGGGTTCGCCGGTGATGGGCAAATCCAAACCTTTTTTGATGGTAATCATAAGCGAAAACTTAGTCCATAGTCTAAAACGATACCAGACGTCCTGTTTGGTATATCGGCAGCATGAATGCTAACGTCATCAATAAAAAAGCCCAATCAGATCCTATAAAAGGACAGCGATAAGGTGATCTAAAAATAACACTTCATGACTACTATTATAAGAGTATTAACGCTGACCTTAGACTCCTTAACAACACGTTAATGTCTTATTCGAATGACCAAAGTGGCGACTGGCTACCAAGGTGTATACTAAAACGCTTAAATCTGCTGCCATCCTAAAAGGATGGTTTTAGATAAAATACAGTTTTACCATACGATTTATTAAAATCTTAAAATTCATAATATTTATGTGATTTAAACAGCGCTATTCATTCGATTGAATAAGAATGAGAGATAAATGACTTTTGATACTTAGTGAAAGCTATCTAAGCGCCTTTTAATGACCTATGATTATAGGATAAATTTAATGGCTCAATAACAGCAGCTGATAATACAAATTTTGACAGAGTGGTTAATGCTGCGCTGCCATCTACCTTATTCTCATTGAAATCATCTATAGATAGCAGACGATTGGCTTTTATCGCACAAATACAAATTTACCTAGGATTATACGCTAAACTGACCTAAAATTGCCAGTTGGTAATGGAATTTACCTAATGTTGCCAGTGATTCTACGTGCTAAAACTTATGGTTATGATTGTCTGTTTTCTGTAGGTCTACAGGGATAGTCAATACAAAATAAAATTGATACATGAGTAGTTAGATGCTACTAGTATAAATTTTGCTCACGCGCTTTGTGCTTTGCTAGACATGGGCTACCAAAAGCCATGCAGTAGCCTGTCTCGTTTTTAAAATGAGTCGACTATAACTCTGTCAGTATTTGTGCGGGTTCTATTATTAAATAAACTTTTCATGACGATCTTTTTAAATTTGTTATTCTAATCTATTTATATTAAGTTACTGCTTAACCAGTTTTTTCAACTATCATTTAAACCTTGATTGTATTTTTATTATTAATATCGCTTTTTATAAGGAATGCTATATGTGCGCTGTCCCTGTCATTATCCCAGCTATCGATTTAAAAGATGGTAAGTGTGTGCGCTTAAAACAAGGCCGTATGGAAGATGATACGGTATTTTCTGATGACCCAGTAGCGATGGCAGCACGTTGGGTGAGAGAAGGTGCGCGCCGGTTGCATTTGGTTGATTTAAACGGTGCATTTGATGGTATTCCAGTGCATAAGCAAGTGGTAAATGATATTGCCAAAGCTTTTCCTAAGCTGCCTATTCAGCTTGGCGGCGGTGTGCGCAATATGAAAACTATTGAGCAATATATCACTGCCGGTTTGACGTATATCATTATCGGTACTAAAGCCGTGGAAGATCCGGAGTTTGTTGCCGAAGCCTGCCGCGAATTTGCGGGACATATTATCGTTGGTATCGACGCCAAAGACGGTTTGGTTGCTACTCATGGTTGGGCGAATGTCACCGACACCAAAGCCACAGAGCTTGCTAAACGCTTTGCTGATGTTGGCGTCTCTTCTATCGTCTATACTGATATTAACCGTGATGGCATGATGCAAGGCGTCAATGTCGAGCAAACAGTCAACTTAGCACGTGAAGGCGGGTTACCAGTTATTGCTTCCGGTGGCGTGACTGATATGAAAGATATTGAACTGCTAAAACCTTACGGCGACTGTATCGAAGGTATCATTACTGGTCGCGCTATTTACGAGGGCACCTTAGATTTGGGTGAAGCGCAAAACTATTTAGACAGTCGTAAATAAATTGGACCGTTAATAGCCTTAAATAATCTATTCGTAAAACTGTCTATGCCCAAAATAAATTGATAACCATCAAGGATGCTTATGGCAGCTTATTTTGACCACCCAATGTTGCGCAAGCGCCTAAAGTTTTGGGGTCAGCTGCTGTTGCTATTAAGCATCACTGGTACTTTACCGGTATATGCTGCTGTTGAAAATGCTGCTAATGAGAGTTTGGTAGATGAAACGAATGCATTAGATGCTAGTAGCACCGTTAATAGTGATACAAAAGCCACTACTAGCAGTGTTACCAATAACAGTGTTACCAATTCTTCAGATATTTCATCTTCAAACGTTTTACCTTCAGATCCTCCAGCAACCGTTAATATATTGCCTGTTGAGGCAGTAGATACTTTATCCTTACCAACGATCAGCGGTGAGAGTAGCAACAATGCGCAAATTGAAACCACACCAACCCTGCTAAAAGACAAGGATATTCGTCAACGTATCAGTGGTATTTTTTCAGAGATTGAAGGCTTACAAGCGATCAATGTCAGCGTTACCCAAGGTGTGGTTACTTTAAGCGGTGAAACCCCCAATGAGAAAAAAGCCCAGCAAGCCATTAATCTAACCAATCGTCTGACAGATGTAGTGACGGTAGAAGATAGGATTAATCGAACACTTGATGTGCAAGATAATGTCTCCACGGTGTATCAGGGTCTCAAGGCTCAAACTAGAAATCTAATCAAAGCCTTACCTTTATTAGTGGTAGGTATTATTTTATTCGCGTTTGTGACTTGGTTTGGTAGTTGGTTGTCTAACCGGCAAAAGATGTGGCAACGTCTGACGCCCAATCCATTTGTGGCTGAGCTATTGGCACAAACGGTTAAAGTGATATTCATCGTTTTTGGCCTTATCTTAGCGTTAAGTCTAGTCGGCGCAGAGACTATCTTAGGTACGCTGCTTGGCGGTGCAGGGGTGATTGGTATTGCGGTCGGTTTTGCGGTCAAAGATACCATTGAGAACTATATTGCCTCTTTAATGCTCAGTATTCGCCAACCATTTCGCGCGCGTGATCACATTGTGATTAATGGCAAAGAAGGAATTGTAGTACGTCTGACTTCACGGGCGACTATTTTAATGACCTTAGATGGTAACCAGCTACGTATTCCTAACGCCGAAGTCTTTAAAAGTACAATTTTAAATTATACTAAAAACCCTGAACGCCGTTTCTCTTTTGAATTGGGCGTGGATGCCAATGACGACCCAATGGCAGCAATTAAGGTGGCGATTGATGAGATACGTCAATTAGATTTTGTCTTAGATAAGCCTAAAGCCATTGCAACTATCAAAGAGGTTGGCGACTCTAATATCATCCTTGAATTTAAAATATGGGTCAACCAGTTAGAAACAGACTTTTCTAAAGCGCGCAGTATCGCGATTCGTGAGGCCAAGCACGCTCTCGAGAATGCAGGCTTCAGCTTACCTGAACCTATTTATCGATTACGCTTTAATCATAAGTTAGAAAAGATGCTTGCAAATTTACCAAGTGACAGCAAAGCTCTGAATAGCAGTTCTGAAATTATAGTAGCGCCCGCTGCGCCTATACCGGTAAGTCCTTCTCAAGCTGAAAAAACGACGATGGATGGCAAAGATAAAACACAGGCTAAAGCGCGTGCTAAGCATATTTTACAGGGTGATGCTGCTGAAGATATTCTTGACTCACGTCCTGATAAAAAGCTAATGGAAAAAGTCGAACAAGAAATTGCTGAAAGTTCAGATGAGACCGATTTATTGAGTAATAGTAGCCCGCAAGAGTAATTTTAAAGATAAGTTTAAAAACTCGGCATAGAAAATGCATAGAACGTATATAGATCAATAATTATCTAAATATACGAGAAGCTACCTATGGAAATGAAACACCTAATTATTTTTGCATTAGCAGGTTTTGTTATATTAATCGGTTTTAATATGATGAATAGTAGCCGTGATGAGGACAATAGAACCGCGGTAGTTGATAGCAACGTGCCAGCGCCAGCCACTGTTTCAACGGATGCTACTACGCAATCAGCTGGATCAGAAAGTATCGCAAACCAACCTTTAGGTCAGCAGCCAAAAGCCATCCTTGATAATGCTACTAGCAAGATAGATCAAGCACAGCAAGCGGACAAGGAACGTCTAGACCAGATGAGCAATGCCCAGTAATAATTTAAGCAGTTGTTATAAACTACTGAGCATAAAAAAGGCTAACGATAACGTTAGCCTTTTTTACGGTAAGATTTTTAGTCAAATCTAGCTTTTCTTGCTAGCGCCTTTATTGTTGCGACTGCTTGTTTTCTTAGCTGGGCTTTTCTTGGCTGGATTCGCTTTGCTTTGATTCATTTTGCTTGCTTGCAGTTTTTCTTTTAAATCGAAGTCAATTTGCAGCAGATCCATATTCACGCCAGCTACTTTGACTTTGACTGAATCACCCAATCCAAATAACGTACCTTTGTCTTTACCGACAAGCTGCTGCTGCTGTTCGTCATAGACAAAGAAGTCATTGCCCACATTAGAGATGTGTACCAAACCATCGATATAAAGGTCAGTCAATGTGACAAATAAACCAAAGCTTGTAACCGTAGTAACAACACCCTCGAACTCTTCGCCGACATGGTCTTTCATATAATGACATTTGAGCCATGATTCTACATAACGTGATGCTTTTTCAGCACGGCGCTCAGTATCTGACGTTTGCGTCCCAGCTCCCTCTAAAGAGAATTCCATTACTGGCTGCGGGCTATTGGTCACCTTTGCCTTAATGGCACGATGTAGCATTAAATCAGGGTAACGGCGGATAGGCGAGGTAAAGTGGCTATATTCGTCATAAGCCAAACCAAAGTGACCGATATTGTCAGGTGAATAATTGGCTTGCATCATCGAGCGCAGTAACATGCTATGGATGCTAATCGCGTCAGGACGGTCTTTAGTCGCTTCGATAATGCGCTGATAATCTGCTTGGGTTGGGCTTTCTTCTGGGAAGCTTAGACCAAAGTTTTTAGCGTATTCATGAATACGCATCGACTTTTCGCCATCAGGTTTATCATGGTTACGATATAAAACAGGCAGCTCGTTTTTTAGGGCAAAGTTTGCAGCAGACGTATTGGCAAGCAACATACACTCTTCAATCAACTTATGCGCATCACCACGAGTACGTGGCAAGATAGCAGCGATACCACCTTTTTCGTTGAACTCGATATAAGTCTCGACAGTCTCAAACTCCATCGCATGACGTTCTTCACGCTTTTTAAGCAGTAACTCATACAATTGATGTAGCGTATCGACCGACTTTTTGACCTCTTTATTTTCGGTTAATGACTTAGGAATACTACTGTCTTTTGGATTGGCCAGATAATCATTCACTTGATCATATGTTAAGCGCGCCTGTGAATTCATCACCGCTGGATAAAAGTCATAACCAGTGACTTTACCTGCACGAGAGATTTTAATGTCGGCAACCATACATAAGCGATCGACGTTAGGGTTCAATGAACACAGACCGTTTGATAGTACTTCAGGCAACATCGGAATCACACGATGCGGGAAATATACTGAAGTACCACGCTCGAAAGCATCTAAATCCAGTGGAGAATTTGGGGTGACATAATGACTGACATCAGCGATAGCGACTAAAACGCGATAGTTACCACCACTACGTTTTTCAGCAAATACGGCATCATCAAAATCACGTGCATCTGCGCCATCAATCGTAACCAATGGCAATTCACGTAAATCAGTACGACCTTTTAAGTCTTTGCCACTGGGCTCGCGATAATCATTGGCTTGTTTGAGTGCCGCTTCGCTAAATTCAGAAGGAATATCGTAGTTGAGTAGTGTGGTCTCAATAATCAGCTCGCGATCATTGTCATCGTTGAGCAATTCAGTGATTTTACCCGTGGCAAACTCATGCTGATTCGGCCAATCGATGACATCCACTTTTACTGGACTACCAATTTTTGCGCCCAGTGTTTGTACATTATCTTCAGTAACGGTAATCGGTTGATGATTGTTAGGGCTACCGAGCTCCACACAATAACCATCTTCATCTTGAGCAAGTGTACCGATAAAGTGGTTTTGATGACGTTCAGTCACGTCGACAATACGGCCTTCCATGCGACCACGGTTGTCGGTTGACGTACCGATCGCATCAACTATGTCGCCATTAAACACCCAGCGCATTTGTTTTTCATGCAAGAATAAATCGGGCATATCAGCTAATAATACAAAGCCAAAGCCTTTAGGGTGAGCAGACACTGTGCCTCTAACGACATCGTGCTGCGTCACTGTACGAAAGCGATAAGGACGACCATCGCGATTGACCTGTCCATCACGAACCATCGCTTTGAGGCGATTGCCTAAAGCATCAAATTGATCAGGATCAGTGATATTAAAAACTTTTGCCAGCTGTTGATGCGTCAATTCACCTTGCTCTGTAATCGTGCTCAATATCAGCTCACGACTAGGAACAGGGTTAATGTATTTTTGGGCTTCAGCCGAGGCGTTTGGATCATTCCAACTCATAAAGTACCGTATCTGTTTTAAATTATTAATAAGGACTATCTTAACACGAACAACGCTGTAATATCTTGCGTCAATTATCTTATGTGCGTCCGATAGCAGGTAACGGTTATCTTCAATAATAAAAGTAACCGCTGTATTTTAGATATCAATAGAGCCGGATTTATCCGTAATTTTCTTAGTATCCAACTCTTTTGAGACTTCAAGTACCGTAGTCTGATTCGACTTATCTAAATACTTTTGTGCTTTATCCACTTCTGTGGTCAACGTATTTACCGTTTGCTTCATATTTTCTAGCGCTTCAAGTTTATAATTACTAATCATATCCATCGTATCATAGACATTATTGAAGGCATTTTGTAATTTATCAAGCTCAATGGTGCTGCTGGTCGCTTGCTCATGAATCTCGCCCGATTGGCGTTTTAGCATCGCCGAGGTCGATTCAATTAAACTGCTGGTAGTTTTGTTTAAAGCCGTAATTTGATCAAGGACAAGTTTCTGATTGGTCATGGCTTGAGCAACAATTACCGCCGTCCGTAATGCCGATACAGTAGTCGTGGTCGCACGATCAACCCCTTTAATCAGCTCTAAGTTATTTCTACGAATGGTATCAAGCGCCAAATAACCTTGGACGTTCACAGCCAATTGCGTCAAAAAATCTGTATTTTTTTGGCGAACATAAAATAGCATCTCTTCTTTGATAATACGCGCTTTTTCAGGGTCAGTCGCTTCTATTGCATAAACCTTTTGTTCTAGCTGCTCATCGATTTTCTTGCCAACATAGACATATTGACGAATAGACTGCATCAACTCCCACATATTAACTTTTTCTTGCTCGATCATGGCATTGTCTTTGAGCAGCTCATCCTTACCATTATAAAGACTTGTCACGACCGCATTGATATGGGATTGCGCTGACTCGTATTGGCGAAAGTAGTCTTGTACTTTATTACCAAATGGGATGAGACCGAACAGCTTACGTGAGCTGGTCAGCTCTTTTTTACTGGGGTCTAAATCTTCTACGATACCGCGTAGTTCAGTCAATGACTTAGCAATAGGGGAGTTATCAAATAAGCTATCGTTCAAGCTTTTAGCGGGCAACTCTAGCATCCGGTTAGACACTTGTGCTGATTCACGAATTTCTTTATTACCCAGGTTATGGATAGATTGGACGTTTTGTTTAAACTCAGAGCTGTGCACCGAATTGTTGATCACATGATCGACAAAGGCATCAACCTTGGCATCAAGTTCTGGAATATGACTTTCATCCAATTTAACCATCTGATCGGCTTCGCTTTTTTGTACTTCTTTAACCGCTGCAGGCGCAGTCAGAGTGATACTTGGTGTAGAGGTATTTTCGGGTGGGGTCAATTCTTGCATGGAGTTTCCTATAATGTCTAAAAGAGTTTGTATTTTTTACCCAGAGCATTTTTTGCCAAGAGTATTAATAGATGGATGGCTATACGTTATTTTTATTTGCTTAATCGTTTTTATTCGAATTATTATTAAGAGGGACAAAACAGATCTTTAGATTACCGTGTAATGAAAAGCTTGAGAAGATGGGTTTTGTAAAGCAGCGTAGGCTTCATATGTTTACAAGTCATACAGTATTACTGCTAGGGATTTTTTGCAGCGTTTGTTATACCTGCAAGTAGTAAGTAAGAAAAATTGATGGCACTAGCACGTTGCTATAATTGACGGCACTAGCACGTTGCTATAAACGCAACTTTGAACGTATTTTCTTATTTTAAGCTGATTATTTTATTTTAAACTGAGTGTGTTTATAAGCTTGCATACTAAAAAACCATCAATATTCCGCAGTATATTGATGGTTAAGATTATAAATATCTATATAGACTAACAGTCACCACTAATCGCAGTCTATCTAACAGACTATTTTTTCTTAGTAGGACCTAACAGCATACCCATTTGACGACCTTCCATCTTAGGGTACTGTTCGACGTTTGAGATATCAGCAGTATCTTCAATGATACGATCAAGTTGTTTGCGACCAATTTCTTGGTGCGCCATTTCACGTCCGCGGAAACGGATGCTAATTTTAACTTTGTCTTGATCTTCTAAGAAGCTAACGATTTTTCTCAGTTTAACCTGATAATCCGCTTCTTCGGTGCTAGGACGTAGCTTCATCTCTTTCAGCTGAGTCTGCTTTTGGTTTTTCTTAGCTTCTTTCGCCTTTTGCTTTTGATCATAGAGGAAATGCTTATAATCCATGATTTTGCATACAGGCGGTTTGGCTTCGGGAACCAATTCGACCAAATCTAGACTGTCTTCACGTGCCGCTTTCATCGCGGTTTCGATATCGACCACGCCCATTTGTTCGCCATCTTCTTTAACCAGACGGACTTCTTTGGCACTGATATCTTCATTGATGTTCAAACGGTTTGACTGTTTAATAGGTATTACTCCTGATCTGTTTTTGGTGTCTGTCTGCCTTTTTCGGCGACAGCTGTCTCTACTAATGTGATAAATTCAGGGACACTCATCACGCCTAGATTTTCGCCTTCGCGGGTTCGGACGTTGACGCTGCCTGATTCGACTTCTTTATCCCCTAATACTAGCATATAGGGAATACGTTCTAATGTTTTCTCTCGTATCTTAAATCCAATCTTTTCGTTACGCAAGTCGCTAATGGCGCGTAAGCCTGCTTTTTTCAAGTCACTAACGACATTTTCGCAGGTTTCTGCTTGTTTATCCGTGATATTCATCACCACCACTTGTTGCGGCGCCAGCCATACTGGCATCCAACCGGCATAGTTTTCAATCAAAATACCGATGAAGCGCTCAAATGAACCTAAAATGGCACGGTGCAACATAATGGGCACTTCGCGCTCGTTTTGCTCATTGACGAATTCGGCATCAAGACGCTCAGGCATATTAGGATCGACCTGAATAGTACCGCATTGCCATACGCGACCTAATGAGTCTTTGAGACTAAATTCAATCTTTGGACCGTAAAATGCGCCTTCACCTGGTAGATAAGCCCAATCAAGCCCTGAGCTATCAAGCGCATCAGCCAATGCTTTTTCTGCAAAATCCCAAGACTCATCGCTACCAACACGTTTTTCAGGACGGGTTGAGAGTTTCATAATGATATTATCAAAACCAAAGTCTTCATAAACAGCAAGCGTCAGCTTAATAAAATCAGCGACTTCTTGTTGAATCTGCGCTTGCGTACAGAAGATATGGGCATCATCTTGCGTAAAACCACGTACACGCATCAAGCCATGCAATGATCCTGAAGGTTCGTTACGGTGACACGAGCCAAATTCTGCCATACGTAATGGCAATTCACGGTAAGACTTTAAGCCTTGGTTAAATACTTGTACGTGACAAGGACAGTTCATCGGCTTCACCGCATAATCACGGTTTTCGCTAGACGTGGTAAACATGTTGGTCGCATAATTTCCCCAGTGACCTGAACGCTCCCACAAGCTACGATCGACGATTTGTGGCGTTTTAATTTCTTCATAGCCATTATCATGTTGTACTTTACGCATATATTGCTCAAGTACTTGATAAATCGTCCAACCATTGGCATGCCAAAAAACCATACCCGGTGCTTGCTCTTGCATATGGAATAGATTAAGCGCTTTACCAATCTTGCGATGGTCACGTTTTTCAGCTTCTTCAATGCGCTGAATATAAGCTTTTAGATCTTTTTTATCCGCCCACGCCGTACCATAGATACGCTGCAGCTGTTCATTTTTTGCATCGCCACGCCAATAGGCACCTGACATTTTGGTTAGTTTAAAGACTTTTAAGAATCTAGTGTTTGGTACATGCGGACCACGGCACATATCGACATATTCTTGATGATGATAGAGACCAAAGGCTTCTTCACCTGGCATATCGTTAATCAGCTTAAGCTTATAATCTTCACCACGCTCTTCAAAGATTTTAATCACTTCAGCGCGTGGCGTCATCTTCTTAATAACGTCATAATCTTGCTTAATGAGCTCCATCATGCGCTTTTCGATTTTTTCCATGTGTTCAGGTGTAAACGGCGTTTCACTATAGATGTCATAATAAAAGCCATCATCGATAACTGGACCAATGACCATCTTCACATCAGGATATAGCTGTTTGACGGCGTGACCTAATAAGTGGGCACAAGAATGGCGAATGATATCGACACCGTCATCATCTCTTGGCGTTACAATCTCGACTTTAGCATCAGCAACGATAGGGTCGTGCGCATCCACTAAATGACCATCCACACGTCCAGCGACGGTCGCTTTAGCAAGTCCTGCCCCAATACTTTGTGCCACTTCCATGACTGTTGTATTGCCTTCGAAGTTTTTTACGCTACCATCGGGTAAAGTAATCGCTACCATAATCTATTCACCTTTTTGCGTCCGTTGGCAGTGATGATTGCAACCATCAATCATATAACCGTAGGACTACGTCAATTATATCCAGCACTGTGATATGTTGTAAGAGATATGCACTACTTAAGAGCACTAAGCTCAGGTTCATATAGCGTCATGACTAATGAAAATCTAATAGCTATAATCGAATCGCTAAAATCTCAGAAAAGCTACCTTTTAGGTAAGGTCAACGAGAAGTGCCATTAAGTAAAGTCATAAAAGCCACTATTATAGCAAAAACTGTTTATTAACACTAGATGGCAAGGAACAGTGCATAGCTTCGTACTCTTATAAATTAGATTAAATAGTCGTTCTACCTATATATATGCATATATAAATAGCAACCATATGGAATGCATGCATATATAGGTGCTATGAATACAGTTATCAACACCTTGTGAACTACCACAATTATGAATGGGGATAAGCTATCGTTAAGATAATAAGCCGTTTTAGATACACGGTTGAATAGGGGCAGCATAATAAAGCAACGACAAGATAAAAGCTTGGAAGGCGATGAGGCTCTGAGAAAGAGATGATAAGGATCAGTCGGTAATTAATATTTAGCGACTATAAATAATAAGCTAGAATTTAATTTTAAAGCTAACTCATTGAAACCTATCTAGTATTCATATCCAACCAAACCAATATGATAAACATTTAGAATAACCCCTTGACCCCTCCCTGAAACTGCGTATAATACGCCCCTATCGGAACGAAGCTATACATATTAGGGCAAGTGATTGATCACTTAGTACTGAAGTTTAGCGAGATTGGCATTAGAGTTTACATTTACTTTAACACCAATTAAAAAATAAGTTCTTGACAATCTATTAAAAGCGTCTATAATACGCACCTCAGCAAAGGAAGCTGGCAAATAAGTTAACAAACTTATAACCCAGATAACCCGTTGAAACGAATTAGAATAAAGGGTTGACAGACTATTTCATTGTGATATACTAGTCAGCTCGCTAAACAAGATAAGCAAATGGCTTAGACTGATTAGCAAGAACATCATCTACTGGACGACAGTAGAGTGATACTATTTAAAAGCATAACTAAAGAACAACTTGTGTGGATTTTTGCTGATTCAGAATGCATAAAAATAAAGTTGGTTGACTCTCTTTTCGAGAGAATGCTAACTATAAAAATTATCATTTAAGACAGTAAAAAAACTCAAAGTTAATTCATTACGAACATAATTTTTAGCGATTTTGCCAGATTAGATGAGCCAAGTTTAGTAGCCTCTTTAAAGGGTTACATAGCAAGATTAAACTGAAGAGTTTGATCATGGCTCAGATTGAACGCTGGCGGCAGGCTTAACACATGCAAGTCGAGCGGTAACATTTCTAGCTTGCTAGAAGATGACGAGCGGCGGACGGGTGAGTAATACTTAGGAATCTACCTAGTAGTGGGGGATAGCTCGGGGAAACTCGAATTAATACCGCATACGACCTACGGGAGAAAGGGGGCAACTTGTTGCTCTCGCTATTAGATGAGCCTAAGTCGGATTAGCTAGATGGTGGGGTAAAGGCCTACCATGGCGACGATCTGTAGCTGGTCTGAGAGGATGATCAGCCACACCGGGACTGAGACACGGCCCGGACTCCTACGGGAGGCAGCAGTGGGGAATATTGGACAATGGGGGAAACCCTGATCCAGCCATGCCGCGTGTGTGAAGAAGGCCTTTTGGTTGTAAAGCACTTTAAGCAGTGAAGAAGACTCCATGGTTAATACCCATGGACGATGACATTAGCTGCAGAATAAGCACCGGCTAACTCTGTGCCAGCAGCCGCGGTAATACAGAGGGTGCAAGCGTTAATCGGAATTACTGGGCGTAAAGGGAGCGTAGGTGGCTCGATAAGTCAGATGTGAAATCCCCGGGCTCAACCTGGGAACTGCATCTGATACTGTTGAGCTAGAGTATGTGAGAGGAAGGTAGAATTCCAGGTGTAGCGGTGAAATGCGTAGAGATCTGGAGGAATACCGATGGCGAAGGCAGCCTTCTGGCATAATACTGACACTGAGGCTCGAAAGCGTGGGTAGCAAACAGGATTAGATACCCTGGTAGTCCACGCCGTAAACGATGTCTACTAGTCGTTGGGTCCCTTGAGGACTTAGTGACGCAGCTAACGCAATAAGTAGACCGCCTGGGGAGTACGGCCGCAAGGTTAAAACTCAAATGAATTGACGGGGGCCCGCACAAGCGGTGGAGCATGTGGTTTAATTCGATGCAACGCGAAGAACCTTACCTGGTCTTGACATATCTAGAATCCTGCAGAGATGCGGGAGTGCCTTCGGGAATTAGAATACAGGTGCTGCATGGCTGTCGTCAGCTCGTGTCGTGAGATGTTGGGTTAAGTCCCGCAACGAGCGCAACCCTTGTCCTTAGTTACCAGCGGGTTAAGCCGGGAACTCTAAGGATACTGCCAGTGACAAACTGGAGGAAGGCGGGGACGACGTCAAGTCATCATGGCCCTTACGACCAGGGCTACACACGTGCTACAATGGTAGGTACAGAGGGCAGCTACACAGCGATGTGATGCGAATCTCAAAAAGCCTATCGTAGTCCGGATTGGAGTCTGCAACTCGACTCCATGAAGTAGGAATCGCTAGTAATCGCGGATCAGAATGCCGCGGTGAATACGTTCCCGGGCCTTGTACACACCGCCCGTCACACCATGGGAGTTGATTGCACCAGAAGTGGATAGCTTAACCTTCGGGAAGGCGTTCACCACGGTGTGGTTGATGACTGGGGTGAAGTCGTAACAAGGTAGCCGTAGGGGAACCTGCGGCTGGATCACCTCCTTATAGACGCATTCGGTCAGCAAGAATTCACAACAAGTTGTTCTTTAGTTTAGCTAGTATTTATTATTAGCGCTTTGCCTTTACAGGCAGACACAGGCCTGTAGCTCAGCTGGTTAGAGCACCGTGTTGATAACGCGGGGGTCGGCAGTTCAAGTCTGCCCAGGCCTACCATTATTATATACGGGGCCATAGCTCAGTTGGTAGAGCGCCTGCCTTGCACGCAGGAGGTCAACGGTTCGACTCCGTTTGGCTCCACCATAATAAATACGATAGTAAATATATAAAATAAGCATAAACAGAATTAAATGATTGTAACTGATTATTTACTTCTGTTTTATACAGAATCTGTGACTCGATGAGAGCATAGAAACTATTTAAAAACATAGATATGAGTCTGGGTTAGGAACACGTGTTCACGCGTTGTTCCTAACCTTAATAACTCACTACTTAACGACATCAGTTGTTATCCCAGTAGTGAGTTATTAAAAAAGTAAAGAGAACTGAATCAAGCGTATAAACATAGGTGATATCGTTATCATAATTAGACTTATATAGCACTTAGAAGTTAAGATCTATTTATAGATCAAGACTACTTGGGGTTGTATGGTCAAGTAATGAAGCGCACATGGTGGATGCCTTGGCAGTCAGAGGCGATGAAAGACGTGACAGCCTGCGATAAGCTTCGGGGAGGCGGCAATATCCTGTGATCCGGAGATTTCTGAATGGGGAAACCCACCTACCATAAGGTAGGTATCTTGTACTTGTACAAGAAGCGAACGAGGGGAAGTGAAACATCTCAGTACCCTTAGGAATAGACATCAAATGAGATTCCCCAAGTAGCGGCGAGCGAACGGGGAGAAGCCGATTAATGCTAATGTAGAAGAACAGCGTGGGAAAGCTGACCGTAGTAGGTGATAGTCCTGTATTCGAAACATTAGCGTTAACATATTAAGTAGGGCGGGACACGAGAAATCCTGTCTGAAGATGGGGGGACCATCCTCCAAGGCTAAATACTCCTGACTGACCGATAGTGAACCAGTACCGTGAGGGAAAGGCGAAAAGAACCCCTGTGAGGGGAGTGAAATAGAACCTGAAACCGTGTGCGTACAAGCAGTGGGAGCCTTAATTTATTAGGGTGACCGCGTACCTTTTGTATAATGGGTCAGCGACTTATGTTCTGTAGCAAGGTTAACCGTTTAGGGGAGCCGTAGGGAAACCGAGTCTTAATAGGGCGTTTAGTTGCAGGGCATAGACCCGAAACCGAGTGATCTATCCATGAGCAGGTTGAAAGTGCCGTAACAGGCACCGGAGGACCGAACCCACTGTCGTTGAAAAGCCAGGGGATGACTTGTGGATAGGGGTGAAAGGCTAATCAAACTCGGTGATAGCTGGTTCTCCCCGAAAGCTATTTAGGTAGCGCCTCGGACGAACACCATTGGGGGTAGAGCACTGTTTCGGCTAGGGGGTCATACCGACTTACCAAACCGATGCAAACTCCGAATACCGATGAGTGATATCCGGGAGACACACAGTGGGTGCTAACGTCCATTGTGGAGAGGGAAACAACCCAGACCGCCAGCTAAGGCCCCAAATTCCTAGTTAAGTGGGAAACGAGGTGGGAAGGCATAGACAGCTAGGAGGTTGGCTTAGAAGCAGCCATCCTTTAAAGAAAGCGTAATAGCTCACTAGTCGAGTCGGCCTGCGCGGAAGATGTAACGGGGCTCAAACTAGGAGCCGAAGCTGCGGATTTGAATTTGTTTTCAAGTGGTAGGGGAGCGTTGTGTAAGCCTGTGAAGGTGTGTCGTAAGGCATGCTGGAGGTATCACAAGAGCGAATGCTGACGTGAGTAACGATAATGCGAGTGAAAAGCTCGCACGCCGGAAGATCAAGGGTTCCAGTCCAACGTTAATCGGGGCTGGGTGAGTCGACCCCTAAGGCGAGGCCGAAAGGCGTAGTCGATGGGAAATTGGTTAATATTCCAATACTTGTTTATAATGCGATGGAGGGACGGAGTAGGTTATGCCAGCCTGGCGTTGGTTGTCCAGGTGGAAGGATGTAGGTAGACAGTTTAGGCAAATCCGGACTGTCATTATACTGAGATCTGATAGCAAGCTGTACTTGTACAGCGAAGTGGCAAATACCATGCTTCCAGGAAAAGCTTCTAAGCAATAGTTATAAACGAATCGTACCCTAAACCGACACAGGTGATCAGGTAGAGAATACCAAGGCGCTTGAGAGAACTCTGCTGAAGGAACTAGGCAAAATGGTACCGTAACTTCGGGAGAAGGTACGCTGCCGATGGTGATAGGACTTGCTCCTTGAGCTGTTGGCAGTCGCAGATACCAGGCTGCTGCAACTGTTTATTAAAAACACAGCACTCTGCAAACACGAAAGTGGACGTATAGGGTGTGATGCCTGCCCGGTGCTGGAAGGTTAATTGATGGGGTTAGCGTAAGCGAAGCTCTTGATCGAAGCCCCAGTAAACGGCGGCCGTAACTATAACGGTCCTAAGGTAGCGAAATTCCTTGTCAGGTAAGTTCTGACCTGCACGAATGGCATAATGATGGCAGCGCTGTCTCCAGCAGAGACTCAGTGAAATCGAAATCGCAGTGAAGATGCTGTGTACCCGCGGCTAGACGGAAAGACCCCGTGAACCTTTACTACAGCTTTACATTGAACTTTGACCTGACTTGTGCAGGATAGGTGGGAGGCTTTGAAGCAGACACGCTAGTGTTTGTGGAGCCAATCTTGAAATACCACCCTGGTCATGTCGGGGTTCTAACTCAGGTATAACAATACCGAGGACAATGTATGGTGGGTAGTTTGACTGGGGCGGTCTCCTCCTAAAGAGTAACGGAGGAGTACGAAGGTGCGCTCAGAACGGTCGGAAATCGTTCATAGAGTATAAAGGCAAAAGCGCGCTTAACTGCGAGACCCACAAGTCGAGCAGGTACGAAAGTAGGTCTTAGTGATCCGGTGGTTCTGTATGGAAGGGCCATCGCTCAACGGATAAAAGGTACTCTGGGGATAACAGGCTGATACCGCCCAAGAGTTCATATCGACGGCGGTGTTTGGCACCTCGATGTCGGCTCATCTCATCCTAGGGCTGAAGCAGGTCCTAAGGGTATGGCTGTTCGCCATTTAAAGAGGTACGCGAGCTGGGTTTAGAACGTCGTGAGACAGTTCGGTCCCTATCTACCGTGGGCGTTGGAAATTTGAGAGGATCTGCTCCTAGTACGAGAGGACCAGAGTGGACGAACCTCTGGTGTTCGGGTTGTCACGCCAGTGGCATTGCCCGGTAGCTACGTTCGGATGGGATAACCGCTGAAAGCATCTAAGCGGGAAGCCCACCTCAAGATAAGATTTCCCTAAAGAGCCGTTGAAGACTACGACGTTGATAGGCAGGGTGTGGAAGCACAGCGATGTGTGTAGCTAACCTGTACTAATTGCTCGTTTGGCTTGACCATACAACACCCAAGTGGTTTGTATGAAAGCTCTAATTAATCTATCTTGTATAGCTTTATGCTATAACATAGAAAGTAATATTTCGATATCACCTTTAACCTTGATTCAGTTAGGTTACAAGTTGATCGACCAATAGATAATATCTTGACGTCAAACAATAAAAATAACAGACTCATATCTAACCCCCTTTGCTGACGACAATAGCACGATGGCCCCACCTGATCCCTTCCCGAACTCAGAAGTGAAACATCGTCGCGCCAATGGTAGTGTGGGTCCGCCCATGTGAGAGTAGGTCATCGTCAGCTCTCTATTCCTAGAAAACCCCCGACTAGTTATCTAGACGGGGGATTTTCTTTGTGCGGGATTTGGGGCTTTAGGGAGCTATATAAAACGCTGGTGATGAAAAAGGTCTGAGAGATGCCGCTTCGCAGTTCAAGCGGTCATGCTTTACTCCAAAGAAGTTGACACTGTTTTTTAGGACTTGCTTTTCATTAAACAACCTTATATATCCTAAAAGCTGCTTTTAATTATTTGAAAGAGGTTTTTGCACAACAAAGGTATTTAAGAAAGATTTATAGCACTTTCTTTTGCTAAATGCTAACTTTAGAAATTCTCCTTATCACTTCAACGTAGAAAGTATGGCAATTTCCAACTTTAAAAGTATTGTTTTCTACTTAAAGTTGAGTATTTTTTTATTTTATAAAGTGAATGTTAAAAGACAGTGCTATCAAAAAAGTTAAAATAAATACCCAAAGGTACGTTTTGTAGAGCAAAACACTGTCATGGTGGTAGCATTTCACAAGAAATTTGCTTAATTATTAAATAAACCCCACAAACCCCTTGACCCCTCCCTGAAACTGCGTATAATACGCCCCTATCGGAACGAAGCTATACATATTAGGGCAAGTGATTGATCACTTAGTACTGAAGTTTAGCGAGATTGGCATTAGAGTTTACATTTACTTTAACACCAATTAAAAAATAAGTTCTTGACAATCTATTAAAAGCGTCTATAATACGCACCTCAGCAAAGGAAGCTGGCAAATAAGTTAACAAACTTATAACCCAGATAACCCGTTGAAACGAATTAGAATAAAGGGTTGACAGACTATTTCATTGTGATATACTAGTCAGCTCGCTAAACAAGATAAGCAAATGGCTTAGACTGATTAGCAAGAACATCATCTACTGGACGACAGTAGAGTGATACTATTTAAAAGCATAACTAAAGAACAACTTGTGTGGATTTTTGCTGATTCAGAATGCATAAAAATAAAGTTGGTTGACTCTCTTTTCGAGAGAATGCTAACTATAAAAATTATCATTTAAGACAGTAAAAAAACTCAAAGTTAATTCATTACGAACATAATTTTTAGCGATTTTGCCAGATTAGATGAGCCAAGTTTAGTAGCCTCTTTAAAGGGTTACATAGCAAGATTAAACTGAAGAGTTTGATCATGGCTCAGATTGAACGCTGGCGGCAGGCTTAACACATGCAAGTCGAGCGGTAACATTTCTAGCTTGCTAGAAGATGACGAGCGGCGGACGGGTGAGTAATACTTAGGAATCTACCTAGTAGTGGGGGATAGCTCGGGGAAACTCGAATTAATACCGCATACGACCTACGGGAGAAAGGGGGCAACTTGTTGCTCTCGCTATTAGATGAGCCTAAGTCGGATTAGCTAGATGGTGGGGTAAAGGCCTACCATGGCGACGATCTGTAGCTGGTCTGAGAGGATGATCAGCCACACCGGGACTGAGACACGGCCCGGACTCCTACGGGAGGCAGCAGTGGGGAATATTGGACAATGGGGGAAACCCTGATCCAGCCATGCCGCGTGTGTGAAGAAGGCCTTTTGGTTGTAAAGCACTTTAAGCAGTGAAGAAGACTCCATGGTTAATACCCATGGACGATGACATTAGCTGCAGAATAAGCACCGGCTAACTCTGTGCCAGCAGCCGCGGTAATACAGAGGGTGCAAGCGTTAATCGGAATTACTGGGCGTAAAGGGAGCGTAGGTGGCTCGATAAGTCAGATGTGAAATCCCCGGGCTCAACCTGGGAACTGCATCTGATACTGTTGAGCTAGAGTATGTGAGAGGAAGGTAGAATTCCAGGTGTAGCGGTGAAATGCGTAGAGATCTGGAGGAATACCGATGGCGAAGGCAGCCTTCTGGCATAATACTGACACTGAGGCTCGAAAGCGTGGGTAGCAAACAGGATTAGATACCCTGGTAGTCCACGCCGTAAACGATGTCTACTAGTCGTTGGGTCCCTTGAGGACTTAGTGACGCAGCTAACGCAATAAGTAGACCGCCTGGGGAGTACGGCCGCAAGGTTAAAACTCAAATGAATTGACGGGGGCCCGCACAAGCGGTGGAGCATGTGGTTTAATTCGATGCAACGCGAAGAACCTTACCTGGTCTTGACATATCTAGAATCCTGCAGAGATGCGGGAGTGCCTTCGGGAATTAGAATACAGGTGCTGCATGGCTGTCGTCAGCTCGTGTCGTGAGATGTTGGGTTAAGTCCCGCAACGAGCGCAACCCTTGTCCTTAGTTACCAGCGGGTTAAGCCGGGAACTCTAAGGATACTGCCAGTGACAAACTGGAGGAAGGCGGGGACGACGTCAAGTCATCATGGCCCTTACGACCAGGGCTACACACGTGCTACAATGGTAGGTACAGAGGGCAGCTACACAGCGATGTGATGCGAATCTCAAAAAGCCTATCGTAGTCCGGATTGGAGTCTGCAACTCGACTCCATGAAGTAGGAATCGCTAGTAATCGCGGATCAGAATGCCGCGGTGAATACGTTCCCGGGCCTTGTACACACCGCCCGTCACACCATGGGAGTTGATTGCACCAGAAGTGGATAGCTTAACCTTCGGGAAGGCGTTCACCACGGTGTGGTTGATGACTGGGGTGAAGTCGTAACAAGGTAGCCGTAGGGGAACCTGCGGCTGGATCACCTCCTTATAGACGCATTCGGTCAGCAAGAATTCACAACAAGTTGTTCTTTAGTTTAGCTAGTATTTATTATTAGCGCTTTGCCTTTACAGGCAGACACAGGCCTGTAGCTCAGCTGGTTAGAGCACCGTGTTGATAACGCGGGGGTCGGCAGTTCAAGTCTGCCCAGGCCTACCATTATTATATACGGGGCCATAGCTCAGTTGGTAGAGCGCCTGCCTTGCACGCAGGAGGTCAACGGTTCGACTCCGTTTGGCTCCACCATAATAAATACGATAGTAAATATATAAAATAAGCATAAACAGAATTAAATGATTGTAACTGATTATTTACTTCTGTTTTATACAGAATCTGTGACTCGATGAGAGCATAGAAACTATTTAAAAACATAGATATGAGTCTGGGTTAGGAACACGTGTTCACGCGTTGTTCCTAACCTTAATAACTCACTACTTAACGACATCAGTTGTTATCCCAGTAGTGAGTTATTAAAAAAGTAAAGAGAACTGAATCAAGCGTATAAACATAGGTGATATCGTTATCATAATTAGACTTATATAGCACTTAGAAGTTAAGATCTATTTATAGATCAAGACTACTTGGGGTTGTATGGTCAAGTAATGAAGCGCACATGGTGGATGCCTTGGCAGTCAGAGGCGATGAAAGACGTGACAGCCTGCGATAAGCTTCGGGGAGGCGGCAATATCCTGTGATCCGGAGATTTCTGAATGGGGAAACCCACCTACCATAAGGTAGGTATCTTGTACTTGTACAAGAAGCGAACGAGGGGAAGTGAAACATCTCAGTACCCTTAGGAATAGACATCAAATGAGATTCCCCAAGTAGCGGCGAGCGAACGGGGAGAAGCCGATTAATGCTAATGTAGAAGAACAGCGTGGGAAAGCTGACCGTAGTAGGTGATAGTCCTGTATTCGAAACATTAGCGTTAACATATTAAGTAGGGCGGGACACGAGAAATCCTGTCTGAAGATGGGGGGACCATCCTCCAAGGCTAAATACTCCTGACTGACCGATAGTGAACCAGTACCGTGAGGGAAAGGCGAAAAGAACCCCTGTGAGGGGAGTGAAATAGAACCTGAAACCGTGTGCGTACAAGCAGTGGGAGCCTTAATTTATTAGGGTGACCGCGTACCTTTTGTATAATGGGTCAGCGACTTATGTTCTGTAGCAAGGTTAACCGTTTAGGGGAGCCGTAGGGAAACCGAGTCTTAATAGGGCGTTTAGTTGCAGGGCATAGACCCGAAACCGAGTGATCTATCCATGAGCAGGTTGAAAGTGCCGTAACAGGCACCGGAGGACCGAACCCACTGTCGTTGAAAAGCCAGGGGATGACTTGTGGATAGGGGTGAAAGGCTAATCAAACTCGGTGATAGCTGGTTCTCCCCGAAAGCTATTTAGGTAGCGCCTCGGACGAACACCATTGGGGGTAGAGCACTGTTTCGGCTAGGGGGTCATACCGACTTACCAAACCGATGCAAACTCCGAATACCGATGAGTGATATCCGGGAGACACACAGTGGGTGCTAACGTCCATTGTGGAGAGGGAAACAACCCAGACCGCCAGCTAAGGCCCCAAATTCCTAGTTAAGTGGGAAACGAGGTGGGAAGGCATAGACAGCTAGGAGGTTGGCTTAGAAGCAGCCATCCTTTAAAGAAAGCGTAATAGCTCACTAGTCGAGTCGGCCTGCGCGGAAGATGTAACGGGGCTCAAACTAGGAGCCGAAGCTGCGGATTTGAATTTGTTTTCAAGTGGTAGGGGAGCGTTGTGTAAGCCTGTGAAGGTGTGTCGTAAGGCATGCTG
Organism: Psychrobacter sp. DAB_AL43B; assembly: GCF_900168255.1. Lineage (NCBI taxonomy): Bacteria > Pseudomonadati > Pseudomonadota > Gammaproteobacteria > Moraxellales > Moraxellaceae > Psychrobacter > Psychrobacter sp. DAB_AL43B. The sequence goes on along the minus strand of NZ_LT799838.1, from coordinate 3,203,392 downwards.
GAGGTATCACAAGAGCGAATGCTGACGTGAGTAACGATAATGCGAGTGAAAAGCTCGCACGCCGGAAGATCAAGGGTTCCAGTCCAACGTTAATCGGGGCTGGGTGAGTCGACCCCTAAGGCGAGGCCGAAAGGCGTAGTCGATGGGAAATTGGTTAATATTCCAATACTTGTTTATAATGCGATGGAGGGACGGAGTAGGTTATGCCAGCCTGGCGTTGGTTGTCCAGGTGGAAGGATGTAGGTAGACAGTTTAGGCAAATCCGGACTGTCATTATACTGAGATCTGATAGCAAGCTGTACTTGTACAGCGAAGTGGCAAATACCATGCTTCCAGGAAAAGCTTCTAAGCAATAGTTATAAACGAATCGTACCCTAAACCGACACAGGTGATCAGGTAGAGAATACCAAGGCGCTTGAGAGAACTCTGCTGAAGGAACTAGGCAAAATGGTACCGTAACTTCGGGAGAAGGTACGCTGCCGATGGTGATAGGACTTGCTCCTTGAGCTGTTGGCAGTCGCAGATACCAGGCTGCTGCAACTGTTTATTAAAAACACAGCACTCTGCAAACACGAAAGTGGACGTATAGGGTGTGATGCCTGCCCGGTGCTGGAAGGTTAATTGATGGGGTTAGCGTAAGCGAAGCTCTTGATCGAAGCCCCAGTAAACGGCGGCCGTAACTATAACGGTCCTAAGGTAGCGAAATTCCTTGTCAGGTAAGTTCTGACCTGCACGAATGGCATAATGATGGCAGCGCTGTCTCCAGCAGAGACTCAGTGAAATCGAAATCGCAGTGAAGATGCTGTGTACCCGCGGCTAGACGGAAAGACCCCGTGAACCTTTACTACAGCTTTACATTGAACTTTGACCTGACTTGTGCAGGATAGGTGGGAGGCTTTGAAGCAGACACGCTAGTGTTTGTGGAGCCAATCTTGAAATACCACCCTGGTCATGTCGGGGTTCTAACTCAGGTATAACAATACCGAGGACAATGTATGGTGGGTAGTTTGACTGGGGCGGTCTCCTCCTAAAGAGTAACGGAGGAGTACGAAGGTGCGCTCAGAACGGTCGGAAATCGTTCATAGAGTATAAAGGCAAAAGCGCGCTTAACTGCGAGACCCACAAGTCGAGCAGGTACGAAAGTAGGTCTTAGTGATCCGGTGGTTCTGTATGGAAGGGCCATCGCTCAACGGATAAAAGGTACTCTGGGGATAACAGGCTGATACCGCCCAAGAGTTCATATCGACGGCGGTGTTTGGCACCTCGATGTCGGCTCATCTCATCCTAGGGCTGAAGCAGGTCCTAAGGGTATGGCTGTTCGCCATTTAAAGAGGTACGCGAGCTGGGTTTAGAACGTCGTGAGACAGTTCGGTCCCTATCTACCGTGGGCGTTGGAAATTTGAGAGGATCTGCTCCTAGTACGAGAGGACCAGAGTGGACGAACCTCTGGTGTTCGGGTTGTCACGCCAGTGGCATTGCCCGGTAGCTACGTTCGGATGGGATAACCGCTGAAAGCATCTAAGCGGGAAGCCCACCTCAAGATAAGATTTCCCTAAAGAGCCGTTGAAGACTACGACGTTGATAGGCAGGGTGTGGAAGCACAGCGATGTGTGTAGCTAACCTGTACTAATTGCTCGTTTGGCTTGACCATACAACACCCAAGTGGTTTGTATGAAAGCTCTAATTAATCTATCTTGTATAGCTTTATGCTATAACATAGAAAGTAATATTTCGATATCACCTTTAACCTTGATTCAGTTAGGTTACAAGTTGATCGACCAATAGATAATATCTTGACGTCAAACAATAAAAATAACAGACTCATATCTAACCCCCTTTGCTGACGACAATAGCACGATGGCCCCACCTGATCCCTTCCCGAACTCAGAAGTGAAACATCGTCGCGCCAATGGTAGTGTGGGTCCGCCCATGTGAGAGTAGGTCATCGTCAGCTCTCTATTCCTAGAAAACCCCCTTCTGCGTTAGCAGAAGGGGGTTTTCTTTGTGCGGGATTTCTTTGATTATTAAAATTAGTTATTATTTTTGAATTAATATTTCAAAGTTATCTTAAATTCTTCTTAGTTGATATAATGAATTTTAGGTTAAAGTCTATTAAAATTTAAATTTTAAGTATTGACCAACTATTTTTATATAGGGAAAGAAAATGCCTAGTCCAGAACTTATTGCATGGATAACATTATCTAAAGAAATATTGCTTGGGCTAGCTGCATTAGTTGCAATTGTTGTAGGAGTCTATGGAATAAGAGCTTGGAAAAGAGATCTCGTAGGTAAAGAAGTATATATAGCGACAAAAAAACTTGTCAAGGAAAGTCATATTATTTCTAAAGCTGCTGTTAGTTTACGAGATCCTACCTATCGAAGCGAAGAACGTCACTTCACTCAAGAGGAAGTTCTTCATTCTACGGAACTGGAGCGTTGGAGCAGAAACGAAAGTAAGGTATATAATTTACGCATAGACAAGTTTATTGATATTCAAGAAAATTATAGCCTTGCTAAACTCGATTTGAGGATATTAATTGGATCCAAAGCATATGAAAAATTTTTACCATTTGATCGCTTGATAGCTGAATCATTAAATCTTGTGATTTTTTACCTAGAATTAATACATGATGAAAATTATGTTTCCTCACCTGAGTTACCAATAATAATCGATGCGCAAAAAGCAATGTATCCATCTAGTAATCTCGATGATGAATTGACTGCAAATCTCCATGATGCACGTGAAGAAGCTGAAAAATCGCTTCTCAAGTATTTACATCGCAATAGTATCCGAGGATATAGAGTGTTACATAAAACGTATTAAATATATTATACTTATTTTTTGAAAATTAATTTTTTGAAAATCTTTCCAACTTAGCTATTAATATTGTAAGCAGAGAGATATTTATACAATGACTTTTAATCACATTATTACAGATTGGAAATTTTGGTCTGCTTTTTTTGCTCTCTTAGCCTTGATACTTTCTCAAATGCCGCCTATCCATATTCTTCTACGTAGAGCTAAACTAGATTTAGAAGTGTATTCTAGAATATTTATTACGCATAAAGTCGGTAATCCTAACCTACAAATCCATCTTATATTACGCAATATTGGCGGACGAGTTATCCGTGTAAAAAAGATGAATGCAGTTATATTAAGGGATAACAAAAAAGTTATGTCTTTACCTGCTCAAACTTATGTTGCAAATCAAAAAGATAATCAACTGGTATTACTAACAAGTTTTGATTTAAAACCTTAAACCGAATGGAGTCATTTGGTAAGCTTTCTTAATTACTTTGATAGAAGTGATGAAAAATTATACCGAGAAGCAGAAATTAAACTTAAGAACGAAATCTCACGTCGAATAGATGAGTCTGGAGAAAAGAATCGTGTAGAGGCTCCATCTGAAGTAGTTGAACCGTTTTATAATTTATTAGAAAGTAATTTTAAATGGTTTTCAGGTGATTACCTTTTGGAGATTGTTATAGAAACAAATACTCCGAGAGCCAATGTATCTAGAAAATATCGATTTACTATATTTGAATCACAGACTGAAAGTCTTATGGATCATAAAAAAGGATATCCTAGTGGGGATGCTATTTTCTGGGAATCTGCATACTATGTTGGACAGTCAGTAGAAATCGAAGAAAAAAAATAGCTAAAAAAATCCAATTGCCTTAAATATTTTCAAAACAACTCACCCACCTCTTCAAAATCAAACCCCAACTGCTCCCCTTTACGCTGTCTAATCTGCTCAATGCGTTGCTTACGACCAACTATGAGCCGTAGCACTTCACGACGTTGCTCTGTCGTCATCTCATGCCATAACTGACGCTCAGGGCGACTGCGCAGGCAACCAAAGCAATAGCCTTTTTTATTGCTTTGACAAACACCAATACAGGGATTGGCAATCTCGAACAGTTCAAACTGCTGATTCATGGCGACTCCATCGCTATTATTGTCATTCCTTTGACCTGCATAAATCTATTATGTCGTAACTAGTGAATAATAGTGTGCCGTTTAATTGTTACTATTTTCTTTGAGCGGGTGCTATGCTCAACTCTAATCGTCTATATTTAACGATCATAACAAAATTAATAAGTGAGATTATACGTGAACATTATTTATATTCATGGATTAGATAGTGATGCCAACTCTACCAAAGGAGTGTTGCTAGAACGCTATTGTCAGCAAAACCATCCTGATATTAATGTATTACGTCCGGATTTAAATAAATCGCCAAGCCAAGTTTTTAGCCAAATATTATCATTAGTAGAAAGTTTGAATAATAATGTTGAAGATGCGCAGTTTGAATCTACTCAAACGGTATTAGTAGGTAGCTCGTTAGGTGGATATTTTTCCACCTTAGTTAGCAACCATACAGGCTGTCCGGCGCTATTATTGAACCCTAGTACTCAGCCACACGTTACTTTACAGCGCTTTGCCGATAAATTAGTTCTAGATAGTCAAAGCGAAGAAGCAGCGTCTGGAAATCGAATTTTTTATACCACGACAGGAGGTTGGGCAATCACACACTCAGATTTGCAATGGTTTGAAGCGCATCAGTTATTAAACGTTCATTATCCTAATAAAGTCTCTGTACTAATCAAAGAAGGTGATGAACTATTAAACCCTGAGCTGTCTAAACAGTTTTATAAAGAGCAGGGAGCGACGGTAAACGTACAAGCTGGTGGCGATCACAGGTTTAGTGACTTTGCTGAGCAATTACCAATGGTGATTAATAGGTTAGGGCAGTTAGTACAGGATTAACTAGACGACATTATATGACGTAAGCGACTGACTATTACCGTTAATGTCGCGATTTTTGGTTATAATGGTTCAATAGAATTAACCATACATGAATAGTTAAGGATGCATTTGTGAGTCAATATAATGCGCAATCGTTAGAAGTTTTAGAAGGGCTTGAGCCGGTACGTCGTCGTCCTGGTATGTATACAGATACTACGCGTCCTAATCATTTGGCACAGGAAGTGATTGATAACTCAGTTGATGAGGCGTTGGGTGGTTATGCCAAAATTATCAAAGTTCAATTACATAGCGATGGTTCGTTATCGGTTGAAGATGATGGCCGTGGTATGCCAACCGATATTCATCCCGAATTTAATCAATCCGGTATTGAGCTAATTTTAACTCGCTTACATGCAGGTGGTAAATTTTCAACTTCTAATTATGAAGTGTCAGGCGGCTTACATGGGGTAGGTATCTCCGTCGTCAATGCCTTATCAACGCGAGTTGAGGTGACAGTATGGCGTGATAGTACGCAGTTTGAGATGGCGTTTGAGAACGGAGCGCCAGTGACGACTCTAACTGAGACTATTAGCTCAAATAAACGTAAACGTGGTACCAAAGTGCACTTTTGGGCAGACGGCAGTTTTTTTGATACGCCAAAGTTTAATGTGAAGCAACTTAAACACAATTTAAAAGCCAAAGCGGTGCTAGCAGCTGGGCTGACGATTGAATTCATCGATGATATCAATAATGAAAAAGTGGTCTGGCAATTTACTGATGGGGTTGTTGAATATTTAGATGAGCAGCTAGACGGTCTTGAGACGTTACCGCCTGAGCCTTTTTATTATCATTATGATGCCAAGAAAGGCGAGCGTGCTGGTATTACTTTTGCGTTGTCTTGGTTGCCTGATGGCGGTACGCCGATTCAAGAAAGCTATGTGAATCTTATCCCGACGGCTCAGGGCGGCACACATGTTAATGGTCTGCGTACAGGTATTTTAGAGGCGCTACGTGAGTTTTGTGATATTCATAATTTACTACCGCGTAGTGTAAAGCTGACCGCAGAAGATGTGTGGGACGGGATTAATTACATCTTGTCGCTTAAATTTTCTGAGCCGCAGTTTTCAGGACAAACCAAAGAGCGTTTATCGAGTCGTGAAGCGGCTGGAGCGGTACAAACGTTGGCAAAAGATGCCTTTAGCTTGTGGTTAAATCAACATGCCGATCTGGGTGCACAGATTGCAGAGTTGGCCATCAATAAAGCGGGACGCCGCCTTAAATCTGCTAAAAAAGTAGCCCGTAAAAAAATCACTCAAGGTCCCGCTTTGCCCGGTAAGCTCGCTGACTGTCGTGGTGATTTACGCGATGGAGCAGAACTGTTTTTGGTAGAAGGGGACTCTGCGGGTGGTAGTGCTAAACAAGCTCGCGACCGCCACTATCAAGCGATATTACCCTTGCGTGGTAAGATTTTAAACACTTGGGAGGTATCATCAGACACGGTATTATCAAGTCAAGAAATCCATGATATTGCTATCGCTATCGGTGTTGATCCGGCTTCCGATGATTTGTCTGAGCTGCGTTATGATAAGGTATGCATTTTGGCAGATGCTGATTCCGATGGACTGCATATTGCCACGCTCATCTGCGCTTTATTCGTTAAACATTTCCCTGCATTGGTAGATGCAGGTCATTTATTTGTGGCGATGCCACCTTTATACCGAGTGGACGTGGGTAAAGAGGTGCATTACGCGTTAGATGAGCCTGAGCTAAAACACATTTTGGCAAAAGTACCTGGCAATAAAAAAGCTCAAATTACACGCTTTAAAGGCCTAGGTGAGATGAGTGCAGAGCAGCTACGTGAGACCACCATGAACCGTGATACTCGTCGTTTAGTACAGCTGGATATGGATGACATGATATTGACCAACAGTGTGATGGATATGCTGTTGGCTAAGAAGCGTGCTGCTGATCGCAAATCATGGCTTGAGAACAAAGGCAACCTAGCTGACATCTCATAAGTGCTATCAGTGAACAGCCACTATCAAGCGGCTATCATTATTTATATTTATGATTAAGTAAGCTATAACATAACAAAATCATGCAAAATCCAGCTTAGTGGCAGAAGCTTAGTGTTATTATACGAGTATCTTTTACTATATGGTGCCGTCATGACATCAAAGTTTTTTAATCGCTCTAAAGCTGCTGCTCAATCTACGCGCTCTAAGATATTACCAAGACTTAGCAAAAAGCAGCTAGGTAATTTAGTGCCAAGACGTGGTAATAAAGTTGCCCCAGTAATCGCTGCAGCTTTATTAAAAGCTGCAGGTTGGCGTACGGTTGGAGAGATTCCAAATATTCCACAGGCAGTTGTGTTAGCGCTTCCGCATACGTCGAATGTCGATGGTGTTTATGCGATACCCGGTTTATTTGCTCTTGACCTAAAAATCAGCATCATGGGCAAACATACGTTATTTAAAATACCAGTACTTGCACAGCTGTTGAATTGGATAGGTGTTGTTCCTATTGATCGCAGTAATAAAGGCTCAGTCCTACAAGCCAGTATTGATCGATTCAAAACTGGTGAACCACTGTTTTTAGGATTGTCGCCAGAAGGTACACGCGAGTACACGAAAAACTGGAAAACTGGTTTTTACTATCTAGCCGTGGGCGCTGGTGTGCCCATCTTGCCGGTAGCGCTCGACTATAAAACCAAAGAAATACGTTTTATGTCTTTGGTTTATCCTACCGGGAATATCGAAGCGGATTTGCCGAAAATATATGCTCAGTATCAAGGTGTTTTGCCAAGACATCCTGAGCGCCTGTCGCAGCCATTAAAGGACGTTAATAATTTAGCTGGTTAATATTATTTTTAAAACAGTCATTCACAAGCATCTATACATAAAAACCCCTGATATGAATGTATCAGGGGTTTTGATCTTTATTCTAAGGGTTTGGTTCAATGCTATGTGGTATAAGCAATTTACTAGCCTATAGGCATTTTAAAAGTGCAGTTAACCATTAACTAGAAGCGCTAACACCACCATTGACAGGCAGATTAACACCGGTAATCATTGCTGCATCATCACTGGCCAAAAACATAATGGCGGCTGTAATATCAACAGGTGTCGCTGTTTTTCCTAGTGGAGAGTGGGTCAAAAAAGGATTTGAACTGGTATCCGTTGTCACTAAGCCAGCAGCTACTGCATTAATACGCACACCATTTGGTGCGTTTTTTAATGCCATTGCCTTTGTGGTATCAGTCAAGCTGTTTTGTTCAGCTTTATAGGTATTAATATTCCAATCGGCTGCTATAGCAGTTAGCGTTGATACATTAACGATATTACCTTTTGTTTTTATTAAATATGGAATGACTGATTGATGAATACCAACGGCAGTATCTATATTGACCATCACATCAATATGCTCATATTTCTCGAGCACATGCTCTATTAATCTTACAATTTGGGTTGGATCATTAACATCACTGGTTATTGTAAGGTGGTTACCTGTATTGATCCATGTGTGATCTTGCGGAAGCTCCTTGTAGATATACTCTAACAGGTCATGATTAATGCCGACCAGTATGCAATTAGCGCCTTCTCTTGCGAACCTAGTAGCCGTTGCACGACCAATATCTGAATCTGCACCTGTTATGATAACGGTTTTTTCTTTAAAGCGTTTCATGATGTTCTGTCCTTATTATCATACGATAGTCATTAAATAAGTAAAATTGATAAACAATTTTTAGACATTTTATAATCTATAAATCGATATGCCAGCGCTACGGCTTTTATATCATCATAACAAGCCACTGCTATGAAAGCGACTGTGTATAATTGTTCTTATATAGTTTGATTTTTCGCTAAGTAGTGCGGCAATGACAATCACGATAGCATGATGTGTGTAAGTTGCAACGTACACTATGCCATATTTATTTGATACCAAAAGGTTGGGACTGTGTCTGATTTTTTAGGTCGGCATTATGTGCTGATATTTTATGGACAGGAGTCAGAAGGGCAGCATAGCAAGGCGACTATTCAACCAAATCTGTCAAAAATTGCGCAAGACGTTGCCACACGTTTACCAGTTGCTGAGCTTCATCATATCATTGTGCTGGGTATCGATTTTATAACTGAAGCTGAAGATACTTTCATTGATATTGATCTATGGATTCAGCCAGTAGCTGCTATGACCCAACGCGAACGTCAGCTGACCAAGCAAATACAGCGCTTACATCAGCAAAGTCAGAATCATGATCAGCGCTCTCATCACAGTCTGGATGAACCAGAGAATTCAAAAGCTAGGCAAATAATTCAGGAGCCTAAGAAAAATCTATAAGTTAATGAATTACCATGGCTTCAGATAAATGTCTCTATCCCAGCACGCAATGGTGAATTCTAAATAAAATATGAATCATCAACCATAAAAAAAGACAGCCTGAGCTGTCTTTCTTTTGTGCAAAATAAATTAATAATGAGGAGTTATTTTAAATTGTCATCATCATCTTTGTTAGTAAAACCACTACCGGTGGTGAAATTATTACTATTGTCGTCAGTTTCGATATGTGTGACATCAACCGTATCTGAACCTAAATGATTAGAAGTACGTGAATCTGAACCTAATTGAGTAGGAGTACTTGTATTAGGGTTATCAAGATCTGTACCTACTACAGGAGTGGTAGTTGCTACTGGCTTCGTAGTTGCTACAGGAGTGCTATTTGTCGCCGCGCTCGGTGTGTTCTCACGAACCGAAGACGCAAATTTATCTTGAGTCGATGAACTCGGATTTAAAGCAGATTTCGCTTTTGCTTCGTCACGTTCTCTGTCCATTTTGTCCTGCATTTTGCGTAGGAAGCGTGCTGCTGCTTCTTGACCACCAAGACCAAACGATAGGGCAAATGCAACCGCCACCGCACCTAGGGTTAGACCAAATGCTAGGTTAACAATAGAATCAGCAATACCCATTGCTTTTAGACCCATGGCAAGTACTAAGCCCATGATTAGTACACGAACGATATTTGCTAGGAATTGCGAACCTTGTTCAGAACGCTCGACGACACCAGCAATGATGTTGGCAAGCCAGAAACCAATAAACAGGATGATCGCGCCTAGGATGATATTGGCACCGAAAGCGATAAACATTGTAATGATTGCTGAGATAGGCTCAAAACCTAGTAAGTCAGCTGCTGCGATAGAGGCAAACAACATCGCAAAGAAAATAATTGCATAGCCGACTAAGTCAGAAACTCTCTGATTACCCATAGCATCTTGAAGACCAACTTTGGCGGGTAATTGATTGATCTGAGTGTTTTCAATTAAGCCTTTAATAATGTTAGCGACCATACGCATGATATAGTAAGTCACTACTAAAATTGCTATCGCCATAAGAATATTAGGCAACGCTGCAGTGATTTTATTAAGCATGTTGGTTGCAGGACGAGCAATGACTTCGATCTTCAACGCTTCTAAGGCTGCGATGATAGTAGGGATAATGATGACTAAAAAGGCTAAAGACCCTGCTATATTAGGTAATTTGTTTTGATCATTTAAGCCGGCTTTTGAAGCCAATGCTTGTACGTCAAACGTTGCCACTAAGTTGGTAACGATGCCACGCACGACTTTAGCGATAACATAACCAATCAGCAGTATGATCCCAGCTTTCAAGATATTGGGAATTGCGTCAAATATTTGGCTGACCATGATACTTAAAGGAGCAAACAAACCATCAAGCTCTAACTGACCTAGTACCATCGTTAGTACTATCAGTAAGATAAACCAATAAACGATGTCAGCAATAGTGCTGCTCATAGGTTTCACGCCCGCATGAGCACTTAAACGCTCATCCATCGTTGTTTTGGCGAGTCCAGCATTGATAGCGGTACGTGCAACGGTTGCAATAACCCAACCGATTACACCAACAGCAATTGCGCCAATGAGATTAGGAATAAATGCCAATACTTGATTGACCATATTCGCAAACGGTGTCGAAATAGAATTTAGATTTAATTGGCTAAGCGCGCCTGAAATAGCAATGATGAAGATAAACCAAAATACAATCTTCGAGATAATGCCCTCTAGATCGTAGCTTTTACCGGTTGAAGAATTCATACGCTGGTTGAGATTGACTTTAGATAACACACCGCGCACAAGCGCAGCAATACCGAGGGCAACCAGCCAGCCAATGATGAAAATCAAAATAGCGCCGATGATGGAACCTATAGGGCCACCAAGATAACCGTTGAACGATGTAAACATTGGATTCATCCTGTCCTCCTTGAATAATCATGTATAAGCGATTAAGTAATGCATGCTGCTAAATATGAGCATTTTTACTTTTAGCAAACACATACCTAATTATTAGTATTTTTAATTAAAATTATTTAAGAACGTAGTTGTAGACTGACTTTGGCGATTGTTAACAAAATCTACGTTCTGTTACTTGTTACCTTAACTAATTTAGCTTAGCTGATGTAATGATAGATTTAAAGACAGAAAGCTTAACCACTTACTATAGTTGTGTGATAAGTTGTTATTTTTGCGGCAAATATTAACATAGACTGTACATTTGACCGATAATTTCAAGGGAATCATAGCCCCCAAAACTAAGATTTGCTATTATAAGAGAATGTGACATCTCGCCACTATTATTACAATTTGAGAGTATTCTATGAAAAAAATTACTACCCTAAGCGTCGGTGCACTTGCTAGCGCTATGTTATTAATCACAGGTTGTAGCACTAACAACGGTAATCAAGAAACCGCAGCCCAAAGCGTTTCTGTCACTGAGCAAAGCCCAGCAAATGAAAAAGTGGGTTATAGTTTGGGCTTTATGATGGCGGAAGGAAATAAAGAAGCAGTTGGCGATTTGGATCTTGATACCTTTGAGAAAGGCTTTCGTGACGGCTATGAAGGTAAAGACTCAGCGTTGACTAAAGAGCAAATGGAAGAAGTATTGATGACTTATCAAAAAGACCAAGAAGAGAAGTTTGTGAAAGATATGGAAAGCAAAGCGGGTGAAAATAAAACCAAAGGCGCGGCATTCCTAGCAGAGAATGGTAAGAAAGCAGGCGTAAAAACCACAGCTTCGGGTCTACAATATAAAGTAGTGACCGCAGGTACTGGCAAATCACCAAAAGCAACTGACGTGGTTGAAGTAAATTACGAAGGTAAATTGATCGACGGTACTGTATTCGACAGCTCTTATGAGCGCGGTGAGCCAATTGAATTCCCACTCAATCAAGTTATTGCTGGCTGGACTGAAGGTCTACAGTTGATGAAAGAGGGTGGTAAATACGAGTTTTATATTCCAGCTGATATCGCTTATGGCGAAGCGGGCAACGCAGGTATCGAGCCTAACAGCACGCTTATCTTTACTGTTGAGCTATTAAAAGTAAAATAATGCGTTATTAGCATTGTTAAGAAGCAATGATAAAAGATATCTATAAAAGATAATAAGAAAGCCCTCTAATATTAGAGGGCTTTTTTTGTAACGGGTTTTGTGGCAGGTTTTATGACTGATTTTGTAACGCAAGCTATTAGGATTGAAGATTTTTTAATTCAACAGCATAGGGTTTGCACAACCGATATCAGTGAGCGTATTAGAGTCAATTCAGGCGTTACCTAAAGATTTTTTTGAAAAACTTTAGAATTACGACCATTATTATATTGCTCGCGCCGTGCTTCAGGTAAGGCGCTCGCCTCAACTTCAGCAAAACCTTGCTCGACAAACCAATGCGCGGTACGAGTGGTGAGTACAAATAGCTTGTGTAGCCCATGGCTGCGGGCTTGTTGCTCTAAAAACGCCAGCAAATCAGCCCCGCGGCTACCGCTGCGATATTCAGGATGTACCGCGACGCAGGCAACCTCCGCTGAATCTGCATCGAGCGGATAAAGTGCTGCACAGCCTAAAATCATGCCATCGCGCTCAATGACGCTATAGTTGTCAATCTCTTGCTCCAAACGCTCGCGTGAGCGGCTAACCAAGATGCCTTGCTCTTCTAGCGGCGATAATAGTTCTATCAGCCCCACCACATCGTCGATGTCAGCACGGCGAATCTCTTCATAAGGGTCGTGGCTAATCAGTGTCCCAGAGCCATCACGAGTGAATAGCTCCTCGAGTAGCGCACCATCTTTGGCGTATGAGATGATGTGGGTGCGATGAACGCCTTGACGACAAGCATTACTGGCACAGCTTAAAAAGTAATTAATCTCACAGTTCAAATCACGGTCACGTAAGAAGCGGTCGACTTCATTTGGAATCATTTCACGTAATAAACGATCATCGTGATTGATACCGGCTTCCTCGCCCAAGAATATAAGTTTGTCAGCGCCAAGTGCTACGGCTGCACTCAGAGCCACGTCTTCAGCCAGTAAGTTGAAAACTTCCCCAGTCGCCGAATAACCCATTGAGCCTAAAATCACAATATGGTCGTGTATTAGGTTATTTTTAATCGCTTCAACGTCGATAGAGCGTACTTCGCCCGTCATCTGGTAATCAACGCCATCACGGATACCATAAGGACGAGCGGTCACAAAGTTACCTGAAACCGCATCAATGCGCGAGCCATACATGGGTGAGTTTGCAAGCCCCATCGACAGTTGGGCTTCAATCTGCAAGCGAATAGCACCAACGGCTTGTAATATAGAAGGCATTGCGACGCGGGGTGTCACGCGAATGTCTTGATGCAGTGGCGATGTGATATCAGCATCTTTGAGGTTTTTTTCGATTTGTGGTCGCGCACCATGCACCAATACCAGCTTGATACCCAAGCTATGCAATAAAGCAAAGTCATGAATCAGTGTACTAAAATTTGGATGATTGACCGCTTCACCGCCAAACATAATCACGAACGTTTTGCCGCGATGCGTATTGATATAAGGGGCAGAATTACGGAACCAATGGACGTATTCAGGGTTGATCTGGGGCATGGCGCTAGTAGTCATAATGGCAGCAATAGTCGTTAGAATAAGAAAAAGGGCATGACAGAAAATGCTTGTCGCTAAAGGATCGCTAAAGATTTACCATAGCAAAAAACGCCGTTATGAGCTATCTTTTATTTCAGTGGCTTAATAAGCCTTTCTAGCTGATTAATGATATACACAACCTCAACACGCGGTTAGTATACGTATAAACGCTTTTTGTTATGCTAAGCGCTATTGCTTTCCAGATAGCTTACGCAGATAATTGATAAAAATAATGAAGTTCAAAAAACTAACATGATTAAGTATAAGAATATATGATGATAGCTTGCTCACCATCATACATTTTAAAAAACCATTAAATTTTATTAGCTTCGTTTTACCGATACATTAACCAGGGATAATGAATGTCATGAAGAAAAGTAACCATTTTGCTAATCCATTCAGTGCATGGAGCGGACACCGCTTGTTTCATGTTGTCGCCGGTACGCTCGTTGGCGTAATGGCAGTAACGCAGGCATCAGCGATGTTGCCCACGCCAGAACAAGCGGTTGATAATTCAGTGGCTGTTCAGTCAAATACCAACCAAGCCAGTCAGTCAAATGCGCAAGCGGTCAATAGTAAAATCACCGCGTCATTGATTAGTGTGGATGCCAATGGTCAAGAAGTGCTGGTTCCTGTGACGGCAAATACGCGTTTGCAGTCAGGTAATGTCCTAGAGTATCAAGGCTATTTTACCAATACCAATGCTGATCGAGTCCGGAAAATGACCGTGACGATGAGCATCCCAGAACAAGTGGAATTGCTGCGCGCCGTCTCTCCTGATTTTCCCTATGGCAGTGCGGACGGCAATACTTTTGCCCGTATGCCGTTACGTGGAAAGGTTGACAATCAGCTGCAAGAAATTCCTTTAAAGTTCTATAAAGCAGTACGCTGGGACCTTGAAGGCGTTGGGCTTAATGATACCGTCGCAGTTAAATACCGTGCGCGTGTTAAATAAGTAACCCGTTTTTAAGTGCATGATTTTAAGTGAATAGTTTTAAGTGACTGATTTTAAGTAAATGCTTTACTACTAGGTTTTGCTTAATCGGTATTTGCTTAGCATTTAGTTAGTATTTACAGCATTAAAGAAAGCACCACAGTTTATTGCTGCGGTGCTTTTTTGTCGTCAGCAGTGGAGTCGTAGCCACTGTGCTTGTCTATCAATTAGAAAATTTCATATTTGAGCTGAGTCTTTTCTTTAACTGGTCTTTTTGTCTAATTGAGTTTTTTCGTGAATTAATTGCTTAATTGCACTGATCTGAGCGGTAGTGGCTTGCGCGCCAGCAGTAATCAAGGCGCTGCGCTGGCTAGTATCTATTGAACTGATGTGACCGACATTGGGGATAATAACAATATCAGCGCGATCACGCTCATGACGCATTGGTATGACACTATTGATGCTTGATTGCTTAGAGACATTCGCAACGTTAGAGGCGTTAAAGGCGTTAAAGGCGTTAAAGGCAATATTGTTTTCAAGAAATCCCCAAAAGCTGGTTAATGAATTAACGGTCGGTATTTTGTTAGTGTTAGAGATATTAGCGTTAGCAGCAGTGACATCAACGGCGATGATAATGTCGGCACCTAAATCACGGGCGCTATCAACCGGCACTAAACTGACCACGCCACCATCGATATATTTTTTGCCGACTTTTTCAGGAATTCGCGGCGCAATAAAAATATTAGGGACACTACAAGAAGCTTGTACGGCAAGCCCAGCATCACCAGTGGTAAAGACGGCTTTTTTTAGTGACTGCTTTTCGGCAGCAACCGCGGCAAAGCTGATTGGGAAACTTTCTATCTTTCGTCCACCAACGTTAGCGTTAATAAAGTTTTTGAGCTTAATACCTTCGATAAAGCCTTGATTAGATAAGGTAAAGTCTGTCAACTCACTATCGGTTATGTCCAGTGCTAAGCGTTCAAGCTGCTTTGCTGTATAACCACTGGCATATAGGCTACCCACCAAACTACCGACGCTGGTGCCGACTACCAGCGTCGGTGTGATACCGTTCTCTTCTAGTGCTTTAATCACGCCTACATGAGCGAAACCTTTGGCACCACCACCACCCAACACTAATGCCACCTTAGGTTTATTCGGCATCAGCGTCTCTGTTGGAGCGACTGGCGTCAAACTATTGCAAGCACTAATAAATAGCCCAAATAAGGTAAGCAGACCAATACGCAATAGTATTAAATAATGAGGGCTTAAATAATAACGATAGGGGTAGCGCATAGAATGAACGGACATAAAAAACCTTATAATTAGCGTCATAAAACAAACCATTGCTGGATGATAGCCTATGAACCCTATTAATTATTTGTTTACTCATAAATCGGCTAGACGTCGTATGACTAAATAGCTTAGCATAAGCCATTAGGTGGTTAGTTATCATGATAATTTAGCGTTATAGCTTAGCGTTTTATAGAGTATTGATTATTATCACATTATAAGACAGCTTATAAAATGCTAGAGATTTTAACATCAGACGGTTGACTCCATATAATTTATATTAACATCGTTAGGATTCTTGATGCCCACATCGGTTAACTCTGCTTCACCTCATTTATCAGACCCTATATCAAAGAATGCATCAAAGCATGCAAGCTCTGATATGGTCGTCTCAGCAATTGATATGCCGGTGACGGCGCTGGCAGGTGTTGGACCAAAAGTAGCTGAGCAATTAACCCAATTGGGTATCGCCCGTATTTTTGATTTGCTGCTACATCTGCCACGTGATTACGAAGACCGCAGTCGCTTAGTATCAATAGGCGATGTGGCTCATGGGCAAGCCGCCTTAATTACTGGTCGCGTCGTGCATGTTGATACCAACCGCAGCGGCATGACAGTGATTGTAGATGATGATACGGGTACGATATCTTTGCGATTTTTCAAGGTTTATCGTGGACTTGCTCAAACTATGTGCTTAGGTACGCATTTGCAGTTGTTCGGTGAAGTCAAAGTCAGCCGTTACGGCAAGCAAATACATCATCCTGAATATCAGATTATCAGCAGCAATGAGACAGTAGTAAATACCGGTTTACAGCCTATTTATCCAAGCGTCAAAGGTTTACATCAAAATAAGCTGCGCACGCTAATTAAGCTTGCCTTGCAAACGGTTCGTAGTCAGGGTCTACCAATGACCTTGTTTACGCCTGAGGATTTTGCAGTCGTTGCTGACTTGCCGTTAGTGCCTTTTGAGCCAGCTAAATTATCGATAACAGAGCCCGATTATCCAGAAGATATCTTCTCAACATTGGCGCGCAGTGTGCCTGACCATACTATGAGTAATAGCGTCAATAGAGCTGATCCATACCTTTATAATGTAAATAATCATGCCAATAATGATGCCAATACAGTCGCTGCTAGTACGGCTAATAATGTCTATAATCTGACGATATTTGAAGCGTTAGTATTACTGCATACGCCGCCTACTTATACCGACGCCGGTCAGCAATATAAACTGTTAACCCAGCTAAGTGCGCGTACTCATGCTGCCTGTCAGCGCCTCATTATTGAGGAACTGACCGCGCATCAGCTCAGTCTATTATATCGACGTCAGCAATTACATCAGTACAAAGCGCCCAAATGTGCCACGCAAAGCCCATTGGCTGATCAGCTATTTGCCGCGCTACCGTTTGATTTGACGGGCGCACAAAAAAGAGTCATGAAAGACATTACTGCTGATATGGCAACGTCCATTCCGATGTTGCGCTTGGTACAAGGAGACGTGGGCGCGGGTAAGACGTTAGTTGCGGCAGGCGCGGCAGGCTATGCGCTTGATAGTGGCTGGCAAGTCGCTGTCATGGCACCGACGGAAATCTTAGCAGAACAGCATTTGGTTAATTTTAAACAATGGTTTGAGCCGTTAGGTATTGGGGTCGGCTGGCTCGCTGGTAAGCAAACGGCTAAGCAGCGCCGAGAAGCGTTAGAAGCAGTGGCAGAAAATACCGTACAAATCGTCGTTGGTACTCATGCGTTATTTCAAGAACAAGTCAAATTTGCTAAATTGGGACTGGTCATTATCGATGAACAACATCGGTTTGGCGTCGAACAACGTATGGCGTTGACCAATAAAGGCGTGGCTGGTAGCACACCGCATCAGCTGATTATGACCGCAACGCCGATTCCGCGCACGCTGGCGATGAGTGTTTATGGTGATATGGATACCTCGATTATCGATGAATTGCCACCGGGACGCACGCCAATTACTACTGTTACCATTGACCGTAATCGCCGTGATGAGGTGATTGAACGTATTGCAGTGAATTGTGAAGCTGGTAGGCAAGCGTATTGGGTTTGCTCACTGGTGGAAGAGTCTAGCGTGCTAGATGCGCAAGCTGCCGAGGCGACTTATGAAGATTTGAGCGAGCGCTTAGATATTCGTATTGGGCTGGTACATGGCAAAATGAAAGGGGCTGACAAACAAGCTATTATGCAAGCATTTAAAGCAGGGCAGCTTGATTTATTGATTGCCACTACGGTCATCGAAGTCGGAGTTGATGTGCCGAACGCTTCATTAATGGTCATCGAAAATGCGGAACGATTGGGTCTGTCGCAATTACATCAATTACGCGGGCGCGTCGGGCGTGGCTCAACCAAAAGTTACTGCGTGCTGCTCTATCAGAAACCCTTATCGGAGACGGGTACTGAGCGCTTAAACGTGTTGCGTGATAGTACCGATGGTTTTGTTATTGCCCAAAAAGATCTAGAATTGCGAGGCCCTGGCGAGCTGTTAGGCAAACGCCAAACGGGTAATATTGGCTATTATTTGGCTGATCTCATTCGCGATGAGCAGTTATTTGCCATTGCTCAGCGGCTCGCAAAACATTTAATCGCAGATCCTGCACGTAAAGCGGATGTCAGCCAGCTCATTCATCGCTGGATGCCGGAAGCCAGTCGCTATACTAATGCTTGAGGCTAACTAATTGCATCTTTGTTTATGGCTAACAGCTAACAATTTCCCATGTTCGTTTGCATATAAATGAGTGTAGCAGTATCTCAGTTAAGAGGTCGTCGCTACTTTTATCCAACCCAGAATTTAGCCCGAAAAATCTAAACTTCGCAGCTTTTTATCATGATCTAGCCTCTTAATATCTGGACTTTTAATTACTAATATTTAATGGGCTATTAGCCTAATAAATCTCTAGTAAAGACCAGTTTTTCTCATCCCATCCTAATTTAAATTGAGAATATAAAGAGAAGTTCTTTGTATTCTTGTCGACGAATATCTACTTATCAGTTCACTAGTCAATGTTGATATATGGCTACTAATGTGGCAGTTTATGCAGTAGATCGCTTTTTTTAGTAGTCTATTGTTTACTTGTATTTTATTTTTACAGTATTTTTTGCGCAAAAATACGCTGTCGAAAATATATGGTAACTAGTAATTTGACGGATTCTGACAGGGAGTTAGAAGCTTGATTGGCTTAATATTGCCAGCTCATGTCTTATCTGTTTAATGATTATCGCTCTATCTAGGCGATTATCTCCTGCATAAATTTTCAGACAAGGATGTCCCATGAAAAAGATTTTAGCACTCACCTGTGCTATCGCTACGCCATTATTTTTCAGCCAATCTGCTTTTGCAGAATTCGATTACTTTAAAACTGATGGTAGCTTCAAACGCTTTTCGGTCTCTGCCGGTTGGTTACATGCTGCTCCGCAAGGCACTGCCAATCCATTGCAAAACACGACAGCCATCAAAGATGGTACTGTCGCTGAAAACGGCAGTGTTAAAGTCAAAACCGTACGAGATGTACTTGTTAAAGGTCAGAAAGGTTTCGGTCTTATAGACGGCACTTTAGGCGCTTTAGGCGCTGAGACGGATTTGTCCAACGTTCTTGTGCTAGGTGATGTTTCTGGTACTACTGAAATCAGTGGCTTAGAAAGCTGGAGTAGCGCTGGCACGGGACTGCAAGCTGACGATGCAGATACGGTAGGGTTGTTGTTTAACTATTACCTTACTGATAACTGGTCGATGGAGTTGAAAGCGGGTATACCACCGAAGGTAGATATCTTAGGTAAAGGACAAGTTTTTGCACCATTAACTGGCAAAGTCAGTCCAAGTGGTATTGCAGGAGGACTGTTGGGTGATTTCGAGATTTCAAAAGATATACCTATCACTAACTTAGAGCAGGGTGATGGTGTGGCTTCCAGTGCTCGAGCATGGTTGCCAGCAGCTGAAGTACATTACCAATTTGGTAAATCTGGAGTCAATAAGTTCCGTCCTTATGTCGGTGCTGGGGTGCTTTACGCCTATTTTAATGACATTGAGCTCAATCCCGGTATTCGTCAAGATTTAGAAATTGCGGGGCATCAGATTCAAAATATTAAAGATAATAAAGCCGGCGCTGCTTTAGAAGATGTGAAATCTGCTAGCGGCATGAGCGTGGATGTTGAAGCAGACAGCGCATTTGCGCCGATCGTTACACTTGGGGCTACTTATGACTTTAATGATAGATGGTTTGGTGTAGGTTCTATTTCTTATGCGAAACTAAATAGCGATACTACTATTACCGTTAAAAATGATGCAGGAGAGGAGTTAATCCGTTCGAGTACTACCCTTGATATCGACCCATATATTACTTATCTCGGCGTAGGATATCGTTTTTAATGTAACGTTTATAAAGAGTTTAAAATATTGGCGTAAATATAACGCACACCTTCAAAAGTGTGCGTTATATTTTTTACGTGACTAATAATCAGTTATGAATGATAAGTGATAAATAGTGTTCATACCCAACCCAAATAATTTGTGTGACGTTCTTACTATTATTTGTCTATATAGCGCCTATTGATGACATATGCTGTAAAAGAATTTTTGCCCTAAAATATCTTTAGAAAATCCCAAACTTACGAACATAAGACACTATATATATAAATAAGAGGATGGCTTAATATATGCTATCCTCAATAAATTTATAGACTATTGTAATAATAAACAGTGTCTTAGAGACCGTTATCAACTTCTTTACTAAATAAGATCTATCGTAAAGCGCTATGATTTTTATTCCAATTGCTTATGACGTTTTATGGTTACTTATTACTGTTACTTACTACTGTTACTACACCTTATTAATCTCAGTTTTTTAGCATCAATATACTAAATATATCAATTTTATTACTGCCCATATTTATAGAGAGTTATCATGAGCGATGTTGAAGACAACAAGCCGCCAGTTGAATCTGAGCTACCACCATACCGTCAATCGGACAGGCTAATAAATAAGCCAGCGTCAAAGTTTCCTCTATGGTTGTTGCCAGTATTGGCAATCGTGCTTGTTATCGGCGTTTTGGTTGGAAAGTACTGGGGTGGCGATAAAGTAGCGACAAATGATTCGCCAGCCTCTACTAATACGCAAAGTAGTGACGGAGAGGTAAATGATGTTAATACTGAACAAGCCGTCCTATCGGTAGAAACTGTGATGCCAAGCCAAGATAATATTGGTAATACCCTAAGTGCTGATGGAACCATCAATGCCAAAGATATCGCCAATGTCAGTGCTAAAGTGAATGGCGTGGCGATTGAGCGTATATTGGTTGAAGAAGGCGAGCGCGTCAAAGCCGGTCAAGTACTGGCAATATTTGATACCGATGCGATGGAGCAGCAAGTCTTGCAAGCTGAAGCAGATGTTGCCGAAGCAGAAGCAACGCTTGCCAATGCCACTGCCGATGCCGCACGCGTCCTGCCACTCATTGATATTGATGCCATCAGTAAACAAGAAGCAGATCGCTATCGCACTTCCAAACTGCAAGCGCAGGCTGCGTTACAAGCATCTAAAGCTCGGCTGAGTACGCAGCGCTTAAGTATCTCTAATGCCAACGTGGTCGCACCCGTTAGCGGTGTCATCAGTGAAAAAATGGCTGAAGTTGGAATGGTTGCGGGTGGAGAGCCATTGTTTACCATTATTAAAGGTGGCATTTTAGAGTGGCGTGCGGATATCGACCCTAAGCTTATCGGTGAGGTTAATGTGGGTACACCGGTGCAAGTTAGCTTGCCAGGCGGCGACTCTGTCATGGGTCAGGTCAGCCGTATCGCACCAACTGCAGATAATAATAGGCAAATCACCATTTATGCCAGCCTCGCTGCTAACGCAAAAGCGCGGGCAGGCATGTATCAAACGGGCGAGTTTTTATTGGGTAGCAGCAGTGCCCAAACCATACCTAATAGCGCTATTGTCAGCAATGATGGCTATGATTATGTGATGCTGGTGACCAATATCAGTACTCAAGACGGTAAAAATACAGGTCGTATCAAACAACAGCGCGTGACATTGGGCGAGCGCTTTGGCGATAGTGTGGCGATTACAGAGCCACTCCCTGCTGAGAGTCGTA
The DNA here is from genome assembly GCF_900168255.1 of Psychrobacter sp. DAB_AL43B. Classification (NCBI taxonomy): domain Bacteria; kingdom Pseudomonadati; phylum Pseudomonadota; class Gammaproteobacteria; order Moraxellales; family Moraxellaceae; genus Psychrobacter; species Psychrobacter sp. DAB_AL43B. The sequence continues at coordinate 3,181,350 of NZ_LT799838.1, read as the reverse complement.
TTGTGAAGCAAGGCGGTAGTTTTTTAAATGATGGTGACTTGGTACGTATCGTCGATGGTATCAATAAAATGAGCAAGCAAGCTGATGCTGATGCTGATGCTGATGCGAATAAAGAAGCGGTTAATAAGAAAGCAACTGGTAAACAAGCAACTGGCACAGCCACGCAGGCGCGCTCATGAGTTTAAATGTTTCAGCTTACTCGATTAGAAATCCTTTAGTTGCTATCTTGCTGTTTGTGCTGCTGACCTTGGGCGGTATCTATGGCTTTATGAAAATGAAGGTGCAGCAGTTTCCTGATATTGACTTGCCAGCGGTGGTGGTTACCGTCACCTTACCGGGTGCTGCGCCCTCCCAGCTTGAAAATGATATTGCAAAAAAGGTAGAAAACAAGCTTACCAGTATTGAGGGCGTCAAGCATATTCGTACGACGCTACAGACTGGCGCGGCGACTATGGTCACCGAGTTTGTCTTAGAAAAAGACATCCAAGAAGCGGTCGACGATGTACGTTCAGCAGTCGGTGAGGTACGTGGCGATTTGCCAGCCGCTGCCAATGACCCCATTATTACCAAAGTCTCAACATCAGGATTTCCAGTTGTTACTTACTCTGTTGCTGCTGAAAATATGAATGTGGAGGACTTATCTTGGTTTGTTGATGATACCGTCACCAAACGCCTCTCTGACATACCCGGTGTCAGCACGGTCAGCCGTATTGGCGGTTTGCAGCGTGAGATTACCGTCGCCGCTGACCCTATCGCACTGAGTGGCTTGAAGTTCTCTATTGCACAACTATCTAATCAAATTACCGGCATTCAGCAAGACAGCTCAGGCGGTGAAGCCGAAGTTGGTAAAACCACACAAACCATCCGTGTCCTTGGCGCTGTTGAGCGTGCAAGCGAGCTTAATAATTTACAAATAGCTGTTCCTACTGGCGGTACGCAAGCGCTTGGACGTATGGCAGACATCACTGATGGCGCTGCTGACCCAAGCTCCATTGCCAAGCTCGACGGGCAAACGGTGGTTGCGTTTAATATTACCCGCTCGCGTGGTGCTAGTGAAGTTGAAGTAATGGAACTGGTTGACGCCGAGCTTGCTAAGCTGTCTGCAGATGTGGGCAATATCGATATCGAAAAAGTCTATGATCGAGCAACGCCAGTCGCTGAAGATTACCAAGCATCATTACGGATGCTGATCGAAGGCGGCTTGTTAGCGGTGGTCGTGGTGTTCTTGTTTTTGCGCAATATTCGCGCGACTTTTGTTGCTGCTGTGGCGTTACCGCTGTCCGTCATCCCTACTTTTTTGGGTATGTATCTGTTTGGCTTTAGCTTAAATATCATCTCGCTATTGGCATTGTCGCTGGTCATTGGTGTACTGGTCGACGATGCTATCGTTGAGGTTGAAAATATCATTCGACATCTGCGTATGGGGAAGACGCCTTATGAAGCGGCGATGGAAGCGGCGGATGAGATTGGCTTAGCGGTAGTTGCCACTACCTTTACCTTGATTGCCGTGTTTTTACCGACTGCCTTTATGGGCGGTATCGTTGGGCAGTTCTTCCGCCAGTTTGGCTGGACAGCGGCATTATCCATATTTGCCTCTTTAATGGTGGCGCGTCTTATCACACCGATGATGGCGGCGTATATATTGAAACCAGAAAAAAAGCACGTTGAAAAACAAAGCGCGCTGATGGATTGGTATCTTAAAGTGGTCTCGTGGACGCTGGATCATCGCTGGATTACGATGTCTGCTACCTTAGTCTTGTTTGTGGCTTCATTAGCGTTGGTGAAATTACTGCCAACCTCTTTTATCCCTGATAATGATATTGACCAGACGCGTGTATCGATTGAGCTAACACCTGATGTTGCGTTAGAGGACACTGAGCGAGTTGCCGCGCTGGCAAGTGAGCGTATATTGGCCATGCCTGAAGTGACCAATATTTTTACTTCGGTAGGCGAGGCGCAGGCCGCAATGGATTCACCCTCTAGCGGTGGTAAATCCGAGAATATCGCTGGTCTAGATATTGTGCTTGCCCCGAGGGCAGAGCGTGGCTCTAAGCAAGAAATTGAGCGTAAAATTAGTGCTATGTTAGCAGAAGTGCCTGGCGCTCGCTTTACGGTCGGTCTATCGAGTGGCGGTGAGACGGGTTATAATTTTTCTTTAACCAGCACCGACCCGCAACTGCTTGAGCAAACCGCACAGCAGATGATGGCAGAGATTCGTGAGTTACCAAGTGCTGGCGCTGTCACCAGTGATCGCAGTCTACCGCGCCAAGAGTTGACCGTTACGCCAAATAGACTGGCAATGGCGGATAAAGGGGTGACGACGCAAGATATCGCGACGACTTTACGTGTGGCGACCGTCGGTGACTATGAGCAGCGTTTATCCAAGCTTAATTTGGATACGAGGCAGATACCGATAGTAGTACGCTTGCCAGATATCGCTAAGCAAAACGTTAGCCAACTAGAAGGCTTATATGTACCAAGCGCTCTACCAGCAGGACAGGGAGTACGTGTCGGTGAGGTTGCGACGTTAGACTTTGGTACTGGACCTGCGCAAATCAGTCGCCTCGATCGTGAGCGTGCGATTAGCATTACCGTCCAGCCTGCCAATGGTGAGCTTGGTGATTTGGTACAAGCAGTCAAAAATATACCTAGTATGCAAAAACTACCAGCGTCTTTGACTATTATTGATCAAGGCCAAGCAGAAAATATGGCCGAGTTATTCAGTGGCTTTGTGATTGCGATGTCGGTCGGTGTAGTATGTATTTTAGGCGTTCTTATATTATTGTTTGGGCGTATCTTGCAGCCTTTTACCATTTTGATGGCATTGCCGCTGTCTATCGGTGGTGCCTTTGTGGGCTTGGTGATTACCAACAGCAGCCTGTCGATGCCCTCGATGATTGGCTTTATTATGCTGATGGGCATTGCGACCAAAAACTCCATCTTGTTGGTCGATTATGCGTTGATAGCCCAGCGCCGTGGTTTGGCACGTTTTGAGGCCATTATTGATTCGTGTCGTAAGCGCGCGCGTCCTATCATTATGACTACTATCGCGATGGGTGCTGGTATGTTGCCATTGGTATTTGGTTGGGGCGATGCTGACCCAACCTTCCGTCGACCGATGGCCGCTGCGGTATTAGGCGGTTTGGTGACATCGACTTTATTAAGCCTAGTTGTCATTCCGGTGGTCTATACCTTGATGGATGATTTGTCAGGATGGTTTAGTAAATGGTTGATACCGCATGGCAAAGATAAGGAAAGCCCAGTCATCGAAAAATAATCAGTGCTGATAATCAGTGTTGATAATCAGTGTAGATAAAGTGTCTAGGTCAATCACATAGGAAGTGATTGACTGCTCGCTGCTCATTTGAAAAACAGGAAATCAAAAGAGGTTTTTTTGATTTCTCTGGTTATGAATTCTTCGCTATCTCATCCTCTTTCCTACCAACAACTTAATAACATGAATCTTACTCATCTTTAAATTAGATTACATCGTTTTTATTCATGGTTTGGTTTAGGTATGATTACCTCATACACAAATTTGGTTTTATCTCAGATAACGAGATTAGATGAAGGTAGCGAATCACCATGAGTAAAGAATTCACCTGTTCAATTAAGCGCATTCGTTTTGATGAAAACTATCATCCTGCAGACAGCACACGTCTAACGACTAACTTTGCGAATTTGGCTCGTGGCGAGCATCGTCAAGAGAACTTACGCAAAACCTTAAGAATGATCAATAATCGCTTTAACGCCTTGGCACATTCGGACAATCCGACTGCAGACCGCTATTCTGTTGATGTTGATATTATTTCTGCAAACATGGATATTGAAGGCGATGGTAATGAATTCCCTATCATCGAGATGCTAAAAACAACAATTATTGACCATAAAGAAAATAAGCATATTGACGGTATGATCGGCAACAGTTTCTCCTCCTATGTACGCGACTATGATTTTAGCGTCGTACTGTTAGAACATTTCGATAAAAATCCATCATCTCCACCGCCAGAAGATTTTGGTGATTTACACGGCAAACTGTTTCAATACTTATTGAGCTCAGAGGCTTATAAAGCCAACTTTAATAAACAACCAGTTATTTGCCTCAGCGTGTCAACCAGTAAAGCTTATCACCGTACTGCCAACCAGCATCCGGTATTAGGGGTTGAATACCGACAGGATGAGTATTCATTAACCGATGATTATTTCCACAAAATGGGCTTGACGGTTCGCTACTTCATGCCTGCAGATAGTGCTGCGCCTTTAGCGTTTTATTTTGCGGGTGACTTGCTGAGTGATTACACCGATTTTGAGCTGATTAGTGCTATTAGTACGATGGAAACTTTCCAAAAGATCTATCGACCTGAGATTTACAATGCCAATTCTACAGCGGCTCAAGTGTATCAGCCAAGCTTAAAGTACCAAGATTATTCATTGACTCAAATTGTGTATGACCGTGAAGAGCGCAGCCAAATGGCGGTGACGCAAGGAAAATTTACTGAAGAGCAGTTCATCAAGCCATACCAAGCCATTCTTGAAGAGTGGGCGGCAAGCTATGTGGTGACCAACCACACTGTTAAAAAATGCGCTGCTTAACTAGCCGAAATATAGAATACAAATTAATAAGAAGATGAATCACATGACAACATTATCACCGACACCAATATTATTACCGACCTCAACCGCTGGCAGCTTACCCAAACCTTCTTGGTTGGCAGAACCTGAGAAAATTTGGTCACCTTGGGCATTAGAGGGTGAGCAATTGATTGAAGCCAAGCAAGATGCGCTGCGTTTGACATTGCAGGAACAACTGCATGCAGGCATTGATATCGTCAGTGATGGCGAGCAGACCCGTCAGCATTTTGTGACCACGTTTATTGAGCATCTTGATGGCGTCGATTTTGAGAAGCGCAAGACTGTGCGAATTCGTAATCGCTATGATGCCAGTGTGCCGTCTGTCGTTGGTGCGGTGAGCCGCCAAAAGCCGGTATTCGTTGAAGATGCTAAGTTTTTACGTCAGCAAACCAATCAGCCGATTAAATGGGCACTGCCCGGTCCGATGACGATGATTGATACGCTGTATGATGGTCATTATAAAAGCCGTGAAAAATTGGCTTGGGAATTTGCTAAAATTCTGAATCAGGAAGCGAGAGAATTGGAAGCGGCGGGTGTGGATATTATCCAATTCGATGAACCGGCTTTTAATGTGTTCTTTGATGACGTCAATGACTGGGGTATCGCAACGCTAGAGCGTGCCATCGAAGGTCTAAAATGTGAAACGGCAGTGCATATTTGCTACGGTTATGGCATTAAAGCCAACACTGATTGGAAAAAGACATTGGGTTCAGAGTGGCGTCAATATGAGCAAGCCTTTCCTAAATTGCAACAGTCTAATATTGATATTGTCTCACTTGAATGTCAAAACTCACATGTTCCAATGGATTTAATAGAATTGATCCGTGGTAAAAAAGTGATGATCGGTGCAATTGATGTAGCAACCAATACTATTGAGACCCCTGAAGAAGTGGCCAATACGCTACGTAAAGCCCTGCAATTTGTCGATGCGGACAAGCTTTATCCTTCGACTAACTGTGGCATGGCACCGTTGTCTCGCCAAGTAGCCCGCGGTAAGCTTGCGGCTTTAAGCGCAGGCGCAGCAATCGTTCGTAAAGAACTGACTGCCTAAGCGCCATCTGCTATATAAGAACAAGACCAGTGATAGTCAAATTTAGGAGGCACATGATGATTGAAGCAACTGATTTTAGAGACGCCATGTCTTTGTTAACGACCGCCGTTAATGTTGTTACCACAACAGGCACCTCTGGTTGTCATGGTTTTACCGCCTCTGCGGTATGTAGCGTCACAGATACACCGCCCACATTGCTTGTTTGCATGAATCAGACGTCTCGCTCACATGCCCATTTTATTGAAAATAAAATCCTAAGCGTTAATGTGTTAGGCGCACAGCATGAGCAAATATCCAATGCATTTGCATCAAAATTGAGTTCGGAAGAACGATTTGAATATGGCTCTTGGACGCAATTACAAACGGGTGCTCCTGTGTTAGATGATGCATTGGTCAATTTTGACTGTGAGATTGAGCAAGTTCAAGAAGTTGGCACGCATAGTGTCCTTATATGTCGTGTTGTCGCCGTCAGGCACGGCTATCAACAAAGCGGTCAACAAGATGGAACAGATGAAAGTTTGGTTTATTTTAATCGCTCTTACCATCAAGTGGGTCAAGTAGAAATCGTTTAAGTTAACGATTAAATCAGCGCTCGAATTAATTAGCATTTAACTAACATAACCCTTTAACCAATCATTTAACCGAGAAGTAACTATCCTGTGGAACTAATCATTTTCTTAATAATAGGCGCTCTAGCAGGATTTGCGGCGGGGCTATTCGGTGTGGGCGGTGGAACGATTATCGTACCACTATTATTTATCGTCTTTACCCAAATGGATTACCCGGCTGACGTTATTATGCATCTGGCACTAGGCACGTCACTGGCGACCATTATTGTCACGTCTATCAGCTCGTTGATGGCACACAATAAAAAGGGCGCAGTCATGTGGCCTGTTTTTAAAAATCTCGCACCAGGCTTAGCGATTGGTTGTTTTTTAGGGGCAGGCATTGCAGGACAGATATCTGGGCTGTATCTTCAGCTCATTGTTGGTGTATTTTTGTTGTGGGTCGCCTATAAGATGTTGATGGATGGCAAAAAGAGGGTAGATAGCAATGCTACCAATGCTACCAATGCTGGTGATACTAGCAATGCTAATACAGTACTTCCTTCAAAACCTAAGCAATTAGCAGCAGGTGGAATTATCGGTATCGCTTCTGCCATTTTTGGTATCGGCGGCGGCAGCTTGACAGTACCTTATCTCACGCGTTATGGGGTGGTCATGCAAAAAGCAGTTGGCACCTCAGCGGCGTGTGGTTTGCCTATCGCCATTGCCGGCGCTTTAGGCTTTATGATTTTTGGGATGCAGGAGGACATAAACGTGCCCAATACGATTGGCTTTGTGCACATTTATGCCTTTTTAGGGATTAGCATTATGAGTTTTTTCACCGCTAAGCTAGGTGCAAAAGTTGCTCATATACTATCGCCAGAGCTGTTGAAGAAATGTTTTGCTATTTTATTAACCGTCGTAGGATGTTACTTTCTTTATAAAGGGCTGCTTTGATTGGTTATAAATATTACCTATCATACTAAGAGTATTCTAAGTCATTGATAAATATAGAAGCTGTAAATGGCTGATAATAAATACCTATCATACAGGTTTAGTTAATCTCACCTATTGAGCTTAATATCTAGTAATTAGCTATCATACTAATGTTCCCATATTATTGATGGCTTCTATTTTAAACGCTGTGCTACATTTGATTATTTTATTCGTGATATAAGTATTCTTATATATTATTTGATTTACCAAGTACTTTTCTAAGGTTTCTTCAGCATAACTCCATTCTCAGTCATTTACTCATTTTTAATTTGTGAGTAATACTTAATTAGTTTCTCTCTTACTTCTTCAGTAGTGGCAATTCTTCCTTCAACAAAGTCATTAAATATATGACGAGTGTTTGGATTAATCGGGCTATCGCCAACTCCAATACTACCGAGAACGTGCTTGTGAAGAATGCGCCGCTTGGCGATCTCTTCCTGGCTCACTTTCACATTATTTAAAAATTCTGAATTACTTTCATTGTCTTCAATATGGCTCTGTTTCATTCCTATTTCCTTAACATGACTTAATTATATGAGAGATGGTTATAATCAAGGTTGACTAACTATATTCTCGGAAACTGTCTACTGAATTAGCTAAGTTTTTCAGGTTTTTACACATCAAGCCTATCATGTAGCGCGAGCATTTTAGGATGCCTAAATAGCTATAGTTTGTATTAAGCAAACGGACGACGATCTTAAGCTACTTTACTAGTATCTTGCTGCCGCCAGACCTTATAATCTTTCTTAGCAATAGCTGCCATCATATCAAGTAATATTCATTTAATAGTATGTAGAATACACTCATGAACTCAGTGCTATCGTCGCTTTATGGAGCGCTATAAGAGGAATGAAGCTCTTTTAGTAACATGTATTCAGCATCCTGCTGTTTGCTCAAATCTTTAATATTAGAATAATAAGGTCAGCTAGATTAGCAGTCTGTTATAAGTGGTTCCATTATATCAGTCTATTTTAAGTGGTCTGTTAATAGGTTTAGAGGGTAAAATAACTGGTTCCGCTGGGGTATACATTAGGATGACCAACCTCTTACGGCGTCCAATCGTATCTAAACAGGAAATTACTCTAGGTATGGAATATAGTTATCAAACTCCCAATGAAAATATTTTGATAAGTTAGTCGACTGTTCATCTGAATTTTTATTAGAAGTGTTCTCTTCCACTAAAGTTTTAACGAAATTCAGTAAACTATACTTATCAAATACCTTCGTTACGAATACACCCTTTTCTCTAAAAAAAATATCATTTTGCTCGATAACTGCTCTATCAGAGTTTTCTCTATAATCATTTACTAAATTGAAATAGTATATGTCACTCCCAATTTCATTACCTAACAGTAGGTTAACTGTTAAATTGAAATAATCGTCACCTTGTAGTTCAAAATCATCAAAATCTTGATGATGTTCAAACGATATATGTTGTACTGTGAGCATTTCTTAATCCCTCACTTTAAATGGCCGTTTACGATAAGAAGCTTTTATTCAGATGAACTAGAAAACACATAAAATAGTATTAGAACTAGTGACAAAGGCTACGGTTCGATGCCTGTATAGCGCATCGATCATGATTTAATGTAAATTAGTTCGATTATAAGGAAGCTCTAGGCAATAAGCTTTGGTGAATCATTTTATAAATACCCTAGCTTGAGGGAATTTAATATTTACCTGTATTTTAATTACTACAAATAATAAAGTGTAACTCTTCGAACAGTTTATCAATGTCCTCGTCATATATACCTATTTCCTGTACTCGTCTGAATGCAAAGGCAAAGATCCTTTCAATATTAGAGTTGTCGTAATTCTTGCTTTTCACGATATTTTCTAGTTTATCTAACTCTGGAATTAGTACATTATGATTAACTTTGAAAAGAAAGTTGAGTTCGTCTAAGATTCTAATTGCTTCTAATTCATTAAGTTCTGCCTTGCTCATAACTATCTCCAGCTCATTGAAAGTATGTTTCATCTACTTAGCATATAAAAATAATGATCCAAAAGCTCACTGCATGTACACAACTAAGTACACTGGAACTATCTCAGGGAGAAAACCCGTTGGTATCATGAGCCTACAGCCGAAGGTTCAAGTCCTCACTAGGGTGCCATACACTAATTTTTAGCTAAAAAATAATTCATAACTCAGGTCTTATATTAATTTCAGGTAAATTAAAAAGATTTTGGAAGGTGCTAACATGAGATTAATAGAAGTAGATCTTCATTTTTGGGAGCTATATCAAGACCATGAGGGAATGTACCTTAAGGTTAATATATTCTTAAGACTTATAGTCTTTGAAAAATGTGTGATTCTAGATAACGACGCGATAAAAAACTATCTTGAACAAGGAAAGGGTTTTATTGACCGACTATCTAAACAGATTAGAAGCAGTCACTTCAGAAACGATTACAATAGGTTTTATCCTTATCCAGACGCTCCGAATGATAAGAGAAATGAAATTTTCGACACATTCTATTTGTGGGTAAAATCGTCAAATGCACCTTATGACCCTTATTTTTTTGAAAGATAACAAGATTATATATATTAAGATTTACTGCCTACTAAAACCTTAGTCTGAAACTCGTAAGATAAGTTCCTGCTTAACTCCTTTATCTGACATCACCAGTTCAGGCGCAGCTAAACTTTTCTATCTCTCCTGATTATTCCCATAACGGTGATTATGGTAAATAAGTTTAATTTGGCTGTTTCAGTTTTTATTGCTCATAAAAAAATCCTTCGCCCTCTAGTTATAGAAGATGGCGAAGGATTCAGTATGATACTTTATTACTCGCTCACAAATTTTCACTAAATAAAAGTAAATATTATTCCACCGTAACTGATTTTGCTAGATTTCTAGGCTGATCGACGTCTGTTCCGCGCATCACCGCCACATGGTATGACAACAACTGTACTGGCACACTATAAACAATCGGTGCAAGCGTCTCGCAAACATCAGGCACATAGACCACGTGCAATCTATCTTCAGCGACCATTTGACTGGATTCGCTCGCAAATACAAAAAGCTCACCATGACGTGCATGCACTTCTTGCATATTGGCTTTTAGCTTATCAAACATACTGTCTTTAGGTGCTAGCACCACGATAGGCATGTCTTTATCCACCAAAGCTAGTGGTCCATGCTTTAGCTCGCCTGCCGCATAGCCTTCTGCATGAATATAAGAGATTTCTTTAAGCTTTAATGCGCCTTCTAATGCGATTGGGAACTGTAAACCACGACCTAGGAACAAGCAGCTCTTTTTGTATTCAAAATGCTCACTCATGACCTTGATAGGCGCGTCTAAGCGTAAGCTGGCATGAAGCTGACCGGGTAGCTGTTGTAACTCACCAATCAGCGTACTCAAGTTTTCGTCAGTCATGCGCTGTTGGATGACGCCTACCTTTAATAGCAATAACATCAAGGCAGCAAGCTGAGTGGTAAAGGCTTTAGTAGACGCCACGCCGATCTCGGGACCCGCAAGCGTTGGTAAAAAGATATCTGTTTCACGTACCAATGATGAGGTCGGCACATTACACAATGCCAAACTAACCAGCCCAACAGGCGACTGTTTTTGAATATCACGTAGCGCAGATAAAGTGTCAGCAGTCTCGCCCGATTGAGAAATACAAATCACTAAGGAGTTATCGATCACGACTGGATTGCGATAACGGAACTCACTGGCAACTTCAACTGAACAAGGTACACGGATAAGACTTTCAAACCAGTATTTTGCGACCAGACCTGAATGATAGCTGGTACCACAAGCGATCACTTGTACGTGCTTAATATCTTTTAATTGTGCTTCATGACGTTGCAAAAAGTCATCGCGCAGTTTAGAAGGCTCATTGCGATCTAATGCCATCTCTATAGTACGAGCGACCGCATCTGGCTGCTCATAAATTTCCTTGAGCATATAATGCTTAAACTCGCCTTTATCAGCATTGTGCTGTGCCGCGTCAATTTCATGTATTTGACGTGTAACCTCGACACCATCAGCATAAATCTGAATACGATTACGCGTCAATTTGGCAATATCGCCTTCTTCAAGATACATAAAGCGATTGGTGACTGGTAACAGTGCTAATTGATCGGAGGCAATAAAATTCTCACCGATACCTACACCAATCACCAAAGGCGAGCCTAAACGTACAGTAATGAGCTCTTCTGGGCAATCAACATGGATAACACCAAGCGCAAAGGCACCATGTAATAGGGGAATGACAGCGCGAACGGCTTCTAGTAAGTCAGGCGTCTCTTTATAGATATCGTTAATCAGATGAGCGACGACTTCAGTGTCGGTTTGCGAGGTAAACACGTAACCTTTGGCAATCAAATCTTCTTTCAGCTCGGCATAGTTCTCTACGATACCATTATGTACCACCGCGATTTTGCCGGATACATGCGGATGCGCGTTACGCTGAGCAGGTTCTCCGTGAGTCGCCCAACGCGTATGCGCAATACCAATGTGACCATCAAAAAACTCTGGGTTTACTGCGACGGCATCGACTAACGCCTGAACTTTACCCACTTGGCGCTCACGATGGAGCTCGCCATCACGAATGACAGTCAGACCGGCAGAATCATAACCTCGATATTCCAGACGCTTGAGTCCCTCAAGTAAGATATTGGCGATATTACGCTCAGCTACTGCTCCAACGATTCCACACATAACTATTCCTTAAATTCGATGTTTTTATACTGTAATACTTAAATGTTTTGCTATAGGGTGATATTTAGTGAATTTATAAATATGAATAAGCAGCACTGCAAATCATTGCGGTACTGCTCATTTTTTACATTGTCAGGCTTATATGGTTTCAGATTTATTCTGAGCCTTTAGTAAATTCAAAAACTTCACCTTGATTTGTTATGACTTTTTCAAAGCCTCTTTTTGCTTTTAATGACATAGCTGGGATATCGTTTACAGTAGCAGAGTCATCATCATTGATAAATATCCAAACTTCATTGCCATTAGGGTAGGTCATGATATAACGCTGGTAGGTACTATCACCAACTCCCATACCAACGCCCCAATTAAAATGGCACTTACCTGAATATTTTAATACTTTATTAGTATTATAGTATTTGCACTCTGCATCATACTCTAGCGTAGTACTAGCTGATGCTATTGAAAATGACATCATAGCTGTTGATAGTAGCAAAGCAGTAGATAAGATAGTTTTCATAATAGTGCTCCCTAATAAAAGCTATATTAAAATAAGCAGCATCATAAAAATTATCATGCTGCTTATGTTTGCTCAAACCTTGATATTAGCGACTTAACTATGAATAAACTCATTACTTTTTAGTCGGACGCTGAAAGTCATCTTTCTGTGTTTGACGAGCGCGACCAAAGGCTAGTGCATTAGCATCGACGTCTTTAGTAATCACTGAACCGGCTGCCACAGTAGCGGTATCCCCAATAGTTACCGGCGCCACTAAACTTGAGTTAGAGCCGATAAAGGCATTATCTTCAATGATAGTTTGTGATTTATTGACACCATCGTAATTGCAAGTAATCACACCAGCACCAACGTTGACACCAGTACCAATCGTTGCATCACCAATGTAGCTTAGATGATTAACCTTGCTACCGTGACCGATAGTTGATTTTTTAATCTCAACAAAATTACCGACTTTGCTGTTGTCAGATAATATGGTTTCAGGACGCAAATGCGCAAAAGGACCAATATCTACGCCTGCACCGACTGTCGCTTTATCAATCACACAATAAGGTTTGATATGACAAGCGTTGCCAATCTGGGCATTTTTAATGATGCAGCCAGCTTCGATATAAACGTTGTCACCCAAGGTGCAGTTACCTTCGAACACCACACCGACATCGACAAACACGTCCTGACCTGCGCTCAATGTACCACGGATATCAACACGAGTGGGATCAGCAAACTGGACACCCGCTTCTTGTAAATCGGCGACCAGTTTACCCTGCCATGTACGTTCTAAGCTGGCAAGTTGTTGGCGGTTATTGACGCCTTCAATCTCAAAAGTGTGCTCAGGCTCAATCGCCGCAATAGTGATACCATCAGCAACCGCCATTTTGACAATATCAGTCAGATAATACTCTTGTTGCGCATTATCATTAGATAGCTTGGGCAAAAACTTGTGTAGCAGAGCATTGTCTACGCAGTAAATACCGCTATTAATTTCTTGTATCTGCTGCTCATCGCTAGTGGCATCTTTTTGCTCGACAATGGCTTCAATATTACCCGCTTGGTCACGTTTAATACGACCGAGTCCAAATGGATTGTTTACCGTTAGCGTCAACATAGACATACCGTCAGTATTGGCAGCCTGTAGTGTCGCTAAAGTTTGACAGCTAACCAATGGCACGTCGCCGTATAGAATGAGGCTTTGTCCGTCTTTCGGTAGTTCAGATAGAGTCACTTTGACCGCATGTCCGGTACCTAACTGCTCAGTTTGGGCGACCCAAGTAATGGGCAGATGTGCGTATTGATGAGCAATATGATCTTGTACTTGCTCGCCGCCAAAACCATAAACAATGATGGTGTCATCAACCGTCAATTGATGGCAAGTGTCTAATACGTGACCGAGCAATGACTTGCCAGCTAGTGTCTGTAGCACTTTTGGCTTGGCCGACTGCATACGCGTGCCTTTACCAGCAGCGAGGATAATTACCGAAAGAGGAGATGTCATAATAGCCCTACAAATGTAACAAAATATAATTTGGAATTATAGCGTAAATTGTCATTTAACCAAAATGCTATGTCGTGACCTCTTTGTAATTAAGCTATCGCTAACAGCAATACTAAATGATGAAAACGGTTTGGTTAAAATTATCTGGTTAAAAAATAAAACAAATGCGCTGCTAATCTGCAAAGTAAAAGATTATATTATAAATAATAACCCAAACTGCCGCCGCCATAATACCTGCGATAATATCGTCCAGCATGATACCAAGACCGCCAGCGACTTTTTTATCCGCCCAGCCAATCGGTGGTGGCTTAATGATGTCAAAAAAGCGAAAGAGTATAAAAGCAATAATCAGAGCAGCGATAGAAAAGGGTTGCGAGATATTTTGCCAAAAATTAACATTAGCAATGCCCATATAAGACAAAGGCAATAGGGTAATCCACATACCTGCCCACTCATCCCAGACAATGTGGGGATCATCATGACCACCCATCAGATCTGAGGTACGACCACATATCCAGATGCCAACGATGCAGGATAAAAGTGTGATAATCAAAAACGGCACAAAACCCAAGCTCAGCAGGGGTATCGCGACGATTAAGCCACCAACGGTGCCCCAAGTACCGGGCGCACGGCGCGGTAAACCACTGCCCAAGCCGATACCGAGCCAATAAACCGCGTGGTCAAACATACTGGCATTGACTGGCAGAGGAGGGCAATCATTGGCTTTACGGATATCGGGCTTAACTAGGTTGTGATCAGTCATGGGTTAACCTGCAAAATGTTGGTAACCAGTAAGATTAGGCCAAATAGAAAACGGTGCTGGATGGGTCGGTGTTACCGGCTGTCCTTGATAATAAAGCTCAGGACGTCGATACGTCACATTATCTGTGCTGCTATCTGTATTATCTATCAAGGCAATAACGTCACCAATATAGGTCACAGACGTATTGCTATTATTACTAACAGGCGGCTCGATATCAGCAGGCAAAGTAAAAGCCAGCTCATAATCATCACCACCAGCCAGCTGATATAACAAGCGCTCAGATAAATCAACGCTGGCTAATGGCTTGCTAGTAGGTAGCTGCTCAAGATTCAAGCGCATAGACACGCGGCTTTGTTGGCAGATATGTCCAAGATCTTGATAGAGACCATCAGAGATATCTATCATTGAAGTTGCACCAACTTTTGCCAATGCTGCGCCTAATGCAATACGTGGGGTTGGCATATGTAGACGATGCGCTAGTTCGATACCGACAGCATTTTCAGGGTGCTTTAGCGCATAAGCAGCATCCCCAAGCGTACCTGAGACATATATTTTATCACCGACTTGCGCGCCTGAGCGATAAACGGCTGGCGTGTCTGCAGCTAGCAGCCCTTGTGCGCTGACACTCAGTATCAAGCTCTCACTGCGCGTAGTATCGCCACCGATAAGGGTCACGCCAAATAACTGACAGGCATGAAATAAGCCCTTGGCAAATTCAGTGAGCCATTGCTCGTTGGCAAGGCGTTCAGGTAACGCTAACGCTAGCAAAATACTATGTGGTGTTGCGCCCATCGCTGCAATGTCTGAGACATTAACGGCTACTGCTTTATAACCAATCGCAAATGCCAGCTCATTAATTTGTTCCCAATCGGCGCTAAAGTGTCGACCTTGAACCAACGTATCAATGCAGCTGACTAAGCGCGCCCCTACAGGCAATACCATCACTGCCGCATCATCACCGATGCCTTTTTCGACATTATTGGGCAATGACTGTGCAGATTGCATCTGTGCAAATATACGCTCAATCAGCTCAAATTCATTCATGGCTAGTCTTGGCTTTTTGCATCAGCATCGTTTAATTCGATGCTATCTGATTCAGCTTGTTTTGTATCAACACTTTTTATATCAACGCCTTTTATATCAACATTTTTTATATCAATACTAGCGCTATTCGAGTCAAGTAAGTCGACCTCTGCTGTAACATTATCATTGCTGTCATTGCTGTCATTGCTGTCATTGCTGTCATTGCTGTCATTGCTGTCATTGCTGTCATTGCTGTCATTGCTGTCAACTATATTTTCTTCTACAGGCTTATCATTGACGACGTTTTCGGCACTAGCTGCAATCTCATTCGCTTTATCTGCGATAACTGGTTCAATGCTGGCTGATTTAATAGTAGTTTCTTCAACCGTGCTTTGAGCGTCGCTCTGTTTACTGGCTTTATAATCACTAATATTTGCCATGGCTTTACTGGCGCTATTACGTTTAACGCTGGCATTATTGGCACTGATACGTTTTTTACTTGAAGCAGTTGGTTGACTGTCATTATCAGTATCGATAGCATTTTCAGTTGTTTCTACTTGAGTAGCAGTAGGTACAGCAGCTTGCTTAATAGCCGATTTTTGAGAGGTACGTAGATTGGCTTTGCTATCGGCTTGTACTTCGATATCGCGTAGCTCAATCGCCATTCTATCCAGAACCGCATTAATCAGTTTATGCGCATCAGTGGCACCAAAATGATTATTCAATTTCATCGCTTCATCAAGCACCACTTTATAGGGTATCTCTAGGCGATTTTGTAGCTCATAGCTACCGATTAACAAGATGGCGTGTTCAACGGTGTCCAGTTTATCGATTTCACGGTCAAGATGCTGACTGATAAGGGCGTCTAGCGCCTCAATCTGTTCTGGAATATCGCGCATCATTTCATGGTAATAGCCGATATGTACGGTATGCATGGCATTGGTGGCACGTGTACGGGCAGCGATATCATGTGGCGCATTGGCCTTCCAGCCAAGCTTGCCATCGATATCAAAGCGGCGGTCAGTGACGAGCCATTCATATAGACCTTGCATGGCAAAGCGCCGCGCCTTACGGATAGCGGTGTGACTGGTCTTGTAAGAAGACTCACTCATATCGAAGGTTTGATCACCCGCACTGCTGCTCGCGATACGCGTGACTTCCGCTTCTCTATCATTGGTTTGTGCGGTTTTCGCAGCGCTAATAGCGCGCTTGAGTTGGTCAGTCATAAGGGGTCTATACCTAATTTTTAAGATAATAAGTTTTGAAATAAGATGTTAAATAGTAGTCGGCTGGCAAGTTTCGCCAGTCAGTTTTGGATATTGTGTTAAATACTAACATTACATACTGAGGGCTATGATAATAACCATAGCCCCAATTAACTTAATAAAAATGATGCAGAAATAGCAATTAAATAATAATTAAAAGCTAATAAACACTATCTAGCAGTTAATAAAACTACGCGTCAGTGCTGTCGTCTTCAATATCTAGCTGTGATAGTACAGCAAGCATTTCTAGGACAACCATGGCTGCTTCTGAGCCTTTGTTACCGGCTTTGGTTCCTGCACGCTCAATCGCTTGCTCGATACTGTCGGTGGTCAAAACGCCATTGGCAACAGGGATATTATAGTCCATAGCTACAGCGCTTAAGCCTTTTGCTGACTCGCTTGCGACAAAGTCAAAATGTGGTGTGCTACCACGGATAATCGCGCCTAAGGCAACAATAGCGTCAAAGCGGTCAGATTCAGCAGCACGCTGGGCAACGAGTGGTAATTCAAAAGCACCAGGTACGCGAATGACGGTAATGTTACTACCTAATACACCATGACGCAGCAGCGCATCAATCGCACCATCAACCAATGATTCAACGACAAAACCGTTAAAACGACCGACCACGATACCAATACGAACGTCTTCGTTTTGATGTAAATTGCCATCGATATGAGTCACATCATTGCGTTGCTGTTGTAAATTCGACATAAAAAGGTCCTTTATTCTAATTGAAAGGTTATTAAGGCATTATTAATTAAGCTAAATGATTTGTTTTGGTCCATTTTATAAATTGTTTATGTTTTAAATGAACGAAAACCAAGTGATAATAAGTAGTTAGCGCTATGATAACATTTTTTGCCGATGCATTTGTATTTTACCAACGTCTTACAAACGCATTTGTATGCCTTGGGCTGCCATGTACGCTTTGGCTTCCTGAACGGTATACTCACCAAAGTGAAATATACTGGCAGCGAGTACTGCATCGACGCCACCCTCTAATACACCTTCGGCTAAATGCTGTAAATTACCGACGCCACCTGAGGCGATAACGGGTACATTCACTCGGCTGGTAATCTGCTTCATTAATGCTAAATCATAGCCCTTTTTGGTGCCATCACCATCCATCGAAGTGACCAGTAATTCACCTGCGCCAAGCTCCGCCATTTTGCTTGCCCAAGCGACGGCATCGATACCCGTTGGCTTACGTCCACCGTGAGTAAATATCTCCCAACGTGGCATAATAATGCCATCAACATTGACATCACCAACGCGTTTGGCATCGATAGCCACAACGATACATTGGTTGCCAAATTTTTGCGCTGCTTCACCGACGAACTCAGGGGTAAATACCGCTGCTGAGTTAATCGCCACTTTATCCGCGCCAGCATTAAGCAAATTACGAATATCGGCAATTTTACGTACGCCGCCACCGACTGTTAATGGCACAAATACAGTTTCCGCCATACGTTCAACCGTATGATACGTAGTATCGCGCTCATCATTGGTGGCAGTAATGTCCAAAAAAGTAATTTCATCAGCGCCTTGTTCGTTATAGCGTTTTGCTACTTCGACTGGATCGCCAGCGTCTTTAATATCGACAAACTGTACGCCTTTGACCACACGACCATTATCAACATCCAAGCAAGGAATGATACGCTTTGCTAACATAGGGTCTTTCGCCTTATAATCAATTCATTCTATAGGTGCTAGTCTAGCAAAATCACCAGCATATCAGGCAGATTTTCGCCAAATTAATGCGTTTTTAGCGAAAGTTTGCTCATGCGCAGTATCATTATTGTCATTACCCTCTAAATTCACGCTAATAAACTTCTTATTCAATTGCCAAAAGTGAGATGTCATGTCCGTCTATACCCAGTTAACCAATGATCAATTTGCCGCCTTTTGCCAACGTTTTGGCGTGTCGTTCGCGCGTGCCATTCCGATTACCCAAGGTATCAAAAACTCAAACTGGTTTATTCAGACGACTGGCGATGTAGATGGCGCGCACTCTTATGTATTTACCTTATTTGAAGAGCGTCCACCTGCCGATATCGAAAAGATGGCGGTTATTTTAAATCAGTTGCAAGGTAAATTACCGGTTGCTGCACCGCTGGCATTGGTTGAGGATGAAGCGGTAGAAGATGATAAAAATAGTAATGCTAAAAGCTATGTCATTCATTATGACAATAAAGCAATTACGCTTGTACCCTGTTTAGCAGGAGCGCACCCAGAGCAAACCACACAAGCGATGTGTCACGAGATTGGCGCAGCGTTGGCGATGCTACATGAAACGTTACAAGCATTACAGCCTGCCGAAGATTACGGCGTACCTTTGTATCCGTGGGCGGAAGTGCGCGACCGTGAAAGGCAGTTTATGCCAGGTGATGAAGCGAAATTAATGAGCGATATTTGGCGTGCTTACACAGATTTACCGCTTGCAACCTTGCCAAAAGGCTTATGCCATTTAGATATGTTTGCCGACAACACCTTATGGAACCTGCAAAAAGGTGAAGAGCGGCTTACGGGTTTATTAGACTTTACCGAAGTCAGTGTTGAGCATTATGTGATGGATATTGCGATTACCATTAATGATTTTTGTACCACGTGGGGCGATGCTGAGCAGGGCGAGTCAGTCAATTTTGATCGCAGTAAAATGGCTGCTTTCCTGCAAGGCTATGAGTCTAAACGCCCACTTGGCGATGATGAAAAACGCGCTTTACCTATTATGCTCGCAAAAGCAGCGGTCATCTTTTGGTTACTGCGCTTAAACGTTATCCATTACAACCGTACCGAAGGGCGTACCGGCGATAATATTATGGTCAAAAATCCTGACCTGATGAAACGCCTTGCTGCTTATCATTGGTCGCATGTAGAAAAAGCACAAAATACTGTATTTGTACTTGAGCATGCGCGTTACAAAGACGATGATAAGAATAATGATGTCGAAGATTTTAAGTTAATCGGTGTATTTGCGACTGAGCGCAAAGCGCAAGCCGCTATCGAGCAATTAAAATCACAACCTGGCTTTAAAGATTATCCAAACGGATTTCATATCGATGCTTATCCGTTAAACCAAATTAACTGGTCATCAGGATTCGGTTGCAATTAGAAATATAACAACTAAAAATATAGCAACGAGTTATATTTATACCTATTTAAAAGGAATTTATCATGACCGATCAAGTTGATAACTGGCACAAACTGGCACGCTATGACACCAATATGCAAGGTGAGCTGCATGCCAATCTACTACGCAATAATGATATTACGGTTTCTCTACAGCCGCTGAGTGCGATGCCGGGTATGAATTCAGGGATTGTGCTGTGGGTACAAGATACCGATTTGGCGCAGGCCCAACGTATTTTGGATAGCATTGATACGGACGAGGCAATTTTGCCTGAATCAGACGACGATAACGGCGGTACTTTATAAATGTGTCAACTCTTAGGTATGAACTGTAATACACCAACCGATATCGGCTTTAGTTTTGCAGGCTTTCGTCGCCGTGGCGGCATGACCGACAGTCACGAAGATGGCTTTGGCATTGCATTTTTTGAGCGCAGTGAATGCACTAATAATGACAAAGCAGAGAACGCCTCAACCGGTCTGCGCTTATTCCATGACAATCATCCCAGCCATTTATCGCCAGTTGCCGATTTGGTTAATAATTATCCGATTAAAGCAATGAATGTCATTGCCCATATTCGTAAAGCGACCCAAGGGCAAAACTGTTTGGCGAATACCCATCCTTTTGTGCGTGAAGTATGGGGTGAGCAATGGGTATTTGCCCACAATGGGCAGATGAATAGCGAATTTATTAAACGCTGTCAGCGACTGCAAGACAACGGTAACGCCTCACATTGTCAGCCGGTTGGCTCAACCGACTCTGAAATGGCTTTTTGTTATCTGGTTAATCGTCTTAAAAGTAGCTTTAAAACGCGTCCTGATGACCAAACGCTGTTTAATTTTTTGACCACCCAATGCCGTTATTTATCGGCTAATGGTTTATTTAATTGCCTAATATCGAATGGTAAATGGCAGCTGGCTTACGCTGGTAGTTTATTGTTTTATCTCACACGTAAAGCGCCATTTGGTGAAGCGAAGCTAGCTGATGATGATTTGGCGATTAACTTTGGCGATGTGACGACCGATAAAGATAAAGTGACTATCTTAGTGACTGTACCGTTGACTGAAAATGAAAAATGGCAGCAATTAGCCGTTAATGAATGCCTGATATTCCAAGATGGTGAGATTTTATTTAAAGACAGCCCAAGCCAGCGTAAGTTTTTGACGATTGAGGAAGGGATTGCGGTTGCGAGAGCAGTTGGGGCGAGTGTTTAGGATGGTTGACTTGTATTTTTAAATTGGTTGTTCCACTATGAAATTAATAGTTTAATAAAAATTAGGTGAAGCCATGTTAGGCAATGACATTCAAATAAAACAGCTAGTAGGTGTCGGTGATGTACATCTTAGCTTTGAGCCTGAGCAAAGAGTGTATTGTCTGATCGGGGAAAATGGCATTGGTAAAACTAAGTGTCTAGAGGCTTTGTTTTCAACCGTGTTTATTCATA
Source organism: Psychrobacter sp. DAB_AL43B (assembly GCF_900168255.1). Lineage (NCBI taxonomy): Bacteria > Pseudomonadati > Pseudomonadota > Gammaproteobacteria > Moraxellales > Moraxellaceae > Psychrobacter > Psychrobacter sp. DAB_AL43B. The sequence continues at coordinate 3,159,823 of NZ_LT799838.1, read as the reverse complement.
ATGAATTTTTTATAAATGAGATAGCAAATTTTCATTTTGAAAATAAACTGTTCAACTTGTTAAAGTCTGATAAATACGATTTAGATTTATCTAATGTAGTAAAAAACCCTTGGATACATAAAAGTTCTTCTGCATCAAGTTTGAATTTTGATATATCTACACCGTATCATACAATGCCTTCTGTATTTATAGGTGCTCAAGGGCGCGGCGATATGAATATGGATCGAAGAAGTATCAATGAAATTGGTAGTTATGAACAGAGAAGAGAAAAGTATTATAAGTATTTAGAAAGGGTATTCGTTAGTGAAGATGCTTTTCAGTCTACAAACATGGATATTGACGTTCATGAATGGATTATCCAGCGCGCCCAATCTGCCAATCCTTATCAGGCTAAAGAAGATAATCGAGAATTAGAAATCACAGTTTTATTGAGCCTGCTCAATAAGATAGATGAACGTGTTGATCCAGATTTTTTAGAGATATCAGGTAGCAATCGCGTTTTTATTAATGTAAGAAATAAGAAAACAGAGTTGTCAGAATTATCAAGTGGCTTTGCTTCCATCCTCAAAATCATGCAGTCTATCATCGCAGGTTATAGCTATTTTACTAATGAAAAGAATATAGCCCGTGTCAAAGGCGTAGTCTTTATCGATGAAATAGAAAGTCATCTGCATACCAAATGGCAAGCGACTATTATTCCTACCTTGAAACGTCTATTCCCGAATACTACCTTTTATATCACTACTCACTCCGCTATCGTACTTAGCCAATTACAACATGGTGAAGCCTATGAGCTATATCGCGATAAAGAAGATGGGGTAGTAAAAACAGAGCTAATAGAACACCCGAATAATGCAGCGTTTGTAGATTTATTGAAGGATGCCTTTGATATTGATATTAATCGTTTGAAGCTGTCGCGTGATAACGCACCGCAGCAAAAAAACGCAAAAAAAATACTATCTGAACTGCTAGAAAAGCGAATTAGTGAGCTTAAACAGGGAACGCAATAATAATGGACACAGAAATTGCGAAGTTACTAGACTCAAACTTTTTGACCTATCTTTTAGAAGGTAAAAACATTGATGAAAATGATAGCGACCTTATTCAGCGGTTGACTGATTTGTTGGCACTTGTCAATGATGACAATGTCGAGCTGGTCATCACGCCATTGCTGAGGTATGAGTTTTTGAGAAAGTTTGGCTGGCAGCATGAAAATGAAGATTTTAATAAATTTAGAGCGGCTGTTGAAGAGTTTACTTGGTTAGACATTAGTAAAGACGTGACAGATTTAGCGACCAACCTATACCGTTTAGATAAATATGAAGCGGATAGTAAAGGCATACCAAAGAACTTAGAAAAGCGAAAATTTGACGTTTTTCACTTTGCTACCGCCAAAATCAACGGTATTGAGTTATTGTCTAACGACAAACATATAGATCAAATGGAAGGTTTATACGAGCGTTATCAAGCGCTTTAATTAGCTAAATAAACCCCACAACACCTTTTAAACTTCTCTCCAGAGCCACAAATACACGGTTGTTTTTGGCTTACAGTCATCGCTACTGTTGGGTCAAGAAAGTACCAGCGTGCATTTTTATTAGTAGGTTTATCTGCTATTTTGACAAAAGCAGATAACTCTTGATGCGCCTGTAACCCATCAGGCGTATTAAAATAGGCTTTAAACTCAACTTGCGCATGACGCTTACCTATCTTCGGCGTATGTCGTACGATTTCTAATCCTGCCCAATCCGTCTGTTTTGCCCACGACTCGATAGCCTCAATATCAAGCAAGGCTTGCTGAGCTGGCACGGTCGTCGCTACGATATAATCTGCCTTTACCAATACAAACGCGCTATAACGCGTGCGCATCAGGCGTTCGGCACTTTCAGCTCGAGCGCCCTCACTGTTATCCGTACCGTCCTGATAAAAGTTATCATGATATGGCTGACAGCAATTGCTATAGGTCAATGCGCTGCTAACAGGGGTAAATAGCGGATGGACTTGGCAAGGGCAAGTTTTTATAGAAGGTTGCATAAAGTACTCTACTTATCGGTTAAAGCGTATTCTTTGGATTTTTAGAGATTTTACTTTGGCTGATACAGCATTTTTTCTATCATCTCGGGCAATATACCCACTTTTAATTGTGCCCACGGCGTAGGGTCGCGCAGCTGCGCCCAAAACATCTCAAAAGGTGGGGCAAAATAGACCAATAACGCAAGGATGGCATACAGCAGCAGATACCACCATTTATCTTTATGTTGATAAAACTTCATCGCTGTACCTGAAGAGCGTTTCATTTTCATATTTGATAAATTCACGCTATATAACTCATCCAATGCCAAATGCACCAGCGCGCCACCAAATAAAAACAAGCCGTAAAACCAACTAACCGTTAATGGCAGATGCAAAACGTCATAGCTGATATAGGTCAGACCCAGCCCCAGTATCGCCATATAGGGTACGGAGTGAAGCACGCCGCGATGCACCGTCATATTGGTAAAAATAGAGAAAACTACATAGCGCATAAAGCCATAGCCTGCCAGCCATAATGCTATCAGCGCCAATAAACTCAGCTCACTGCGCCAATGCATCACCAAACCAAAGGCAAAAATGAAAGAGATAATATTAAAGCCAAGCTTAATGGGCGTCGAGTTATCAGAATCCAAATCGGGCAACAGCCCACCGATGGTGCCAAGCGCCACGCACATCAAAAACCCAGAATCATTAATCAATCCCGCTTTATAAACCGTTAGGCTCATCGTACCACTGACCATAAAGGCGACATTTAAGTGGGTGTTAAAATTTGCCATAAAAACTCATCAATAAATAGCGCGTAAAAACGTCATTTCGAGCGGCTTGTCTAGCCGTAAAAAAGCGCTCCATGATACCATAGACACGCCCTACGTCTAATAGAGAACGCCCCCATGACCATCACTGATTTGTCCACCACACTGCATTCTGAAATTTCCCTTGTAAGTCCGTCTGTACGCGACAGCATACTTGATGACAGCTTTGCAAAAATCGACTGGCAAGCGCCGTGGTTGTGCCACTTAAATCAATTGAGCTATGTCAGTAAAACGATAAGCCGCCTTAGTGGCTCATGTCAGCAAGTAGATACTGCTGCCGAACATGATAATCAAGCTGATATTGCTGCGCCTGATATTATCGCCAAGGTGCTGAACACCGCGATGTTGCAGCAAAATAATAAATCACAACAGCCATCACAAACGAAGCCCACACCAAATAATCTCGCACATAGGCTCAGATTTGTCTCCCAAGATGCGCTACCCGAAGGCGAAGCGTACGAAAGCTTTATCGCGACCACTGGCAATATTCCGACGCGTGATAATTTGCATGATTTATTTAACGGTAGCATTTGGCTGACCTTTCCAAAAACCAAAGCGCTGCTTAACTACTACCATATGTGTGAAATTGCTAAAAAAGGTATTAGCACGAGCCGTGGGCGCGTGCGCGATACCATTACTGTATTTGATGAAAATGGCGCGATATTGGTAACAGCTGAGCCAAGTATCGGTGAAGCGCTGATAGGTTTCGACTGGCAAGCAAGCTTGATAACGTCGCGCGCATCTTGGGATAATCCACAACAAATAAGTGCAGACGACAAAAATAATGCTAAGGCAGCAGTTTATATTTTCGGTCATGCACTACTTGAGAAACTACTGCAGCCGCGCAAACCTTTATGCGCTCACAGTGTCATTATTTATGTCAGTGCTGAGTTCTTTAAATTAAAGCGGTCAGAGCGTATAGAATATTTGGATAATCAGCTGGCTGAGTACATGCATGATTTATTATCACGAGAGGATGTGACGCCGCGCAAACTGTCACCATTACCGATTTTGGGTGTGCCACACTTTTGGGCTGAAAACGCTGATCCTAGCTTTTATGAGGACAACCAAGTCTTTCGTAGTGGTCGCCGTCAGAAAGTATAAGCTCATAGCTTGCCAATAACCGCCTAAAGCATTGTTACGGTTACGATTGTGCCACGATTCAATAACCAATTAGCGTTAACAAGTCTAGGCTTATTTGTTATGGTTATAGCAAGTGATTGTTAACGGTGTCTATGCTATACCACTTATTCAAGCAAACTATTCTACTTTCACTAGTTTTATTCAATACTTGTTAACAAAATATCAAATTTATAATAACCAAAGAAAGCTCCCATTTAGCCACCTGTTATCAAGACGAATTTTATAATTATTCATAACAACGATAAGGAAGCGACCATGAGTGATATTTTTAATGTAAAAGATACGATTGTAGTCGATGGCAAGGAACATGCCTATTACAGCTTGCCAGCGCTAACTAAAACCTATGAGAACATCAGTAAACTGCCATTCTGTATGAAAATCGTTTTAGAAAACCTATTACGTAACGAAGATGATGGTCAGTCTGTCGGTAAAAATCATATCGAAGCCGTTGCCAATTGGGATGCTGGTGCGGAAGCGTCAAAAGAAATTGCCTTTATGCCAGCGCGTGTGGTGTTGCAAGATTTTACAGGCGTGCCTTCAGTCGTCGATTTGGCCGCGATGCGTGATGCTGTCGTTGAGCTTGGTGGCAGAGCGGAGCAAATTAATCCATTTATCCCTAGTGAATTGGTCGTCGATCACTCAGTACAAGTTGACGTCTATGGCCGCGAAGATGCGCTGGATCTGAACGAAAAAATTGAATTTAAGCGTAATAACGAGCGCTATGAGTTTTTGCATTGGGGCAAAAATGCCTTTAAAAACTTCGTGGTTGTACCACCAGCGACCGGTATTGTGCATCAGGTAAACCTCGAGTATTTAGCGCGTGTTGTGATGGCCGCTGATGTCGATGGTGAGCTAACGGCTTATCCAGATACGGTATTTGGTACCGATAGTCATACCACCATGATTAATGGTATCGGTGTCCTCGGTTGGGGCGTAGGCGGTATTGAAGCCGAAGCGGCGATGCTCGGTCAACCATCATCGATGCTGATTCCGCAAGTCGTTGGTTTTGAGCTGACGGGTAAGCTGACTGAAGGTGTGACCGCAACGGATTTAGTATTACGCGTCGTTGAGATGCTACGTGCCCATGGCGTAGTTGGCAAGTTTGTCGAGTTTTATGGCGAAGGCTTACACAGCATGCCGCTTGCGGATCGAGCCACGATTGCTAATATGGCACCCGAGTATGGCGCAACTTGTGGTATTTTCCCTATTGACCGAATGGCGATTGATTATCTGCGCTTATCAGGTCGTGAAGAAAACCAAATCGAGCTGGTCGAAAAATATGCCAAGGCGCAAGGTTTATGGCACGATGCTGATACCCCATCTGCGACCTACTCAAGTAAGCTAGAGTTAGATTTGTCTTGTGTTCAGCCAGCGCTTGCTGGTCCTAACTTGCCACAGCAGCGCATTAACCTATCTGATATGCATGAAAAATTCGGTGAAACATTAGAGAAAATGACCAAAGAACGCAAATCAGAGATTGCTGGAAAAATACGCTTTGACCAAGAAGGCGGTGAGCAAGAGCAAGCCAAGACCTTAGCGGCCAAACCCAAACCTTTCTGTGCTGAAGGCAGTACGTATTGTACGGTCAAAATTGAAGATGAAGAGTATAGATTGCGCGATGGTTCCGTTGTTATCGCCGCCATTACTTCTTGTACCAATACCTCAAACCCAGCAGTGATGATTGGCGCAGGCTTAGTCGCCAAAAAAGCGGCGGCAAAAGGTCTGACGGCTAAACCATGGGTCAAGACCTCTCTTGCTCCGGGTTCAAAAGTTGTCACTGATTACCTTGAAAAAGCTAAGCTGATGGATGAGCTAGAGAAAATTGGCTTTTATCTAGTCGGTTATGGTTGTACCACTTGTATCGGTAACTCAGGCCCGCTATTAGGAGCGATTGAAGGCGCTATCGAAGAAGGTGATCTGGTTGCCGCTGCTGTACTGTCAGGTAACCGCAACTTTGAAGGTCGTATTCACTCGCATGTCAAGGCAAGCTATTTAGCGTCACCACCATTGGTTGTCGCTTATGCACTGGCAGGTACCGTCGATATTGACTTGACGACGCATCCGTTAGGGCAAGATCAAGAAGGTAATGATGTCTTCTTAAAAGATATCTGGCCAACGTCGGATGAGATCAATGAGTTGATCGCCAATAACATCGATGCTGATATGTTCCGCAAAAACTACGGCGAAGTGTTTAAGGGTAGTGAAGCATGGAATGCTATTAGTTCAGCTGATAGCCAGCTATATCCATGGAGCGAAGAATCTACTTATATTAAAAACCCACCGTTCTTTGATGGGATGACTATGGAGCCAGAAGGTATCCTCGATATCGAAGGCGCGCGTATCTTAGGTCTGTTCGGTGACTCAATCACTACCGACCACATCTCACCAGCCGGTAACATCGATCCAGCCTCACCTGCTGGCAAGTACTTGCAAGAGCGCGGCGTCATGCAAGCCGATTTCAATAGTTATGGCTCACGTCGTGGTAACGATGCAGTTATGACTCGCGGTACCTTTGCCAATATCCGTATCAAAAACACTATGATGGGTGGCAAAGAGGGCGGTTATACCTATTACTTCAATGGTGATAGCGCCACGCTACAAGATGGCGAAGAAATGGCCATCTATGACGCGGCAATGAAGTATAAAGAAGACAAGCGTCCGCTCGTGGTACTTGGCGGTGCAGAATATGGCTCTGGCTCTAGCCGTGACTGGGCAGCCAAAGGAACTATTTTGCTTGGCGTAAAAGCGGTATTGACCAGCTCGTTTGAGCGTATTCACCGCTCAAACCTAGTTGGTATGGGTGTGTTGCCATTGACCTTTAAAAATGGCGAGAATGCAGAAACATACAAACTAGACGGTTCTGAGGTACTGAGCATCACTGGTTTAGATAACGGCGAAAGCAAAACAGCAAAAGTCACTGCGACACGCGCCGATGGCTCGACTGAGAGCTTTGATGTTAATGTCATGCTACAGACACCAAAAGAGCGCGAATACGTGCGTCATGGCGGCGTATTGCACTATGTACTACGTCAATTGGCAGCTGAGAGTAAAGACGCTGCGTAATGACTTATTAGACTTAGCATAAGAGAAAGCCCAATCCCAGTAAGAAATAGGGGATTGGGCTTTTTTATGAGTGCTTAAATGGTCACTTTAGAATCATGAGGTACGAATTACTGATTTCGTATCTGTAATTCAATCTCAGGTTTGTTATATCCTTGAATCAATTCGCCATTAAATAACATCAATGGTACCCCGCCACCGCCAAGACTCTCAAATTGTCTAAATCCTTCAGCAGAGCGTTCAATATCGTATTCGCAGTAGTCGACATTGTTCGAAGCTAGCAACTGTCTTGTCTGCTCGCAGTAGCCACACCAGACGGCACCGTACAAAACAATATCGTTTTTTTCAGAGGCGTCACAGGCGACAGAGTCTGGAGTTACGGTACTTGCGTTGATGAGATACACACAACCAATCAATACAATAACACTGAGGACACCTGAAAATATTTTCACAAAACTCATAGGACTACCTATTTATTTCTATTTTTAAGCTGATTCATTGGCAATGAGTATAGTGGGGTTAAAACATGAAGTCTAATCGCTGCTCAAAAAGGATAGAGTGAAGTGAGTTATATACAAGCTTAGCTCAAGTAAGAAAACATTAAGCCTTTTCAGTCAACAACTTAATGCCTAAGCCAATAAACACCGCTCCACTTATCTTATTTAAAATCACTTCCACAGTAGGGTTTTTACGTAAGTTCTCGCTAAATTTTGACGCTAACAATGCCAAACACAAGCACCATATAAAACCTGTTGTGGCAAAGGTCAGGCCGAGAACTAAAAACGACAGCATACTATTGGCATAACTGGGGTCGATAAACTGCGGGAAGAATGCCAAGAAAAACAAGGCGACTTTTGGATTGAAGGTATTGGTGATCACCCCTTGCTTATATATCTGCCACCTATCTAACGGACGAGTAGACGCCATTTTTTCCTTATCAGGTAAATTACTGGCAAGTAAAGGCGTCTGTTTACTGGTCAGCATCTTAAAGCCTAGATAGCATAAGTAGCTCGCACCAATATATTTCACTAGCGTAAATGCAAGTGGCGAGCTGGCTAATAACACGGACAACCCAAACGCAGCCAATAAAGTATGTACCAAAATACCTGAAGTAATCCCTAGTACTGAATAAAACCCTGCGGTCTGTCCTTGGGACATACTACGAGTGATGATGTACATGCTATCTGTGCCTGGTGTTAGGTTTAACAAAATAGCCGCCATGACAAACCCTAGATAATTCTCAATACCGAACATAGCCAATACTTCCTTGTGATAGCGTTAAAAACCTCGCGTATTATAGTTTACTTATACCTTGCAATAAAAATTATTATAAATCGATAAGTACACCACTAAGTTTTTATAAAAGCATTAGGATAAGAGTGGAAGAGATGAATAATCGCGTCACTCATCTCACCAATAATGATATTAGAAAGCATCAGGCACACCTTGCTTTTACTCTTTATAAGAAGTTGATCGAACTAAAATATCTTGTAAAAAATGCAGTGTAGGTCATAGGGTTTTTGCTACTCTAGCAAGAACGTATAGAACATTTATCGACAAGAGGAAGTTGAGATGAAACAATTAGTTGGTATATTTGCCTTATCTATTTTTACTATCACTGCGGGAATGGGCGTAGCGCATGCCGAGCAGGTTTGTAAAGTAACGGATCCTACTGGGACTCCATTAAATATTCGTGATAAACCTAATGGTAAGATTATCAACAAACTACGCAATGACCGTGAAGTTTATATCACAGAAACCATTTACGATAATAAAGACCGCCCCTGGGTGTATCTAGAAGGGTATTATCAAGGAGAGTACAGACAATGGGGTTGGGCCATTAGAGAGTTTGTTTCTTGTTATAATCGTTAGCAGCAAGGCTGATTTTGATGCAAATATAAACGATGAGAGTAAGGGGTATCATGTTTGAGTAATCAAAAGGGTTGATTTTAGGATGTTAGATTTAGAGGGTCGTAATGTGATCAATAAGTGTACGTTAATGTTTGCTATGTCCTTCTTAATTTGTTCTTGTAGTAGTGATATAACAACTCATGACAGTGATATACAAGCTGAGAAATCTTCTGCCGCAAATACAAGACTAATTGAGATTGGTAAAGCGTTCAGTCTAGAGCAGATTAAAAGCATCTCCACATTCGACGATGAATTTAAGAAACTTAGAGACGTTGAGTGTGGTGGTTTTTTTACTGAAGAAGAGAGCGGAGAAGAAGCCTTTTATCAGTATGGCAATATGGAGGTTGATATCACAGGTAATAAGGGCGCTATCACGCAAGTGATTGGTATACCTAACGGCCTTCATATTAAATATAATGAATTATTGATCGACAATAATTTTAATCCTAAAAGCTTAAGCCTTGAACAGTTTGAAATTCATGAAAATAAGGTGATGGTCTCAGATAATATCGTTGGCATTGAGTCTACTGATATAAAAACAGTCTACAATATGATGTATTCAATCCGTGAAAAGACAAGCGATGATTTATTATACCTAAGCTTCTTAGATGATAAATTAGTGGCTATTAGAGTTCTGGTGCAGTGTTAGTCTATCGTTAATTTCATAGAAATTGCATACGGTGGCAGACTTGCTCAGCCTACTACTTGCTGTACTTCAACTCACCTTCTTTTCATCCAAATCATATTGAAATGACTGTAATAAGAAACGCTAGACATAAAAAAGCCCAGTCACCGTATGGTGACTGGGCTTTTTTATTGTTCGCTTATTAGTCTAACCTAATGCTTAAAGGTGCTAAGCAAAAGTGCTAATAAGTGACGCCGAATAGTGGCGTCCCCAGGGGGATTCGAACCCCCGTTACCGCCGTGAAAGGGCGGTGTCCTAGGCCTCTAGACGATGGGGACGCATAGAGTGTTATAACCAAGCGGTTACAACGGAACTTCACAATATCAGAGAGCTTATCTATTAATAATAGAGCAAGCTGTGCCTAGGTGCTGATATCGTCCTACTAGCGAGTATTTATGTTAAAGTTTCAGTGAACTGAGCTTTGCAATAAATAGTATGGTGGAGCTAAACGGAGTCGAACCGTTGACCCCTTGCATGCCATGCAAGTGCTCTACCAACTGAGCTATAGCCCCTCGCTAAGAGTGTGCGTATTTTATGTAAGTGCAGCAGTCTTGTCAACCGCTATTTTAAAAATAATGCATAAATATGCGAAAAAGTGTGATTAAAGCTGTTTTAGTTACTTAATAAGCCCAAATTAGCGTGGGTTTTGCTGACTAGCTATCTCTTTAATGGCTTTATCGGTAAAGAATTCTTCTTCAGTACCATCTGAAAAAATAACGGCACCACATTCTGTGGGGATATATTGCCCACCTTTTTGTTGTACTGTACTGATACCTTTAAAGCCAACGATATCAGAATCGCCTAATTTATCTAAATTATGATTGGTATAATTGCAATAAGAGCTATATATCCATTTTAAATCTTCAAAGTCTTGACCGCTCGTGAGGGTTAGCTTGGCGTCGTATAGCTCTTTTACGATTGCATTATAGTATCTTTGCGCTTCTTTTAATGTGTTAAAGACATAATCTTTACTTTCTATCGTGACGGTTTTGGCGGTCATACTAGCATCCAGTAGATATTTTCATGTAGTTTGGATTATCGAATTCATAATACTTCTTTTTCAATAGAACTATTTTTATAACTATAATTTTACCTAAACATAGTCAGTCATCTTTGACATAATCAGGATCTCTCCTGCATCGTGGACATATTATCTCGATATCTCCTTCATCAGTCCATACAACTCTTCGTAAATCATCATAAGGCCATGTGATACCACATATTGTACAATCGCTTTCTAAAAGCTCACTATATTCATTATGACAATAAACACATTGATAGCCAGTATCGCTTTTATCTTCAGGAATCATGCTATTTTTATCACACTCTGAACAGTGCATTATGTGTTTATCATTAGACGAAAAACTATCATAATTTTCAAATTCAAGACTTTCTTTAAAGCGTTCAAGCTTAATGTTTGCCCGAAGCATTTTCAGATATGAGTTTGCTTTTTGATTACGCTGGAATTGATTGTTCATAGTTTGGTTTAATAGCTGTCTTGTCTCACCTGCCTCCTGTAAAGTTTCTTCTGAAACACTTGCTCTTAGGTAATCTCTAGAGTATTTAAGAAAAAATTCTGCGTCATACATTAGAAAGTTTTCGACTTCGGCATGATTGTACATATCATCAAGGAGTTCAGGCTTTGGCTGTCGATGCTTCGTTTGAGAATTACTATTAGATACAGCAACCTCTAACCACCAGTCTTCCTTGTTATCATCCGTTACAAAGATAATATGCTTTAATTCTTTTTCTTTTACATGGTCTAATATCTGTTGCCATATAAGATAGTCAGCATATTTTTTCTGGTAAACAATTTGATTGTCTACACAGACTTCGTCCTTCTTTTCGTCCAAATAGCCTGGAGATATTTTTAATTTGTATTTAGCTTGAGCATTTTTGTATAAAGCATCTATTTTTTCTTGAGTATAATTTGCACTACCAACTTTACTATTAAAAATCGTATCTATTTTTTCTTCAAGAGGATCGGGTTCGTCGATTTTCTGTTGTTGACTAATAGTATTATCAATCTCTTTTGATAAATCGTCGCTCAATATCTTAAACTTCCCTTTAATGTTATCAACATCAATTGGTGAATGTTTTTTCTTTATTTGTAATTTGTTTAATTCTGCGATCAAAGTTTTCTGTGACTGACTTATAGCCTCTTTTGCTTCTATAAGTAAATTAGTCCTACTTTTAATCGTTATTAATCTGTTACGTTTGAACTCGAGTGCCACATGATGAGGTATCCATATTCTGTCTTCAAGACTCTCTAATATTTTTATAAATTCATTTCTGCTACTGTCTTGATATCGATACAAATTTAGTAATATGTTTGTATCAAAAATAAATAAAGAATTTTCCCAAATATGACTATATTCTTGCTCTGTAAAACTATAGTTATACTGCCTAAACATGTTTTTCATAGCTTATTACCAGCCAAAAAATCTGGTAACTCTGCTGCTTGTTTCTCTAGTTTTTTCAATTTCTTTTTACCCAAGCCGCCCAATACATCAATTGCATGACGCAAACGTATCAGTGTCATATCTGCACCGATAATCGCCATAGAGTTCATGACTGGCGTTGATGAGGTGCTACCAGCGATAGCGACAAAGAATGGTGCCATAAAGTCGCGCATTTTAATATCGAGATGAGCTGCAAGACCTTTTAGCGTGGCGTAGATATTTTCTTCCGACCATGTTGGTAAGGTTTCCAACTGCCAAAGCGCCAGTTGTAGCATCTCTACAATTTGCTCAGCCGTTAGTGATTTATGCGTAAAGCTTTCAGCATTGATATCAGGTAGATTTTGAAAATAAAAGCCGCTCCAATTAACCGCATCAGACAGCAACTCAATACGTGGCTGAATAGCGGCGGCGATGGCGGTTAATTTATCGCTGTTACTTGCCCAATCGAGGATTTTATTCTTTAGCTCTTCAGGGGTTAGCGCACGTAGCCATTCTGCATTGAGCCAATTAAGCTTCTCGATATCAAAGATAGGACCGCCAAGTGATACACGCTGAATATCAAAGCTGGCAATCATCTCATCCAAGGTAAACTTTTCAGCTTCGTCAGGCATTGAGTAGCCCATACGTCCAAGGTAATTTAGCAAGGCTTCAGGTAGTACGCCAGCATCACGATAGTAGGTGATAGACGTTGGGTTTTTACGCTTCGATAGTTTTGATTTATCTGGGTTACGCAGTAATGGCATATGGCACAGTACTGGCATCTCCCACCCAAAATACTCATAAAGTAGCTGATGTTTCGGAGCAGAGTTCAGCCACTCTTCACCGCGTAATACATGGCTGATGTCCATTAAGTGATCATCGACGACGTTGGCGAGATGATAAGTAGGCATACCGTCGGTTTTCAGTAGCACTTGCATATCCACTTGCGTCCAAGGAATCTCGACCGTACCGCGCAGCATATCTTGTACCTGACAGACGCCTTCGGTTGGCACGCGCATACGAATCACATGCGGTTTCCCTTCAGCGACTAATTGCTCAGTTTTCTCAGCAGCTAAATGAGCACAGCGACCATCATAACGAGGGGTTTCGCCATTAGCCATTTGCTCAGCGCGCATCGTATCCAATTCTTCGCTAGTACAAAAACAACGAAACGCATGATTGCTATCTATTAGCTGTTCGGCGTGTTTTTTGTAAATATCACTACGCTCGCTCTGACGATAAGGCGCGTGCGGTCCACCGATATCTGGACCTTCCGCCCAATCAAGACCAACCCAACGCAGCGCATCCAAAATCATTTTTTCAGACTGCTCGGTTGAGCGTGTTTGGTCAGTATCTTCGATACGTAAAATAAATTCGCCGCCATGGGCTTTGGCAAAAGCTAAATTAAATAAGGCGATATAAGCGGTGCCAACGTGCGGAAAACCGGTCGGTGAAGGCGCGATACGAGTACGAACAGGACGACTGCTGGTTGCAGCATTTTGGTTATGGCTGGAGGTTTGCATCATAGAAATCTCAGAATGTGGTTGTCAGAGGAAATGACCATTAAAATATGAATGAAAATACGACTGAAACAATAGCGGTCAAAGTAGAAAAATAGCGTAAAATATAGCGCTAGTATAACAGAGCGCGGGAATATTTTTAACGAAATGCCCCTCTAGCGCTTGACTACCCGTGTATCCTTGCGATAATAATGTCAAGTAAGTCATAACTTGTTTATTTTCATCTGATTTTTTACTATTACCGGTCAAAATGACCGTCATTTACTGAGTTGTTTGTGTCCATATCGCATAGTAAGCCAAAAAATACGCCAAATTCTAAAGAAAATGCCTCTTCAGCTACTGATAACTCTGAGTCAGCGGTTCATTCGTCTGTTGCCGAAAATGTGTCTGTTGATCAGCTTGCTCAAGAGTCTGTAACAGAACAAGCAACCTCTGATCAATTAAGTTTTGTCCATGATGCGGTGCTACTGCAAGAAACAGTCGCTGCCGTTTTGGGTGTCAAATCGCTACCAAAGCAAACAGACAATGTTGAACAAAGCAGTGAAAGCCAAAATAGCTTAAAAATGAGTGGTATTTACGTCGATGCAACTTTTGGGCGCGGTGGTCATAGCCGCTTGCTACTTAGTCAATTAGCCGATGATGCGACATTGATTGTCTTTGATAAAGATCCGACAGCGATTGCCGTTGCTCGCGAATTAGCAAATACTGATAGCCGCGTAAAAGTGGTGCATGATAGTTTTGCGACATTGACCGACAGTTTAGCGGCAATGGGAATTAAGCAAGTTGATGGTTTGATGGCAGATTTGGGTATTTCATCACCGCAAATTGACGATGGTAGCCGTGGTTTTAGTTTTATGCGCGATGGTGCGGTTGATATGCGCATGGATACCAGTCGCGGGCAGTCGGTTGCCCAGTGGCTTGAGACAGTTGATGATGAAACCTTAGCCAATGTGCTTTATGATTTTGGTGAAGAGCGCCATAGCCGCCGTATTGCGCGCGCTATTAAGCAGATGGACAGTTACGACTCTACTTTGGCGTTGGCTGAAGTAATCAAGGTTGCGCATCCAAAATGGCAAAAAGGCAAACATCCAGCGACACAAAGCTTTCAAGCTATGCGAATTTTTATCAATAATGAGCTTGGTGATGTTGATGAATTTTTAGCGCAAAGTATTCCGGTTTTAAAAGCAGGCGGACAGCTGGCAGTGATTAGCTTTCATTCGTTAGAGGATCGCCGTATTAAGCAGTTTTTGCAGCGTCATAGTAAAGGGCAATATCCAGAAGATGAGAATTTGCCGATGCCGCCTAACCGCCCTCGTTACTTTAGTAAGCCAAAGCGCGTTGGTCCAAGTAAATCGGAAATAAGCCATAACCCACGCTCGCGTAGTGCATGGTTACGCATGGCAACTCGTACAGATATTGACTATGTGACAGATATTCAATCGTAAAAACCCTTATTAAATTATGTGGTTTAAATATGACTGAATGTCTTAATGATTACGCGGCTGTTAAAAAGCTGTAAGCATTATCTGCTAGGCTCGGCAGTTGCTTTGGTTCTGATTTTATCGCTTGGTTTTACTTTTATTGTTTTACTTTTATTGATGGTGCTGATGAGTGCTGAGGTTTATATAACTCACAACAGAACTCATAACCAGTTATCGCTTCTTATATGTTGTAGTTCACTTTTTTGAGATGGTCATGGCAATATCTGACAAACCTGCAAGCCGCCGCGCCGCCACGCCACCCAATGCCGATGTTGGCGAGCTATTTGTGCGTAAATTTAAGTTATCAAATATTTATGTGGCCATATTAATATTGTTAGCGGCTGCTATTGTATGGAGTGGTATTAAAACGGCCGAAGGCGTTCAGCAATATCATCAGGATTATAAGACCTTGCAAGACATGAAAAAACAAGAGCGCAAGCTACAAGTTGAACATCAGCGCTTGCTTATTGAGCAGCAGACTTTTAGTGCGACGCCGCAAATTGCCAGTCGTGCGGTTGCTGAGTTGGGTATGTTTTCACCAACCCTCACAGACAAGCTGATTATCCAGCCGGGTGCTGCAACCGCTGTTGCACTGGTTGACCCTGATGCCAGTACCTCAGACGTCGTAGCAGCCAATGATTCAGATATTATTGAAACTGATGTTGCCAATGATACTGCTAATGGTGCGGCGAGTGATGTAGCCGTTGAGGTTTCTGCGACCGATTCTGAGCTAGCGGAGGCAGGACAATGAGTGATAAAAAGCCCAACGCCAATACTGCTAAAACCGCTGCAAAGAATGCCAGCAAAAAATCAGCCAGCGGCAAGGTTACTAAGCCGCTACGCCGTGCTAGTGCTGCAAAGTCTGGGCAAACGAGCAGTAAACCTGATAATAAATCATCCGACAGTCGCAAAGCCAAGCTGTTTGGTCGCCTAAAAAACAATGAAGAGCAGGGTGCTTATACCAGTGTTAAAAACCTGAAAAGTAAAAGAGCGTTTTTGGGTAAAGCGTCTGGTGCTTCCTCTCGCGGCGGCGTTGAGCAGGATAAAAACCGCTTTCGTCTGATTTGGGCAATAGCGCTTATTATTTTAGTAGCGCTCATCGGTCGTGCTTACTATATTCAAGTTCTCAACACTCAGTTTTATCAAGATAAGGGCAATGAGCTTATCACCAGTGTGCGCACGCAAAGCTCCTATCGTGGCATGATTACGGATCGCAACGATCTGCCATTAGCCGTCAGTGCGCCACTGGCGACGGTATCTTTTAGCCCGCATGATTATGCCCGCGAGTATTATGAGCTTAAGCGCATTATTATTACCAATCCTGAGAGTCCGCAGCTTATCGCACGTATGCAGAAGCGCTTGGATAATATGGATTTGACCACCCTAGCTGCTGCTGCCAATATTTCAGTTACTGAGCTAAAAAAAGTTACTGCTATCGACGATAGTATCGATGTGACTGATGAAGTAGCGGTCAAAGCGGCGCTGCCATCGGGTGCAGGCTCGCATTATTTGCCACTATTGAATAAAGTGACGCCGGAGATTGCCCAAAGTGTCAGCTCGCTTGATTTTCCTGGTGTCAATGAGAAAAACTTCTTTCAGCGTTATTATCCGCAGCCGCAACCCAATTCTCAACTGCTGGGCTTTATGGGGCAAAATGCCAACGATCCTGAAGGTGGTTACGAGGGGCGTGCTGGTATCGAACGTCAGTATGAAAAAGAGCTGGCGGGCGATGATGGTAAAGTTTTGGTACTCAAAGATGCCAAACAAAACAGTCTTAAAGAAATTAAACAGATTGAGCCAGAAGTGCCGGGCAAAGATGTGAAGTTGACCATTGATTCACGTCTGCAATATTTGCTTTATAAAGAGCTGGAAAAGGCGGGGCGTTTGCAAAAAGCGCGCTGGTCAACGGGTATGGTGGTCGATGTACAAACCGGTGAAGTACTGGCGCTATCGACATGGCCGTCATTTAACTCCAATAACCTGAATGAGATGACCGGTGAAAATCAGCGTAACCGTGCGCTTCTTGATGTCTTTGAACCCGGTTCAGTCATGAAGCCATTTACCGTTGCTGCCGCTTTAGATTCAGGGAAATATACGGCCACTACCTTGATCGATACCAATCCTGGCTCTATCCGTGTCCGTGGTTATACGATTCGTGACCATAACAATCTCGGGCGGATCACGATGGCAACGCTACTACAGAAATCTAGTAACGTCGCCTCGACCAAGATTGCTTTGTCTCTACCACCTGATGGCATTACCAATATGCAAAAGCAGTTTGGCTTTGGGACAAAAACACCGCTGCAGTTCCCAGGTGAAGGTAGTGGGCTTGTGGTCACACCAAAAGAAAAAGAAACCTCAAGACGTGCAACAGTCAGTTATGGCTATGGTATACAAGTGACGCTGGCACAGGTAGCGCAAGCTTACTCAGCGCTGGCGGCAGGTGGCGTGATGCATCCGCTAACGTTGACTAAAAATGACAAAGCGCAGCCAAGTAAACGCATTATGGCGCACGAACAGGCAATGGCCATCGTCCAGATGATGGAAAGTGTCACTGAGAATGGTGGTACTGCTAAAGGTGCGGCCATTGATGGCTATCGCGTTGCCGGTAAAACAGGTACTTCACGCCGTATCAATCCGAAGGGTGGTTATTATACCGATCAGTATCGTAACGTCTTTGCTGGTATGGCGCCAGCGTCGAATCCACGGCTAGTCGGTGTTATGTTAATCGAAGACCCACGTGGTCAGATTTATGCCGGTTTAACAGTGGCACCCGTCTTTCATAATGTCATGAAAGAGGCGCTGCGTTTATATAATGTGCCTTTGGATAAACCGTTAAAAACCGAAGCTCAGTAGTCGTAGCGGTCTTTTTTTAATGTTCAGTTTTTAACTATTTGATTTGTTTTAACCGTTTAGGATTTGCCAATGACCCTGTCACCCTCATCGCCAAGTAGCACTACTGTCACCTTGCAACAGCTAAAAGCCAGTGGCAGTCAAAGCCTACAGCAGGCTTTAGCAGCGATGATAACAGCACCTATTAATCAATTATCAAATCAGGATTCATCAAATTTAGCTGCATCAAACTCCATAAGTTTGGTTGCCGAAATCCCATTTCAGCAGTTCCGTTTAGACAGCCGTCAATTAGAGCCGAGCGATGTATTTGTCTTATTAAAAAGCCAAACACCAAACTGTCAAAGAAGTCGTGACTATCTTTATCAAGCCGCTAAAAATGCGGCTTTTATCCTATCAGAAATCGATCCTATCGCTTTACTGGCTAAGGCAAATGTACCACCACATGCCAATATTCCCCTGACCGATACTAATACTTTTGCCACTGATCAGCAGCTTGCATCGCCTTCTTGCCCTGTTTTATATGTACCTAATATCCGTAATTTTTTGGGCGATTTGGTGCAGGCACGTTTGCAGTATCAGCAAACCGCGATATTACCAACAGTGGTGGCGGTGACGGGTACCAATGGCAAAACGACCATCAGTCAATTGGTGGCGCAGTTAACCCAATTAACCGGCATGAGCAGTGCGGTGATGGGGACGGCAGGTAATGGTAAGCTTGGCGCTTTAGTTCAAGCCAGCCATACCACTGGTGATGCGTCAGCGGTACAGCAGTTTTTATATCAAATGGGTAGAGAAGGTGCGCAGTTACTAGCACTAGAAGCCAGCTCACACGGTCTGGATCAGCAACGTCTGCAAGGCATGCCAGTATTGGTAGCGATTTATACCAACTTGAGTCGTGATCACTTAGATTATCATGCGGATATGGCAGAGTACGCGGTGGCCAAAGCTAGACTGTTTGATAAAGCGCACTTTCCAAATTTGACCCACGCCATCATTAATATCGATGACGAGTATGCGCAGATTATGCTTGATACGGCACACGCTAGCGATCTAACGGTTTGGACCTATAGTTTAGAGCCGTCGAAAACCGCGACCTTTGTTGCTGCTGAAATCACGCCAAGCTTACAAGGGGTTGAAATTAGCCTGCGTACAGATTTTGGTAATGAGAGAATGGGTAATTTAGATATCATCAGCCCATTACTTGGGCGCTTTAATGTGGCGAATTTGCTGGCGGCTATTGCTGCTGCAGTAGCACTTGATGCCAATAAAGGTAGCGATATTTATAAATGTATCGAGCGCATTGCCACCGTTGTACCGCAGCTACAAGGTGCGGTTGGACGTATGCAGCGTGTACCCTCTAATGATGGCTGCTTTATCGTGGATTATGCGCATACGCCAGATGCCTTAAGTCAGGTCCTTGCCAGTCTCAAGACCCATTGTAAAGGTCAACTCTGGGCTGTATTTGGTTGCGGCGGTGACCGCGATGCCGGCAAGCGTCCATTGATGGCACAAGCGGGGCTGGCAGGCGCGGATAAAGTTGTTTTGACAGCGGATAATCCGCGTACTGAAGACCCAAATATGATATTGCAAGACATGCAAGCAGGGATGAGTGCTGAGCAATATCAACGCACCCATATTGAGCCTGCGCGCCAAACAGCGATCGAATACGCCGTCAGTCAAGCAGCCGTAGACGATATCGTCGTCATCGCTGGCAAGGGTCATGAGACCTATCAAGAGATTAATCATGTCCGTTATGATTTTGATGACAGGATTGTCTTGCAAAATGCCTTAGCGCAAGCTGAACGCATATAAATAGTAGCGGTTATAAGCCGTTTTTTTAATGTTTCTAAACAGTTTTTGATATTCAATTATAAAAAATAAGCAATCATCATATAAGGTAATCACTATGACAGCCGATAAGGATAACGCCATTCAGTCGCAAGGGCTGTATGTTTGGCAGGTAGATAATCTGCTCACAGCAACAGCGGCACTTGATGGGCATTGGCAGCTAAGTGAAGGGCAAGCAGAATCAAGCAATAACGTTACGAGCACTCGCATCGCCACTGATACCCGTACGATAAAACCCGGTGATATCTTTTTGGCGTTAACGGGCGACAATTTCGATGGTCACGATTATATTGAGTTGGCCGCCGCACAAGGTGCGATAGCCGCTATCGTCTCTCGTCCCATCACTACTAATATCCCACAGCTAATCGTTAGTGATACGCGCTTAGCGTTAGGGCAATTGGCATCTTATCGCCGTCAGCAGCATAAAGACTTAACGGTCATTGCCATCACCGGCTCAAGTGGTAAGACGACGTGTAAAGAGATGCTGGGTAGCATCTTTGGTAGATTGGCACCGACATTGATTACCCGTGGTAACTTAAATAATGATTTAGGTGTGCCGATGATGCTACTTGAGTTATCGGATCATCATCGCTATGCCATCTTGGAATTGGGCGCCAATCATATTGGTGAGATTGCTTATACAGCTGAAATTGTCCAACCTGATGTGGCTTGTATCCTAAACATTGGCACCGCGCATTTGGGTGAATTTGGTAGTCGTGACGGTATTTGTCAAACTAAAGCAGAGATTTATCATACCTTGAATGATAGCCAATTTGCGATTGTGCCTGATAAAGACGACTTTACCAATCAGTTACGCCGTATTGCAGAAACGCATACCTCACATGTGATTGGTTTTGGTAATACTGACGTCAGCGCCAGCCATTTAGATGTTGAGCCTGAACGCAGTGAGTTTAAATTACATATTGGCAACCAAGTTCATGATATCAATTTGCCATTAGCGGGTGAGCATAATGTCAATAACGCCTTGGCGGCTGCTGCTTGTGCGCATGCGTTAAATATTAACATTAATGACATTGTCATCGGGCTTGAAAACGCCCGTCCTGCTAAAGGACGCTTGAATAGTCAGCTGCTTGGCATGCATCGCTTGATTGATGACACCTATAATGCCAACCCACATTCAGTACGCGCGGCTGCTAAAGTATTAGCGGCGCAAACCGGCACGCAAGTGATGGTGTTAGGCGATATTGCTGAACTGGGCGAGGCGGCAGTTAGCGAGCATCAAAGCTTGGGTCGGACTATCGCTACCACGGGTATCAATGTACTGCTTTGTGTGGGTGAGTATGCACCTTATACCGTAGCAGGTGCGCAAGAGATTTCTGATATCAGTGCTCATGCGTTTACTGATAAAGACAGTTTATTACAGTATTTACAGCCGTATTTACAAGCGCAACAGGCTCAGCCTTGTACTGTGTTGTTCAAAGGCTCTCGTTCCATGGAAATGGAAACACTTATCAATGCGCTAGTAGAGGAGTAGGCGGTGTTAGTTTGGTTGTTTGGCTGGCTTGGTCAGTATTATACCCCGTTTTCTGCGGTTTCTTCTTTGACGCTGCGCGCGTTGCTGGCGGTCATAACCGCCCTTGCCTTTAGTATGATTTTTGGTGGTCGCGTCATTCGGCGCTTGAAAGCGCTAAAGTATGGTCAGGCGATTCGTAATGATGGTCCGCAATCGCATTTGCTCAAAACTGGCACCCCGACCATGGGTGGGGTGCTGATTTTAAGTGCGATTGGAGTGTCGACCTTACTCTGGGCACGTTTGAATAATCCTTATGTTTGGATTTTGCTCATCGTGATGATTATTTTTGGCGCGGTAGGCTGGGCGGATGATTGGCTCAAAATTAAATATAAAAACCCCAAAGGCTTAATCGCTCGCAAAAAATACTTTTGGCTATCCATGGGCGCATTATTCGTCGGCATTTCTTTATATTATATCGCGACGTTACAGCCGGATATTGTTACGACTCGCGAAATGCAAGATTTGCTAATACCTATCTTTAAAGATTGGATGATTCCATTTTCGGCCGTACCGTTTGGAATTGGTTTTATTATCTTTACTTATTTTGTGATTAATGGTGCCTCTAACGCTGTCAACTTGACCGATGGCTTGGATGGCTTGGCTATTTTACCGGTGGTCTTAGTCGCAGCAGGTTTAGGCGCGATGGCATATGTCTCTGGTGACGTACGCTTTGCTGATTACTTGCACGTGCCTTATATTGCCTATAACTCTGAGGTAATTATTGTCTGTGGGGCGATGATTGGCGCAGGGCTTGGCTTCTTATGGTTCAATGCTCATCCAGCGCAAGTATTTATGGGTGATGTGGGTGCGCTGTCACTAGGCGCGATGCTTGGTACGATTGCTGTCATGACCCGTCAAGAAATCGCTTTTGCGATTATGGGTGGACTCTTTGTCGCCGAAGCACTGTCGGTAATAGTACAAGTGGGTTCGTATAAGCTACGCAAAAAACGTGTCTTTCGTATGGCACCACTGCATCACCACTTTGAAGAGATTGGCTGGAAAGAAACCCAAGTGGTCGCAAGGTTTTGGATTATCGCCATCATCCTTGTTATCCTTGGATTGATGACGTTAAAGCTGCGTTAACACAGCATGAATCTTATTAATGATAGACAGTTCAACATAAAAAAGATGCATTTAAAATAGCGTTCTGCTGGTATAAATCTTCCTCGCTTGCTGTACGCTGAGCGTTCCAAAGGCTTCGAAAAATTCATCCCAGCAGCACTGTTTTATTTTTAAAGTGAATTGACGGTAGGTTATTAAAAAAGCATCTCAATTTATTGAGATGGCTTTTTTGTTTGCTATGTTATCTTCTCTTTTCTCATGCCTTTTATTACTTACTGAGCATGAACTTTGATAAAATGTCAGCCATATTGTTATGACTTTGAGATGCTTGTGTCCTTATTTATTTGTCCCCTTTGTCAGTCACCACTACAGCCCGCAATAGATACATGGCGCTGTGATGGTAGCTTGCACCCGAAGCAAACAACTCATCCATTTGATGTAGCACGTCAAGGTTATGTTAACCTGCTGCCTGTCCAACAAAAAAAATCCAAAGCCCCCGGTGACAGCCAATCGTCCATCGAGGCGCGAAAGCGCTTTTTGAATGCGGCGCATTATCAGCCGTTACAGGCGCTTATTTGTCAAAAAATGATTGAATTACTGGCGCAAAATGAGTCGGTCACTGAGCCAATAGCTGAGCAAGATAAAGAGCTTGTCCATTGGTTAGATATTGGTTGCGGGGAAGGCTATTATACGCAGGCAATGGCACAAACTGGCGTGGATATCCTCCTTGCTGCAGACATCAGTAAGCCTGCCGTGCTAGAGCTTGCCAAAGCCAGCAAAGCAGCAGCTCGTCTTTGGTATCAGCAAAAACATCATGATGGCTTTAAAATAGCTGACAGCTCTAAAACAGCAGCGATTTATCCCCTAGTAACCAGCGCCGCCAATTTACCATTACGCGCGCATAGTGTGACGGGGATTAGCAGTATTTTTAGTCCTATCTTGCCAAAAGCATTTAATGAAGTGTTAAGCGATGAGGGTTATTTAATCATTGCTAAGCCAGATGTTGGGCACTTAGCGACGATGCGTGACGCTTTATTTGATGACGTCCGTGAGCATGATTCTGATAAGTTTTTGCAGGAATTAGCCCCATATTTTACGCTGATAAATACTTGTCGCGTCAGTACTGAACTGACATTATCAGAGGATGATTTAGCTGACTTACTGACCATGACGCCTTATGCATATCGCGCGCGTAGTGAAAAAAGACAAGCGTTAATGACAACGGTTGCGACACAATCATTCGTAACCGAAGCAAGATTTATCGTCTATATTTTGCAAAAAAAGTAGTGTCATAAGACTAATCTTACATTTGATTCACTTTTAAAAGAATACAGCACTGCTGGGATTAATTATTCGCAGCCTCTGTCTGCATAGGCACAGCAAGCAAGAAAAATGAATCCCAGTAGTGCGTTATAATATTTGTGTTTCTGTTATTTACGACTGACTACATTAAGTTGTAACTTATCAAACATGGTTTATAAAACTGGCCCCATGGTAGCAATGACGTTATTCCAAATCCTATAAGACAGCGGCCAGTTTTTGACTTCCTCACGCGTGACTTCATCTGAGTCAGCGATATACTGATACTGGCGCTGCATAATGTCAGCCGTGAGCGCGGTATCGCTAAAGATAATATTGTTTTCATAGTTCAAATCAAAGC
This sequence comes from Psychrobacter sp. DAB_AL43B, assembly GCF_900168255.1. NCBI lineage: Bacteria > Pseudomonadati > Pseudomonadota > Gammaproteobacteria > Moraxellales > Moraxellaceae > Psychrobacter > Psychrobacter sp. DAB_AL43B. Next base: position 3,135,779 of record NZ_LT799838.1, on the reverse strand, counting down.
TACGCAAATCTAAATTGGTCGAGCCAATCAAACTGACTTCACCATCGACCGTGAGGGTCTTTGCGTGTAGTAATCCTGGCTTATACTCATAGATTTTTACGCCTGCTTCAAGCAATTGCCAATAATAACTATGACTGGTCGCGGCGACGATAAAGGAGTCGTTGTTTTGAGGGAAAATCATCGTGACATCAACCCCGCGATAGGCGGTTGCGCATAAGATGCTGACCAGGGAATAATCCGGTACAAAATAGGGCGTAGAGATAATCAGCGTGTGCTGCGCTTGACTAATCAATGTACCCAAAAACTGCGGCGTGGTACCGTGGCGCTGGGTCGGACCATCTGAAAAAACTTGGGCGGGAAAGCCATTAAGCTTTGGCGTGCTATCGTAAAAAAAGCTATCGAGTGGGGTATCGGGGTTTTCAATCAGCCAGTCACTCGCAAACAGCATCTGATTTTGCCCAACGATGGGCCCTTCGATGCGTAGCATAATATCGACCCACGGTGCATATTTTGGTTTTACGCGAAACTCAGGATCGGCACAATTACGACTACCAGAGTAGCCAATCTTGCCATCAATCACGGTAATCTTGCGGTGATTACGCAAGTCAATACGACTAAAAAACAATACTTTAAAAATGTTCTTAATCGGTAGTGCCACACTGACTTGTACGCCAGCGTCTATCATTTCCTGCCATATCTTTGAGCCTACCATCTTACGTGAACCCATGCCATCGACCATCGCGCGACAAGTGACGCCACGCTTTGTAGCTCGGATAAGTGCTTGAGCCGTATCAATCCCCATGCCATCGACGAGCCAAATATAATACAGCACGTGGATATGATCGGTCGCTGCGTCAAAATCGGCAATCATGCGTCTGCGGGTCTCAGTAGCATCCGCCATTAGCTCAGCGTTATTACCTACGGTGGTCTGAAAGCCTGTGGCTTTTGCAGAGTAGGCAAAAGCCGCTTGATACTCAGGCTTCATCACCTTTACTAATGTTATCTCGTTACCCAGAACTGCTGGGTTATGAGCATTTAACCTATCAATAATTTTTTTACGTTTTTGCGTAAAGTCACGACCCAAATGCACTTCACCGAACATCCAATAAATTAGCACGCCAAAATAAGGCAAAACGAATAAGACGACAATCCACGCCAATCTCGCAGGCGAGGTCAAATCATGACGAGATAAGACCCGTAAAGAAATCAGTACCAGCAGGATAAAATGTAGGGTCAATAAGATATCTAATATCACAACGCCGTCCTTTATTATTATTTTAAAATCAAATGTGGCTTATTGGTAATGCTGGCTTATTCTGAACTAAGCATTTTCATCAATAAAATATCAGATGTCTGATATATGACAGAAAAAACAGGCATTCAGTATTCTCCTAATAGCCAACCGCTGACAAAGGCAAAATACTCTCGAAACCAAGCGTTATAGCGAATAGATAGCGGAGTAGGGCTGGCCAGCATGATAGGCTGCTGATAGCCTTGGCGACGAGTAATGGCTGCGGCGCGAATGGTATGAAAATCACTGGTCACGATAGCGATGGGCGCCGTCATAGAAACGTCTTTTGCTGCTAATAGCGCTTGGCTATAAATAAGATTCTCTGCTGTACTGGCGCTTTTGCCTTCTTGCAAAATATGCTCGAATGCAATGTTATAAGTCTCATGCAAATAGGTTGCCATAATATTGGCTTCACTATGTGTTTGCCCAAAACCAACGCCACCACTGGTTATGACTAGCGCATCTGTCTGTGAGTCGATAAGCGGCGCGGCTGTATCTAAGCGCTTGGCAAGTGTTGGCGTGGGCTTGCCTGCGACCGTACCTGAACCTAGTACAATGATGGCAGCGACTTGAGGCGTGGGTTGCTTGCTAAGTTTAATCTGCTGCTGCAATGAGAAAATAAATACCCCAAAACTGATAAGCCAGATAAAAAATATCGTCCACAGGGCATACCAAAGTCGTGTCAGCCAGCGGTTTTGAATCACAAAGTGACGAATAGCGTGCCAAAATATACCATGGGCGACGAAGATGACACCTATCAAAAGCGGCACGACCGTACCAAAGTTGACCTTACCGACTGTCATCAAAGCAATACAATCAACGATTACAGCCACACCGACAACGGATAAAACGACACGTACTGCCGTGACTAAAGTCTTTAACATAAAGCGCTCTAAATCTAAGTAAAAGTATAGTGATAATAAGCATCTATTCGTTGTGATGCGTGGTATCAAAACCAAGCTCAGGACCGACAAGTACGATACCAGCCAAAGCGCCAATATGATACGTAATCGACCTAACCTTTTTTATAAAACGGTTAGAAAATACGAATAGAGTACGCTAGTTGACAGCGCCAATAGTAAACGCAATATTTTATCTTTGTGCTATCAATTCTAAAATATTGTTGGTAACATTATGTAATGGACGTTAAATAACTATCACAAGGAAGTGTGTTATGAGTTTACAACAGTTGGGCATGAAAGCCTTACATGATTTTGATGACGTTCGTCAAAGTCCGTTACCACAAGAACGCCTAAAAGCGGCACGAGCAAAAGCGACCGCCTTTCGAGAGCGCTTCATGGATGAGCCATGCGTACAGTTTTATCAAAGTGCGGATATGGTCAGAGTTCCCTATCCAACGTGGTACGCTTACAGTGGTGTCTATACCCAAAGCACCTATAAATTTCCCTACCTGCACATCCTTAATCGAATTTTTATCGTTCAATATTATGACCTCTTAGGAGAGTTGAAGACATTATTGTTTTCACCTTCGGATATCGATGCGGATCGCGAAACACCGTTTTTTAAGCGTCTCACCGATAGAATGCCAAACTGGTCACCACTTGAGAATATGGTCGCACCCATTACCCGTGATGTCACGCAAGCGCTCAAAGAGGTAAATCTAAAGCCAGAAGATATCGATTACATCAGTTACGACCACCTCCATACCCAAGATGTGCGCCAATGGCTCGGTACGACTACCGACTCGACAGATAGACCGGCATATTTCCCTAATGCCAAATTACTCGTACACGAAAAAGAGTGGCAAAGCGTGCAAGGACTGTTACCAGTACAAGCGGAATGGTACTGTCCGAACGGTATTGATGGTGTTGATCCTGATAAGGTCATCACTTTTACGAGTAGCTTACAATTAGGTAAAGGTTTGGCGCTAGTACACACGCCAGGTCACACTGAAGGCAACCATTCACTAGTCGCTAGAGTACCTGATGGTATCCGCGTTACCTCAGAAAACGGCGTGGGTGTAGATGCTTATGCACCTATGAACTCAAGCGTTAAGGCGATTCGCCGCTATGCCAAAGATACCGGTATGGAAGTCATCTTAAATGGCAATACATTGGAAGACAGTACCGACCAATACATTTCTATGATCATAGAAAAAACTATTGCGGGTCCATCCAAGAATCCCGATTTCCCAAATTGTGCATCGAGTAGTGAAGCCACTCCATACTGGCTAATACCCAGTCATAAAGTAAGCTATTTGATTGGTGAGGCAACGTTCGGGTCTTTGATCAAGGACCACGCTTAAAAAGTTCGCAGATGAACTAAAGATCGGTGACGCCGTCAAAACCATACTCAAAGGTGGGGAAAATCGTGAGCTTTTGGTGGTGCAGGGTTTCATGGCAAAGATACTTAGACTGCAAATGCGGCCGCTAGCAGTCAGTTGGGTAAACTGGGTGGGTAATCAAACGTTCGCATAGTCTATGAAGAGGTGACATATGGATGTGTTCTCATATTGGCAAGGGTTCTATAATGACCCTTGGTTTTGGCAGTTCCCGATGGCAACGCTAGCCATTAGCATGGCGGCTTTTTTGGTGGTTGCTATTCCGTGGACGGTCGTTGCTTGGTTAGATCCTAAGCCACTACGTAAATATAAGATTCAACAAAAACCGTTCGAGATGCAAAAGTTCCTGCTGCCGTCCATTGGTCGTATCGTGGTCAATAATGTGATTTTAGCATCGTTACTAGTGCTCAGTTGGCCACTATTGAAGCTGACGGGTGTGCACAGCGGTGAGATGCCGGTATGGTATCTCATCATCGCACAACTGGTTTTTTTTGTGCTGCTAGATGATTTCTTATATTACTGGATGCATAGATATATGCATGAGAATAAATGGTTATTGAAGCACATCCACAGTGTGCATCATCGCATTCATAATACCTGCGGTATCAATGGCAACTATATGCATTGGGTGGAGTATTCGCTGACTGCGACATTGACTTTGGTTGGTCCGATTCTGATTGGGGCGCATATTTATGTCGTATATATGTGGGTGATATTACGTCAGGTCGAAGGCGCTGATGGTCATATCGGTTATGACATACCTTGGAACCCGATACATTTATTGCCAGTCTATGAGGGTCCGGTCTATCACGACTTTCATCATGCCAAGTTCAAAGGCAATTACGCTGGCTTTTTGCCATATTTAGACAAGTATTTAGGTGGAACGCATATACCCGCTTATCTCAATTATCTTAAAGAGAAGAAAAGTGGTCTGACGCCATTAGAGATTGAGCAAAGCGCGCGACAAGCTAAGCAACGCAAAAAAGCTACGCTACATGATAAAGCTACTCCCTAATTTAAAGCGTCTAAGTTTATAGTGATGATACATAGTAGCAATACGAAAATCCCCTTTGAACATACCTTTAGCGATGACTGCTGTTACTCTTTTACAAGTTGGTCATTTATGCTTTTTTAATAATAATAGTGGGCTGTAGTAGATAAGCACAAATAAAAACACCCTGCAAATAAACAGGGTGTTAATCGTTATATTTAAGTCTTTATAAAATAGACACAACTCTTATCGTAAAATAGTTTAGGCAGATTATTCTCCATCCACCCTTGGCGTAGAAACTTTGCCTGAGCCCATTTTTTCTTGATAGGGTTTAAGTCAGGACTGTATGGTGGTAGAAATAAAAGCCTGTGACCGTGCCTAGCTGTATTTGAATGAGGAAAATTTTAAAAATGTTTATCATCAATTGTTATCAGGCTTATTTCAATAATTCACATGGATGGTTACGGTGTCAGAGTAGTTGTCTGGTTTAAAGTCGGCATTAGGAACTGTAACAAACACTTCATGTGTTTTGTTTGAGCCAGTACCAAAATCCGCCACGCCATTTCCTACTGCGGTGGAGGTGGCCGTGTTACCCCAAACCTTGCCAGCAATACCGCTGGTAGAACGCAATTGGTAAGGTACCTTGTCTGTATTGCCAGTGGTAAGTCCGCTCATAACACCCTCACCATTTTGATCGTTATTAGAAGGTTTTAAACCAATATAGTAAGAGCCACCATTAGTACAATTGACTGTAATTGCACTACTATTACTGCCGGTGATATTGGTCTCACTTGCTGATCGAGGTCCTAAGTTAACGTTGGAGGTAGCGGTGATTGTACAGCTAGGCAGAACTGCAGCCTGAACTTTAAACGGAAAGCGAACTGTATCTTGGTCGCCTGCACTTGCTGTGCAGTCAGTCGGAGCGGGTGAGATAGCACTGGTTTTAAAGGTTAATGCAGTATGGTTGCCATTTCCAAAGTCATTGATATAGGCACCTTGTGTGGCCCTGTTGTTCCCTGTTTTCATAGAGATATTAATAGGCACACTACCTGTTACAGTCGACTGGGCGCCGATAGCAAGTGAGCCAGAGTTGTATTCTGAGCCATTCCTCCCACGAGTGCTCCAAAGAGTCCCTCCAGGTAAGGTCATAGTAAAATTAAGGCGACGGCTGGCATTAGACTCAAACCAACTTCCAGGTCTCTCCATGTAACGCCCGCCTACGGCAGTATTATCATATTGACCACCATCAGTCGCTAGGCATACAGATACAAATCCAGCAGTCTCACCGCTATTAGTGCAACTATAATTCAGTGTGCCTGTAACGTTTGCATTATTGACGTTTGCATTAGTAAGCGTACCGAGGTTCACAATACCTGTACTTCCCGGTGGCGTGTTCATGCCTGCTTGGCATGTTACAGAAAGTTCGGCTTGTGCATTACCTATTGGCAACAAAAAAACTAAAGGAATTAAATAAAGGCCAAAATGCCATTGAAATAGTTTCATTATTTTACCTTCTGACAGACTAAGGGACCAATGAGTGGAATATCATCGCCCTGCTTTTGATAGTCAAAGTTAACAGTGCAGATATCACCAGAAGGGGTGCTTACCTCTAATATATTATGCTCATCAAGCGTGTCTAAATATACCTCACCATCAAAGCCGACGATAGCCGACGGCGCATCCTTCTTAGTAATCAAACGCACTTGACTACCAATCTCTATCGGCTGATTTTCGCTGTCCGTTAAAATAATAGAGGCAGAGCGTACTGGAGTGAGTTTAAAGTTGACTAAAGTACCAGCTCGGTCAGTAGGTGTAGCTTCAAGAGCAACTTTGTCTATACGCAGGTCGGCAGGTAAGTCCATAGGATCGATACCAATCTTATTATCTTGGTAAGCATTCAACGGCGATATCAGCAATAAGCCACGACTGTTAGTCGTACCAATAACATTGTTTTGTAGCAGCACTGGTACATCTGCAACGCCATCAGTTGAAACCACAGCAAAGCCATCATTGATTTGGCGTGCGGCAAATAAGCCGCCGCCCATCATAACTAGCGAGCCTGTGCCACTGGCAAAGGTAGAGTAATTGCCATCGTAACTACTGAGACCTGCTTGTACCTGACCGTAGCGACCAAGATAATTTAATTCTGCTAATCCACCACTGTTGTTATTATTATCTATGCTGCTATCGATACTGTGCCGCGCCTGTGCGCGCCATCCCAAGCCGCCTGCACCTGAAGCTGATTGTGAAACATCAGCGACAAAATCATTGCGATCGTCGGTATGCTGGACACTACTATTAAACGAGATATTACGGTCTAGTGAAAACGAGGCACCAATGGAAGCACTATTATTCGCCGAGTCATTAATATCGTGGTTATAGTTGGCATTTATACTGAGGCGTCGACCAAAAGATTTGCTCCAATAGGCGCTGGCAAATTGCGCGGTATCTTCCTCCGCATAGTCCACCTGATTATAACTTAATCCGAAACTACCTAAAGACTGGGAGCTATAACCGGTTGAAATTTGATTGCTCTGACGTATGGGGGTTGATCCATATTGGGTGGCCACATCACGATAATTGCCGCTGGTACCTAAGGTATTAAGACCGATATTGAAGCGGTTGTTATTCCATAAATAGCTGCCACTATATTGCATACCGCTTTGTCCTTGGCTTTCACTGCCTGCCAATGAGCCAAATAAGACACCGCCTGGACCGCCTAATACCCACGTCCCGCCAACGCCTGCATTAGCAAGACCTTTAGTCGCTTCAGCATGGGTTTCTGCGGTAAAGTGGTTATTTACCCCATAACGTAAAGTGCCACTGACGGCGATATCGCTACCGTAATCGAAGGATTTTATACCATAGTTTTCACGTACAGTGCCGAGTTCTATAGACCAGTCAGCCAGACCAGGCTGCAGTAAGCGATGAGTATCATATAGAGAGAAGTTAACCGTAGAGCTTTGTCCTAATGCATCGGTTAATACCAGTTGGGCATTACCTGCACCGCTGATGCTAGGGGCGGTATTTAGCTCAAACGGGCCAGCCGGCACCTCACCACTATATTGCTTTAGACCGTTGACATAAAGCTCTACCGCTGAAGGCAGGGTAGCGGAACCAAAGAATGAAGGTAATGGCGTAGTAGTCATATAAGGTTGCAAATCAAAATTGCTACCAAACTGTAGACCACCCAAGCGTGTAGAGCGTGTCCATGACAATGCCCCGGTGAGAATATCTCCGGCACGCACGGTCATGAGCTTATCAGGAAAAGATTGACTCCAACTGGTATCTAGACGTACTGTACGACTGTCCCAGTCTCGGTTGTCATCTCCGTTATTAGCACTGGCATTAGCATTGTTATTAGAAAATCGGTTACCTGTGGTTAGCGCGGTCGAACTTAACACGCCTTTGGCATTAAAGGCGCGGAGTTCTGTAAAAGCACTTAAGTTGGTTGAGTTATTATCCGACCTTGAGCCATAGAGGTTGTAATTTAACAATACCCCAGGCGATGCGCTGGCTTGAGTGCGACGGCTATCGCGATTATTTAATACGGTAGTGGTTAAATTGAGGGTACTCAAAGGCGCGACGATAGTAACAGACTGCATGCGCGCGTTATAGTCTACTTGGATATTAGCGAAACTATTGAGCGGTACAGGATCTGTAGTACCGGGAGGCACTATAAAACCTAGCTGCTGCAATACTGTGACACTTGCCCAAAGCTGATCGTCACGATACTCAAAATGCGTCAAGCCTGCGCTAGCGCCATTAAGGGTAACGTCTAGATATAAGTCTAAGCCACTTGTGTTGCTCGCTTCTTCATTAAGATCAAGCTGAGAGAGTTTGTTATTAGAAGTAGTATCTACGGTTTGCGTAGCAGTAATGTTTTCAGAAGCTACATCATTTAAAGCAATGGCATGGCTGCTAGAAACGACCAAACTCTGCAGCAAAAGTGCCTTAGCGAGTGGCGTTGTCCAACGTGATGTCTTGCGTAGTCTGAGTACCATTGATCATTACCTTGATTTTACCGCTCGTCATTAAGGCTGACGGTGGAACTTTCAGTGTCCAGTGCATACTAGCACCAGGTAACACATACCCCAACAAGCCTTGGTGGATAGCAGTATCATTACCAGCAGCATCGATATAGCTAAGCGATGCCAATTGAGCATGGCCATTGCCATTATTGCTAACGTGCAGGTCTATCTGCTCGCCATTTGTCTTTGCGCTATAGCGCCATTGCAATCGTGGCGTAGTCTCAGTAACGCCAACTGGTTTGATGAACACTGGTAAAGAATAGCTCAGTGCGAATTGCAGGCCAGTCTTTTGTGTCGGGGATTGGATAGGCAGCTCGTCTATTGATAAGCGATAGCTAGCTTCTACAGCACCAACCCCTTGTGGTGGGGCTTTGGCTCGGATCACACGAATCAATTGCTGCTCACCAGGTTTTAGCTCAAGCATTGGCGGACTGACCAATAAACCTCGAGATGTAGTCAGCTGATCGCCTTGCTCATTCTGCGACCATTGGTAAACACGTACTTGCGCATGTACCACATCGTTACCGGTATTACTCAGTGTTAAGCCACTGGCGTTTTCTTTAGCTTGTAGGCTTAGTGAGATGGGAGAGACCTGTAGGCCGCTCGCCATCGCGCTACTACTAGCTAGTAGTAAGCCAGAAATAACAGCAGATGTTGCAACACGACGTAACAAGATATTTGACATAGGGATTAGTAAGTTACAGATACTTTAACAGTGTCAGAGTAATTACCTAGCTGAATATCAGTTGTGCTGGTCAATTTAGAATATACAGTATGTGTATTGGGTATAGCCAACAAGCCAGTTCCTGTGCCAGAAACACCATTACCTACCACAGCTAGAGTTCCAGTATTACCCCAAACAGTAGTAGCGCCGGCATTTGAATACAACTGGTAGTTAATAGTATCAGTTCCCGGTCCAGCCATTGTACCAGCACCAGTAGTATTAGCACCGGCATTGGAAAGCGGGGTTAGATTAACAATGTAAGGAGCATTTTTCGAACATTTCACTACAACCGCTGTAGCAGATGACTTTATACCTACTGTTGCTTCACTAGTACCCGCTAAAACAGTTCCGAAGTTAACGCCATTAGCATCATTAGTGACTTCAGCACTACAGACCGAATCAATTTTTAGGTTTACCTTAAAAGAACCGTTGGCTGTACCAGCAGCATTAGCAGAAACAGCAGCGGCAAGTAAAGTAGCAGTCAATAGTGATTTTTGAAATAGCATGTCATACCTCTAGGTTTCTAAATGATGTTTGTTACTTAATGAATACATGGTTACATAGAGATGTTAACAAACCTATCATCAACAGATGAATGACGTTTTTGGTGGGATGAGCGGTAAATTATTGATTTTTCAAATACTTTAAGTCTATTAGATTATTTTATTCACTATGTTTATGAATAAAAAATCCACACAATATATGGATCGTGGAGATTACTAAGAAGTAGTTTAGGAAAAAATATGAAGCCAATATGAGTTATAAGCTTTAATATTTAAAGGGTTTGAAGGAGGTTTAGGGAAAAGCGGGACAAACAGAGGATAACTAAGATTGGCGGTGAAGGAGGGATTCGAACCCTCGATACGCTATTAACGCATACACACTTTCCAGGCGTGCGGTTTCAGCCACTCACCCACTTCACCGTTTTTGATACTGCTAGATTTAATACTGAACAGATTATTCACCAGAAAATAGCTATAATTGACTGTTAGTCTGTTTTTGAACGACACTGATTTTTGAACGCCTCAGTATAGCGGATACCATTTAGAATGTCACGGCTTGCGCTGTATCTTTCTTTATTAGTGGACGCCTGCTAGGATAGCGCATACATAATAGTAGGCATAAATGGTTGAAAGTTGCATGATCAGTATTTTTAAACGTAAATCCAGTATTAAAAATAGCATAACAATGACGGCAATCACTGCCTTACTCAGCATATCATCGGCACATGCTGATGACTTTATTCAGTGTAGTCAGTCATTTTATGGCGGCGTCTATCCCGAATTTACCAATACTAAGCTCAGTAACAATACCCAAGCGCTATGTATGGACGGTTTTGCCGTCATGTATTCTGGTGTATCGCGTACGCCGCTGTGGTCAGCGGAATATCTGACTCGTAAACGTTTGCAGCAAGCCAAACAAATCGATCGCGAAGACAGCTTTCATGAAGAGAGCCGTCTACCGCAATCTATGCGTGCCAAATTATCTGATTATTCAGGTTCAGGTTATGACCGTGGACATTTAGCACCCAATGGCGATATGGCCAATCGTAGCCAACAGTACGATAGTTTTAGCTTGGCCAATATCGCCCCACAATCGCCGCGTAATAATCGCTATATTTGGCGTAATATTGAATCTGCTACTCGTTATTTGACCCAACAATACGGTGAGGTTTATACCGTCACTGGAGTAGCATTTACCGACAAAAAAACCAAGCAATTGGCTGAACGTGTGCTCGTGCCCAGTCATTTTTTTAAAGCAGTTTATATTCCAGCAAGCAATCAAGCAGGCGTTTATTTTGCGCCAAATGACGAGTCAGAGCGTATAGAAATCATTAGTATTGACGAGTTAACCGCGAAGATTGGTATCGATGTTTTACCGGTGCTTGATGCAAAAACCAAATCCCAAGCTTTTAATTTACCCCTTAAAGCTGGCGAGGCACTAGATACGCCCAAAACACCTGAAGAAGAGCCCACTTGGATGTTGTTTGTATTGGCAATCTTTGAATGGCTTATGGCACAATTGCAGGCATAAGTCGTTTAAATGTAACTAAACTCCCACTGTTTTAAAAAATTAGGTAATGCATTGTTAATGAATAGGAGAACTAAATGATTGACCCATTTGCTAATAATCACCAAAGTATGCAAATCGGTGAACTGGTGATCGAAAACCAAGAAGATAAAATTATTATTTATGGTGACATTAATCTGGTATTTGATGATGCTGGATATGAACAAGCACAGCAGTTGCATGAGCTCACCAGTAAAATTCTGCTAGCATTTGAAAATAGAAGTCCTTATAGTAATAAAGACATTAAGTCAAAAGAAAAAGATGACCAATCGGATAAAATTATAGACAATCCGTTCCTGTAACTGTTTGATATGCTTTTGATTTTATAGAAATAATAAACTATAAAAAAATTACTAGGCAAATTCTTAAAATTGCTTATAATGAGTCAAGACATCGCTTATGTTGTTTATATTTTTTATGAAAAGCTAATCAGTAACTAAATGCTTCTAGTGGTAATTAATGTAAAATTACTCAAGAAAAGCTTAGCTTCTAATAAAAGATTGTCGGCAAAGGATAAGCATAGGACATCAGAAACATAATGTTTCTAGTAATCATTGATTGAAGGGAGTCTATTTATGAAATTATTCGCAAAAACTACATTAGCCATCGCTGGTATCAGTTTAGCAAGCATGGCATTCGCCGCTGACCCATTAGCCAATACTACTTGGCAAACCTATGATGAAGGCAAACCAAAAGGCGTGGTTAAAATCACTGAGTCAAATGGTGTGTTAACGGGTAAGCTAATCAGCACAGTTTCAGAGAAAGGTCAGAAGCATGTGGGCATGACAATCATCTCTGGTCTAAAAGCTGATGGCAATGGTAAATACAGTGGTGGTAAAATCACTGATCCTGAAAAAAACAAAACTTATAAACTTACCGCTAACTTGAGCGGCAGCAACTTGGCTCTAAAAGGTCACTTAGGACCTTTCTCACGTAGCCAAACGTGGAAAAAGAAATAAGTTGATGTTGATGTAGTATTCTCATTAAGTCTGGTTGTTAGTTAAAAGCCAGCCTTAATAAAGCATAAAAAATCCCGCATGACCGAAAGGTCGTGCGGGATTTTTAGTTATGTCAGCTGCTTTGATAGCTAATAAAGCGAAAATATAAATAGCCTATCTTATAAATTCTGGATAGGCTTCCATGCCACATTCTGTAATATCGGCACCTTGATATTCCTCTTCTTCAGAGATACGCAGACCAATTACCAATTTGATGAGACTCCAAACGATTAAACTAGTCACAAATACCCAAGTAAAAATGGTGGCAGCACCGGCTATTTGACCTATTAAGGACGACGCTGGATTGGTCAATGGTACAATTAGTATGCCAAATAAGCCTACCACGCCATGGACAGAAATAGCACCTACCGGATCATCGATTTTTATTTTGTCTAATATAAGAATCGATAGGACGACGATAACGCCCGCTGTCATCCCGAACAGTGTGGCTTGCAGCGCTGAGGGGGTTAAAGGTTCTGCAGTAATAGCGACTAAACCTGCTAATGCACCATTTAAGAGCATGGTCAAATCAGCTTTACCAAAAATCAGCCGTGCGATGAGCAATGCGCCAATCGCTCCACCAGCGGCAGCAGCATTGGTATTCAAAAACACGATGGCAACGGAGTTGGCGCTGGTGATATCGGCCAGTTTTAGAACCGATCCACCGTTAAAGCCGAACCAGCCCATCCATAATATTAATGTTCCAAGCGCTGCCAATGGTAAGTTAGCCCCCGGAATGGCACGTATCTCCCCTTTAGGACCATATTTACCCTTACGTGCGCCTAATAGCAGTACTCCTGCCAATGCCGCTGTTGCCCCTGCCATGTGTACGATACCTGAGCCAGCAAAATCAGAGAATCCTAAGTCGCCTAGATTAAATAAACCAAAGACATCTTTGCCGCCCCACGTCCAGCTGCCTTCTAACGGATAAATAACTCCCGTCATTACCACGGCAAAAGTTAAGAAAGACCACAGCTTCATGCGCTCAGCTACCGCGCCTGAGACGATGGACATACAGGTTGCGACAAACACTACTTGGAAGAAAAAGTCGGATGCTTTTGAGTAAACGGAGTCGCCACCAAAGCCATTTTTGGCTGAGGCTGCTAAAGCGTCGGCGACTAAGGTTTCAGTACCTGCAATACCGCTCAAAAATAGATTGCCATCATACATAATGGCATAACCACATATCATATACATGGTACAGGCGGTGGCAAAGAGGGCGATATTTTTGGTTAGGATTTCGACGGTATTTTTTGAGCGAACCAGCCCTGCCTCTAACATTGTGAAGCCAGCTGCCATCCACATGATTAGCGCCCCACACATTAAGAAATAAAACGTATCTAATGCGTACTGGAGCTCGAAGATTTGATTTTGCATGTTTATTCCCCCTTGAATATATGCAATACAGTGATCGATATGACCTATAGATCGATGTTTAAAATCAACGTTTATAGGTGGGTCTTACACTTAGATAGCGTCAGGACCTGTCTCACCCGTGCGAATACGAATGACTTGCTCAAGATTGGTCACAAATATTTTGCCGTCACCGATTTTTCCGGTACTAGCAATGCGAGTAATGGCTTCTATAGCCGGCTCAACCATCTCATCCATAACCGCCACTTCGACTTTTACTTTAGGTAAAAAGTCCACTACGTACTCGGCGCCGCGATAGAGCTCGGTATGACCTTTTTGACGACCGAAACCTTTTACCTCGGTGACGGTGACACCTTTAACACCGATGTCAGAAAGCGCTTCACGCACATCATCGAGCTTAAATGGTTTTAAGATCGCAGTGATTAGCTTCATAAAAAAATCCTTATATGGGTGATGTCGCAGGTTAATAGGTGCAGTTTGATGCAGCATCCTATTGTCATGCTTACCGTAAGTGATTCAAGAACTGTGCCAAAACTACTCAAGGGGGAGGTAGGATAGGGCACGTTTGCTCAAAAATAACCACGGTGATGACAAAGAATATGGTTTATACGGCAACGATAAGCTCGTCTTAAGCTGCATAAACAAGGGCAATCAACCTTTAACGTTGTGTTAACGAAAACTTTATTATAACCAACTTTTTAAGCGCTTGGGGCAGCGATGCCTTTATTTCATGTGATGATTTGATAAACGCTTATAGGATATACAATAGGTATAAAAGATAAAGACCGAATGCTCACCGCTATGAAAAATGGGATTCATAGTAGTGAGCATTCGGTCTCAGTATTGAAATAAAAGCTCGGTTTTAGGCTCTAGGAAAGAGTAAATACGGGGTGGTAGTACTACCAAGTAATTTTTTGGTGTCACTACCTTTAATTAGCTCAAGCAAGCGAGGTTGACCAAAAGCACCGGTCATAAGAAGACCAATATCGTTCTCACTTTGATAGTAGTTTAAAGCAGCGGTGACATCGCGGCAGTCCAGCAAGGTTTTTTTACATTTGATACCGGCTTGCTTAAGGCGAGCATAAGCTTCACGTAACGCATCACAGTTTTCAGAATTCTCTTTGCCGACCATGACAATATGAACCGTCAAGGCGCGGACGAGCGGTGTTTTACAAAGCCAATTCAGCAGTTTATGCGATGTTGGGCTATTATCAAAAGCAAATAAAGCGCTAGTAGGGGGCAAAAATGGTGCGTGAGTCACCAAAATGGGGCAGAGACTTAAGCGTATGAGCTGGCTTAATGTCGATTTACAGGTGACGTGATGACCGATAACGATTAGTTGCGCTTTGTCGTCGACGTAATCAATGCTTTCATTGAGATTCTCGTGCCGATGCAGTGTATAGGTTTTAAGTTTATGACGCTGCTGTTCACAGTAGGTGGTGGCTTGATGCAGAAGTAGCTTACCTTGTGCTTTTAGCTCGCAATTACTGGAGTACTCTTTTGCAGTGAATTGATCTAATAAGGTGTTCTCATCATCAATGTTGAGGCAACCTGAATAATCTACGGCTGCTTTTTGCTGTAAGCTTGGTACTGAATGTAGCAGTCCAATCGGCGCTTGCAGGCGAATAGAAGCCCACATACTCGCATCCAGCACCGCTTGTACGTGATTAGGACAATCTAAGCAGGCAATCACGCTATCTGGCTTCAAATTACTCATAAAGACATCACATCATTTCAATAATTAAAATGCAGGGATGACAGTTAAAGCGTTTGTCTTAACCATCAGACCTGATTTTATATACCAATATAACTGCTGATCAATAAACAAGGCGTTTATATCAGCTTGATAACAAAATGCAGCGTTTCTTAATCCAGTAGCCCAATATCGCGGCGATCATGAATAGAAAAACGGTCAATAAGGGTACGGCTGGCGCTATTGAGTCCGACTACTTTGACATCGATACCTTCGCGCTGCAAACGTATGACTAATTTGTCCAAAGTATCAACCGCACTGATATCCCAAAAGTGCGCTTGGCTGACATCGATGTGCACGCTGTCTAATGCTTCTTTAGTATCAAAGCTTTGTAAAAACTGTGTCGTTGAAGCAAAGAATACTTGTCCTTGAACGTAATAGTAACGCGTATTGCTATCGTCATCATATTCACTAAATATGGTTAAAAATTGACCGATTTTGTTGGCAAAAGCCAACGCAGATAGCAGCACACCAACACCGACGCCGTACGCTAGATTGTGGGTAAAGACCGTGGTTAATACCGTCGCCAGCATAACGATATTAAATGACACTGGATGCGTCTTAAATTCACGAATAGACTGCCAATTAAAGGTACCGATAGAGACCATAATCATGACCGCGACCAGCGCTGCCATCGGTATTAGGCTGACCCATTCACTCAAGAATACCACCATAATCAGCAGCACCACACCGGCGATGAGCGTTGATAAACGAGTACGCCCACCAGACTTGACGTTAATCATCGATTGTCCAATCATGGCACAGCCTGCCATACCGCCAAAGAATCCTGAGACCACGTTGGCAATACCTTGACCACGACACTCGCGGTTTTTATCGCTTGGCGTATCGGTCAACTCATCTACAATGGTCGCCGTCATCATCGATTCTAATAAACCTACAATGGCTAGTGCGATGGAATAAGGCGCGATGATAAACAAAGTATTTAAGTTAAGCGGAATATCCGGCAACAAAAACATCGGTAACGAGTCTGGCAGCTCGCCCATGCTACCCACGTTACGAATATCAAGATTCATATACATGGCTACCGCAGTCAATCCCACAATACAAACCAGTGGTGAAGGAATGACGCGACCAATTTTAGGAATCAGTGGAAATAAATAGATAATCGCCAAACCTGCGGCAGTCATGATATAGACAGTCATACCGACACGCTCAGTCATGGGGTTAAGCTCTGGTATCTGCGCGGCAAATATCAAAATCGCCAGCGCATTGACAAAACCAATGACTACGGATCGAGAAACGAAACGCATTAAATTACCGAGTTTTAAGATTCCCATAACGATTTGAATGCCACCACACAATAAGGTGGCCGCAAGCAAATACTGCAGACCATGCTCGGCGACCAAATCAACCATAACCAGTGCCATCGCTCCGGTCGCAGCCGAAATCATTCCCGGACGTCCACCGACAAAACTGATCACAACGGCGATACAAAATGAGGCATACAGTCCTACTTTTGGGTCGACACCGGCGATGATAGAAAAGGCAATCGCTTCTGGAATCAAAGCCAGTGCCACCACCAAGCCTGATAATGTATCGCCACGAATATTGGAAAACCACTCTTCACGCAAACTACCAAAAAAAGATGTCATAAGTAAACTGCATAGGGTTAGAGACAAAAAAAGCAATCATTATTCAGTGATAGAATGATTGCGTTGCGATGATAAGCGCTCTCGGTTATTTTTTAATGCTACTTGGCACAGTTATCATTAGTTATTAAAAGCTATTGGTTATTCAAAACGAAAAAATCAGTAGTACCGATAAGTAGTACCGATAAGTAGTAATGATAGCTAGCGACATTTATAACGGTATCGCAAATACAATCATCAATAGTAACTATGATGAAAATATCTAAAAAGTATTTAAAATGATGAATACGTGCCCGCAATGATGTGCTGCGATAGAAGAAGATAAATAATCTGGCAGACAAAAGCGCAAAAGTATCTGCAAGTAGTTGCCTGTCATACCATTATCACCATATGAATCGTTGCTAAAGAAAGATGACAATAGCATGATAAGGGTGACAACATGCTAAACTAAAATGCTAGATTGAAGGCTGATTTAAATTATCAGTCAAATTAGCGGTTATTGTTAGGCCAGCTATTATAGCATTAGCCACTCAATATAAAAACAGGCGCATAATAGCACAACGTTTTGAAAAACCAGTGCATTGAAAAACCAGTGCATTGAAAAACAAGTGTATTGAAAAACCAGTACCGAAATCTGAGCGATACCGCTATGATGCTATCCATCTGCCGCGTATCACTCAGAAGGTATAGTAGATTTATTTTAAAAACGATACAGTGCTATTGGCTATAAATTTTTGCAGCCTCTGTCACGCTTGCGAACAGCAAACAAGAAAAATTTATAGCCAATAGCACGTTATTACAATCGTATCTTTTTTATTTTGAACTGACTATATGTAGTGCGTTTTTACATAAGGGCAGTTTATATCATGCCTGCTTAAACAGTGCTTATTTGCTTGATAGCATTTTGCTCGTCCACCAGAAGGAAAAGATATGACCGCTAACACCGTAATGGAAACCTTGATTCACAAGGGTAATGGCTTGCAAGTCGTGGTCGGTTTGGGGCAATCGGGGTTATCGGTAGCACATTATTTAGCCGAGCAAGGCTATCGAGTCGCTATTACTGATAATCAGGCTAGTCCCACTTTAGCAGACAAATTGCCTGCCGCTGTTGAAATCAGACAGTTCGGTGGTATAGATACCGATTTATTGCAACAAGCGGCACGGATTATTATCAGTCCTGGCATCTCTCTAGATAACGAAGCCATTAGCGCGGCCAGAGAGGCGAATATTCCGGTAGTCAGCGACATTCAGCTGTTTTGTGACGCCTGTACCGTACCGATAATCGCGATTACTGGCTCTAATGCAAAAAGCACCGTGACTACATTGGTCGGTCAAATGGCGGCGGATGCCGGTGTCAATGTGGGAGTTGGCGGTAATATCGGCGTACCAGCACTGAGTCTGCTGACGAATACCGAGATGGAGCTGGCCGTTATTGAACTATCAAGTTTTCAGCTAGAGACTGTGACAAACTTAGGGGCGCAGGTCGCAACAGTTCTTAATATGTCGCCTGATCACTTAGACCGTCACGGTGATATGCTCGGCTATCATCAAGCTAAGCATCGTATCTTTCAAGGGGCTAAGTCAGTGGTCATTAATCGTGAAGATGCTTTGACCCGTCCACTGGTGTCGGATAATTTACCGCGATTGAGCACGGGTATTCATGCGCCTGATAAAGGTCAGTATGGTCTTATTACTGATATTGAAGGGCAGACTTACCTCGCACGAGGTACAGAGCGTCTACTATCGGCGGATAAGCTACGAATTAAAGGTCGTCATAATTTGCTTAATGCTCAGGCGGCTTTAGCACTTGGTGAGCTCGCAGGTTTACCGCTTGAGAGCATGCTGAACACTTTGCAGCAGTTCGCAGGGCTTGAGCATCGCTGTCAATACGTCGCTACGGTCGCTGGTGTTGATTACTTTAATGATTCTAAAGGCACCAATATTGGCTCAACCATGGCGGCTGTCGAAGGGTTAGGTGCGGTCTATGCCCTAAAAGACGGTAAGCTGTTATTAATCTTAGGTGGTCAAGGTAAAGGTCAGCAATTTGGCGAATTGGCTCCTTTTATTAATCAATACGTCAGTCAATTACTCTTTATTGGTGAGGATAGTCGGCAGATTGAGCAGCATTTACGGGCAGCTGGCCTCAGTGACGATGTGACACTACATCAATGCCAGACATTAGAAGGCGCTTTTGCAACAATTGAGCAAGTGACTGCAAGTAGTTTATCGCAAGTACAAGCTGTGTTATTGTCACCCGCTTGTGCCAGCTTTGATCAATTTAGTGGATTTGTCGATCGTGGCGAGCACTTTAGTCAGCTTGTCAGACAATCAGACGCGGTGTTGTAAGATGATATAAGGTGTCATATCATAAAAGGCTGTATGACAACATCATGTGACGCGCAATTTATAACCGTAACAACGATCTGCATTTTTTTGATAAATGATTGTTTTGCTTATAAATTGCTGCTACTGTCAAACATAAGCAGTGAAGGCTGTGACAAATGCAGCCAGTGAGCTTATGAGCACTGAATAAAGTGTTATTTGTCGATACTGAACTGTTAGTTATTTAATAAAATCTATTTCATATTTTTTAAACGGTGGCGTTTCTATAGACGCCGTGTTTTTTCGTTTGCTAGTGTATATAAAATTATGGCGCTCTCTTCTATTTTTCGTTCATCTTCTCAATCTCAGCAAGCTACCGGTTCAGATGGTATTCTTTCTATGCCATCAGCGCGCGCCATTTTATTATCGAGCGTCGGCTGTATGTTGGTGCTGAGTCTATTGATGGTTGCTTCGGCTTCTATTCCTTTTGCGCTCAGTCGCGGCATGACAGAACTGCATTTCTTCAATAATCAGCTACTCTACATGAGTATTGGGCTGGCTGTCGCAGGTATTGCTTATCGTGTTGTGTCCCTAAAGAATTTATATAAAACTGAAACTCAGTTTATGCTATTGGCCATCACCGGGGCATTGCTGGTTGCCACCTTATTTAGTACGCCCATTAATGGCTCTAAGCGCTGGCTAAGCTTGGGAGGTTTTAACTTTCAGGTAGCAGAGTTGGCAAAGCTGGTGATGATTGTGTTTGTCTCAGACTTTGTGGTACGGCGCTCATTTGAGGTTCGTAATGGTTGGGATGGCTTTTTGAGGATTGCCCTAGTGGTCGGGCTGATAACTGTACTGCTGTTAGCGCAGCCAGATTTTGGCTCCTTTGTGGTTATCATTGGAATGGTTTTTGCTATCTTCTATATTGCTGGTGCACCCTACAAGCAATTTATAGCCTTGGGTGCGGTCGCCGTCGGTGGGGCGGTGTTAATGGTCGCGACCGTACAATACCGATTGGTGCGGGTGATGTCGTTTTTGGATCCTTTCGATGATGTCCAAGATACGGATTATCAGCTGGCACGTAGCTTGATTGCCTTTGGTCGTGGGCAGTTTACTGGTGTCGGTTATGGTGAAAGCGTACAAAAATTATCGCATTTACCAGAGGCGCATACGGATTTCTTATTAGCGATTACGGGTGAAGAGTTGGGCTTTGTTGGCGTTACGATGATATTAGTGCTTGAGGCGTTGATTATCGGTAGTGCAATGCGTATCAGCTATAATGCGCTAAAACGTCGGCAGATGCGCATGAGCTATACCGCCTTTGGTATCGCTGTGGTGTTTATTGCGCAGACAATTATTAATGCCGCGATGAATATGGGTGCGATTCCGACCAAAGGTCTGACGATGCCTTTCTTTAGTTACGGTGGTTCATCGATGTTGATTAGCTTAGTGATGGTGGCGGTGCTGCTAAAGATTTACAAAGAAAGCCCTGAGATCGAAAAAAGCCAGTGTCGTTATTACTAAACTATTTGAGCATTTTGATCATAAACTGATAATCAGTAAATATATTAAAGCGTCGCAGCAGCGGCGCTTTTTTTATTAAATGTTAGGCATATTTAACGATTGTATACCCTGTAATGGTACGTTATCCCATTGTGCAATCGCTTGATTGAGCATGAGTACTGGCGTGTCATGATCGACCGCAGGCTGCTGTAATAGTTGTAAAGCATGAGCAATCAGCTTACTTGGATCACGCGTATCAATAGGCTGGGCAAGATTCTGCTTAGATAGCTTTTGACCGTCAGGATTGCATATCAACGGTAAATGATACCAATGCTCGATAGCAGGCAAGCGCGCGGCATGCATGATACTAATTTGAGCCGTGGTCATTGGTAAAATATCCAAACCGCGCATGATATGGGTTACTTGTTGTAAGCCATCATCAAGGCTGGCGGCCAAAATATAATTAATCATACCATCTTGGCGACGAACCACCATATCCCCTAAAGTCTGCTGTGGATTATCCCACTGTACGCCTTGAATGCCATCCTTAAAGCCAATGCTATAGTCTGGTAACTGTATTCGTAGCTTATGTTGTTCATGACTCAGATCAGCATTAACACAGAATCGTGGATAGCGCTGTCTATTGGGTTGTACTTGGCAGGACTTCATAGAGGGCAACTCAGTTGTTAAGAATTCCGTGTTCATAACTGTTGCGTGCTGTTCTTCTTGCTGCGTCCAGTAGTGTTCCAAGCTCTTACGTGAACATTGGCAGCCATAAGTCAGCGGGTGCAGCACTGAAGAGACATAATCATTATAAATATCAATGCGCTCAGATTGATAAATAACATCACCATCCCAGTTTAGCCCAAGCATCTCTAAGTCGATAAGAATCTGCTCAGTAAATTGTCTATCACAGCGTTCCGTATCGGTGTCTTCCATACGTAATAACCATTTACCACCGATAGATTTGATGTGACAAAAGCTGGCAAGCGCTGTCGTTAACGAACCAAGATGTAACTCACCTGTGGGTGAAGGCGCAAAACGACCGATAGGCTGTGGTAGAGGTTTATTAATTGGTAAAGAAGTATTTGGCAAAGAGATGTTTGGCATAGGGTTTTTAATCTAGAGAGGTTAGACGTTTTTGGAATAGCCAGTTATTGAACCAAGGGATATATAGATAGAATAAAGAAAATGATGATAAAAAGATATTTATCAAATAGCTCTATTTTGTTGGTAACTCGTCAACAAGCATAAAAGGGCATGAGAAATTGCCATTATAAAACGCAACGAGCGACCAATATATGGTCGCTCGTGTTTATTATGGTTTTACTGATAGCTAGTGTAAGCGCGCGTTTAGGTATGACCTTGATTTTGGCGTTCTTTGATCTCAGACAAGGTTTTGCAGTCGATGCACTGAGTCGCCGTTGGGCGTGCTTCGAGACGACGCAGGCCAATCTCTACGCCACAGGTCTCGCAAAAACCATAATCGTCATTTTCGATTTCTGAAATAGACTTGTCGATTTTGCGAATGAGTTTGCGCTCACGATCACGCGTACGCAAAGTCAGAGCAAACTCTTCTTCTTGAGTGGCGCGATCATTAATATCTGGCATGGCGCTCGATTCATCTTGGATATAAGTCTTGGTGCGATCAGCTTCACCAATAAGCTGATGCTTCCAGTCTAATAACATAGCCTTAAAATGCGCTAACTGCTCATCAGACATATATTCTTCGTCTTTGGCAGGTGCATAAGGCGTAAACTTAACATCACTTGGATTCGTGGTCAGGGTGCTCATATGGGTATCCTACTTTTTCAAATTAATCCAATAAAACGACCTGTCGACAGACAAGACGTTATCAATTTACCAAACGCTATAAATGGTCCCTTTATAAAACGTTTTACCACTTAGTAACACAGTTGATCTAATTAAGATGGTTATCTCGATATGCCGATTTCGGCATATCAATGGTCAAGTATATTGTCATAAATATTTTTATTTAAATGGTCGTACTTAAATAAAATAACAAATCACGGACTGCGAAAACTTAGATTGTGGTCAATGTAGCCATCCTAGCTATTATAATTTTGCCTAATTAAGTCTTAGACCGTACGTATTTTTATGGCATTTCATCGTTGATAGTGCTGCTTCTAAATCGCTGATGGCAAAAGCGAGAAAGCGATTGTTAAGATAGATATAGACCTGTACTGTGCCAGCCATTTCATATTGAATCAAGCAAAATCAGCTAGCGCTATAAAATACAGATGCCCCATTTTTATATGCCCTATTATAGACAAAGGGTAGTCAAGCGATAGACAAATCCTAGCCAATAAAACTGGTCGTCAAGTATCTAGTCTTTCAACCCAGCTTGCAACCTTTCCATTGTTGGCTAATTGCAACCAACGATATCCTGGGCGCGCGTTTTTATCGTAAGCAAAATTATCCTCAAAAGGCTTGAATTGATAGCAGGTAGAGGGCGTGCTATAAACGGTGACCCCTTGATAGTGGCGCATTTGGTCTTGGTGAGTATGTCCATGAATGACTACTTTTAAATGCTCAAACGCTGAGATATGCTGCCAAAAATTATCTGCATTCTTAGCCATATGGCTATCAATCCACGCAGAATCTACCGGTAACACGTGATGGTGTAGAGCAATGAGCGCTGGCTTATCACAAGAATCTAGCTGCTTAAATACCCAATCAATGTCGGTCGGCGTAACCTCACCTTCTACCTTGCCTGTAATGGAGGAGTCTAATAAAAGTAGCTGCCAATGGTCGGTTTCAATAATATGCCGACTCAGCAAACGTGAGTCAGTAGGCCTAGCAATGAGTTCTCGCTGGAAAAATGGTAAATCTTCACCAATCTCATCAGTTACGTCATGATTGCCTGCAATACAGGCAAAAGGAATACCGGTTTCCTGCAATACCTCAAAGATAAGATCATAAATAGCTGACTGCACTTTATTGACCAAGTCGCCCGTCACAAGGATCAAATCACAGCGAAGCTCTTTGCTTAATGCTTGTTTGACAATCGCTTCAAAACTGTATTGACAAACAGACACCTCACTACTGTTTTCAGCAGCAGGCATAGGCGATGATAAATGCAAATCAGTTATTTGTAAAACGTTGACCTGTCCATCTGGCGTGCTGATGGTACTGGCAGGATAGCTTAGCATTGGATTCAGTCCCTCATCGAATCAATGAACATTTTTATAAGGTAATACGATTAAACGAGTAGCGATAAATGAGCGACTATTACTTGTCTGGTATTTATGTCTCATGTTAATAAAATGAAGCTTTATACTATAAGAGCAATCATCAAAAGCGATCATCCAATCCTATATAAAGCTTGTTTATACACCGCTCGTTTGGTGGTAGACGTATTTAACTATAGTGTTGATAGTATTAGGGAAAGTTTACAACATAATGCCTCTGAAAGCTTTAGCAATTTTGATGAAATAAAATTTTATAAAAGATAGAAAATATCTTTGCCGTGTCGATTAGTGCCGCTGCTATAATAGCTATAGACTGTTCAAAATCAAAATTCATACTTAAAATACAATCAAAGCACAGTAAAGTCGGAACGCTGTCAGAACGCGACTAATCACATGTTATTGGTATAACTTTTCATCATCTACTTTGTGTTTCGCATTTGAATAAGCTTTGAAAAAAGCTTCGAAAAATCTATCCTAGCGGCACTGTGTTTTTTTAAAGTAAATCAACTGTATGACAGCAACAAACTATTCTAATCTAATGCTATGACGATACAATGACCTAACGACGTGGCGACCAAAATTTTGCCATTATTGACTTTGCTGATATGAGTTTTGAGACAATCAAGGCGGCGAAAAATAGCATGGCTAAAATCAATACGATAGAAAGTCCAGTTTGAATATCTAGCCAAATACTGCCCCAAACACCTAGTGTCACGCCAAGTTGAGCGGTGATCAGCGCTATAATCACCATTTGTTTTGGCGATGCTGAGTATAGGCGCGCAGTGAGAGCTGGCAATACCAATAGGCCGCTAATTAATAAGCTACCAACCGCTTGCAAGGCAATCGCACAAAACCCTGCCAATACGCCCATGAAAAACAATCGTTGCCGCGTTGGGTTAATGCCTTGAATACGCGCTAACGCTTCATGAGTAGCGAGCTTTATTTGCGCTGGCCATATATAAATCAGTAATCCCAATCCCACCAGTGTGCTAGCAGCAATCAATGGCAAGTCAGCCCAATCAAGCTCAAGTAGATTACCAAATAAAAAGCCTAATACATTGGCTTGCTGATCGGTAAGTTGGGTTAAAGTCAATAACCCTAAACAAAGTAGCGATACCGCAACCACTGCCAACACTGCATCGACTGGCAAACGCTCATCATCGATGAGTACCAACCCTAGTACCACCATAACGCTGACCAGCGCAATGCCAATGCCCATTGGCAACTGCCACCATACCGCCAGTGCGACCCCTAGCAATGTCCCATGCGCCAAAGCATCGGCAAAAAAAGCCATGCGTCGCCACAATACTAGACACCCTAAGGGTGCAGAGAGCAGCGCTAAAATACTGCCAGCAATCCAAGCAGGTGCAATGATGGCTAACCAAGCAGTCATAATAAGTATCCATAAAATTTTTATAAAAAGGGCCACAAGGCATTTTTTTGTCTTAATTAGCTAGGTTTTCTGTTTTCTATCATATTTCGCTTGGTGCATGATGTTCACAGGCGTGTGGCTGATGGACGTATGGCTGCTCGTAATGATGTCCAAACAGCTTTTGGAATTCACTGCTAATCGCAAGCTCGCTTGGCTGACCTTCACAGCAGATATGCTTATTCAGACAAATTACCCGTCGACTGCCTTTCATCACCCAATGCAAATCGTGCGACACCACTAGCATGGCGCACTGCAAAAATTCTGGTAATTCATCAATAAACTGATAAAGCCACACTTCAGTATCAGGGTCAAGCCCTTGCATCGGCTCATCTAAAATCAATAAATTGGGTTTGTCTAATAATGCCCGCGCCAACAATACTCGCTGGGTCTCACCGCCCGACAGATGCAGCATCTGCCGTGAGAGCAAATGGCTTAATGACAAATTATCAAATATAAACTGACGTTGCTCAGCCGTTAAGCGCTTTTTGTCTGCTTGCGCTAATAAATCGCATACGCGTAACGGCAAAATTGGCGGTACGGCAAAGCGCTGCGGTACATAGCCAAGCTTCAATGGTTCATAAGTGCTAATTTGACCTTCCGTAGGGTTAATTAGCCCCAAAATTAGCTTCACGAGCGTTGATTTGCCAGCACCATTAGGTCCAATAAGGCTCACAGTTTCATTGACTGCAATATCGATATTGATATGCGATAGTAAGCGTTGTTGCCCAATATGGTAGCTGATATTATTTAAGCTCAGCAACTTGCTGGCATGATTCATCGTGTGACCACTCATATTAGCAGTTGAGGATTGATTAGATGGTGAGGTAGACAGGCTCATAGGCTGACAACTGTTAGCTTGGTAATAAATTTGGTAATAAATAATGACAAGAGGCAACTATGCAAAGCTAAGTCTCAAGTGCCAAGCAGTCATATTAATAAAACGGCTGCTGTTTTACTGACACGCTTGGCACCGACCGCTCAGCTCAATCACACTACGAGCAACGGTAAAGCCAATATCTTGCTCAGCAAAGCTCATCATCTCTTGCACGGGTAAGCTGCTACATTCTTGTACGCGCTGGCACTGCTCACAGATTAAGAACGCTGCCGTATGCTGCGCGCGCGGATGACAGCAAGGAACATAAGCATTAATAGAGGTCAGTTGATGAATCAAACCTTCGCTTAATAAAAATTCTAAACTGCGATACACCGTCGGCGGCGCGACATTCTTTGCGCCATCAGTGTCATTATCGTTGTTTAATAGACGCATTTGCTGTAATTGGGTGATTAAGTCATAAGCGCCAACTGGTTTGTTGGCTTGTAATATCAGCATATAAACCTGTTGCCGCAAGGGCGTAAAGCGCACACCGCGTATACGAGACTGCTCTTTTGCTGCCTCTAGACGCTCAGTCACATTGTGTGGCGTAAAATCTTGCACATCGTGCACATGCTCACAGGTAGATGAGGTGGTCGGCATAGCACAAGCTCCCAAAAAGCAATCTAAATTATAAAGCAGGTATTCATTCTATAAGTATTTAAAGGTGACATAATATAACGTCAAATAATAAAGCAAATACTGAGGATTGCTAAGCATCATTATCGTATTTTTTATGCGATTGAAACCGCTTAAAACTAAATAGAATAACAAGCATTAAAAATAAAAGTGTAATTCTATATTGTTATAGTATAACATAATGAAATTAATAAGAACCATAACTTCTACTATTGTTATCTATTTTACAGGGTTGACGACGCATGATTGCCTATTATCACAATGCTACAAAGACTATAAATAAACTTTGGCGCTTAATATTACAGCCGCAACGCTTGTTGATAACTGTAGTAATGATGCTAGGCTCTTTGGCGATAAATGCGCAAGCAGCAACGGTCAGCGTGAGTAACTATCCACTATTTTTATTAAGTCAGGCAGTAACTGCAGGATCGCCACCTGCCAAGCAATTATTGCAAGCAGGGGAGGTGGGTCACCATGGCAGTATCAGTCCTGGTGATATTAAAGCGATTCAAGACAGCACCTTTGTGGTTTGGTTCGGTGAGCCATTAGAAAATAATTTGGCAGCAAGTTTAAATAGTGCGCCCAATGCCATTGCTTTATTTAAGTTTGATGCTTTTAATCGTCATCCACTGCGCGATGTAAAAGGTAAAGCCATTGCTGGCACGTTAGACCCCCATATTTGGCTTGATCCTGATAATGCCAAAGCCATTACCCGTGCGCTTGCTGTCATACACAGTCATGCCAATCCACAATATAAAAAGCTCTATCATGCCAATGCGCAAAAATTTGCCCAGCGGATGGATACAGCCGTGGCGGTGACCAACCAAAATAATTCGCAGAAACCTTTACCGTATTGGGCCTATCATGATGCTTATCAATATATGGAAAGCAGTGCCAAATTACAGCTGATTGGTAGCTTAAGTACCGACCATCATCTCGCACCAAAAGCCAGTCAATTACGCTGGCTCAATGAGCAACGCCCAGCCAAGAAAATGTGTTTGGTATCGCCAAGCCAACCTGCCAAAGGTTTGCTCGCCAAGCTACAACCCGTTCAAGCTACCGTTCAAGCTGAAGATATGAGTAACAGTAAAGACTTTATTAGCGGTTGGCAGATAATGGCGGAGCAAATCCGTCAATGCATATCATAAATAATTTTTATAAATGGTTTTTGGCTAAACAAATTGGAAGGATAGAGTTTGAGGAATCAGGTGAAAGAGATACGCTTTGAAAATAAAACAATACTAAATTAATCGCTTCTAGCTCTCAGCTGATAATATAAAAACGCTGATTGCTGACGTATTAGCTCTGCTTTATGGATTATGTAGAGAGATTTTCGCTACTAAACCAGCAAACACTTGATAAAAGGGATATTTTACTTGCTTAAAAGGCACTCGCTCCTTATAATGAGGGCGTTTTATTTTGGTTGAAAGATAACGCCTATATGGTGAGCTACTCGCGGATAAAAGTTTCGCAAGCGAGCTACATTATTCCCATGTTGTAGGGCTATAGGAATATCAATGACCAAGCCTGCTAAACGCACACAAAAAGATAAAATTGGCATCTATCTCAAGCGCCAAGCATGGATATTATTTATCCTAATTATTATTGCTTGGATGATAGATACGATATGGCTACATAGTGAGCTTACCGTAGCGAA
Organism: Psychrobacter sp. DAB_AL43B; assembly: GCF_900168255.1. NCBI lineage: Bacteria > Pseudomonadati > Pseudomonadota > Gammaproteobacteria > Moraxellales > Moraxellaceae > Psychrobacter > Psychrobacter sp. DAB_AL43B. The sequence continues at coordinate 3,106,999 of NZ_LT799838.1, read as the reverse complement.
AAGTACCGCTATTGGTGCCTTGCTGAGTTTTGCCACCCAAGCAGTTTTTGCTTTTTTTATCTTTTGGTATACCGGTTATCGCGCGCGCTTACATATTGTGAGCCAGCTTTATCGGGGTCAGATGGCTAAATGGCTGTTGACCGTGTTTGGTTTCGCACTAATTTTTATTACCGTACAACCCCTATCGGCGCCTGCGCTGTTCATCGGTTTTATGGTAATGCAAATTAGTCACAGTTGGATGTTGTGGCATATACGCTAGTGTAGATAGAGGATAGCTATTTTATAGTTGCCCCATTGAGTGCACTGAGCTCGTCACCCTGCTGTCCAACTTCTCTATGACTGGTTTTAGCAAGTTGCAGTATAATCATTACCTTAAAATAGCAGTGATAATTGTGATATAAATTTTCGATATAAAGATATACGCAGTTATTTGCGGGTAGGGGAGCGTTTATTACCCTTGATAATTAAATGCTTACAATTTAATTATCGATGCAAAGCTGTGTGGTTTAAGGCGATTCATAGCTAACTTATTCATACAGTAGATAAAAAAGTCATAATTGACTTTACACTAATACAACGCTGCATTAATATAGGCGGCTAAATATCTTGCTTACGATCGCTGTATTAAGCGTTTATCGTGACAAAACGGGCGAAGCAAACAATAGATGATATTTTACCGCATACATTAAAGGGCCATTAATGAATAATGATAAGCCCTTTTTTGATAGCTAAAATTTATCATCAGCTAGCAAATTTAGCATAAGTAACAGAACTATGGGTTGGATGTTATTGCTTACAGAGGTGCTTTAGCGTCGCTTCTTATATCTGCATTTAAGTAATGCCGATATAAGAAGCGCTAGAGAACTCATCAGATAGCAACCGTATTTTTTGGTAGTTGAGTAAATCGTTGACTAATAAGAAGCTTATATTATGGCAGGCGAGCAAACAACCACAGACTATATCTCTCATCACTTAACGAACTGGACGTACGGCTATCTGCCGGGCGAAGGTTGGAAAGTTGCCTATACTGCCGAAGAAGCAGGATTAATGGGCTTTAAAGCGATCCACCTTGATTCTATGCTTTGGTCAATTGGTCTCGGTATTGTTTTCTGCGCCATCTTTTGGATGGTCGCTAGAAAAGTCACTTCAGGCGTGCCGGGTAAGCTGCAAACTGCGGTTGAGATGATCGTTGAGTTCGTTGATAACAACGTGCGCGACTCTTATAGTGGTACCTCAAAGCTGATCGCGCCTTTGGCGTTGACTATCTTTGTGTGGATATTCTTAATGAACTTGATGGATTTATTACCCGTTGACTTCATCCCTATGCTCGCTGGACAAGTCGGCGCATTGATGGGACATGATCCGCATCATGTATTCTTTAAGATTGTTCCAACCACTGATCCTAATATCACGCTTGGCATGTCATTCTCTGTCTTTGCGCTGATTCTATTTTATAGTATCAAAGAAAAAGGTTTGGGCGGCTTTGTTGGCGAGCTAACATTGCATCCGTTTAGTGCCAAAAACCCTATCGTACAAATTATTTTAATACCCATCAACTTTATCTTAGAGTTTGTTACTCTGATAGCCAAGCCTATCTCTTTAGGTTTACGACTATTCGGTAACATGTATGCTGGTGAGTTGATTTTCATACTGATTGCCCTAATGCCATTTTGGATTCAGTGGGCGTTGTCAGTACCGTGGGCTATTTTCCACATCTTAATTATTACCCTCCAAGCGTTCGTATTTATGATGCTGACGATAGTTTATATGTCACTTGCATCATCAACTGAACATTAATTAGACATTCAATAGGTAAATGAGGATACATCCATGGATCCAGTATTAGGTGGTTACACAGTTATCGCAGTAGCACTACTTATCGGTTTAGGTGCACTAGGTACAGGTATTGGTTTTGCTATTCTAGGTGGTAAATTCCTAGAAGGTGTTGCGCGTCAGCCAGAACTTGGTTCACAGTTGCAAACTCGTATGTTCATCGTAGCAGGTCTTCTTGATGCTATTCCGATGATCGGTGTTGGTATTGCTATGCTATTGTTGTTCGCTAACCCTCTAGCAGGTTAATCAGAAAGCTCAGTTGTAAATGTTTGGTAGTCAAAGCTTGCATGTTAACCATAGCCAAAGTTTGGCTATCAAATATGATCAATGAAACTGGTTTTTCATTAACAAAGAGGTGATCACGTGAATATCAATTCTACCCTCATCGGTCAAGCCATTGCTTTTGCAATCTTTGTGATGTTCTGCATGAAATTCGTGTGGCCACCACTTATCGGCGCTATTAATGACCGTCAGCGTAAAATTGCTGAAGGCTTAAATGCTGCTGAAAAAGCAAAAGCAGATTTGGCGACCGCGGAGCAAGATGTACAGCAGGAGCTTAATCTGGCTAAGACCAAAGCTGCTGCGTTAATTGAGCAAGCGAACAAAAGCGCCAATCAACTTGTTGAAGATGCTAAAACGCAAGCCCAAGCGGAAGGCGAGCGCATTCGCCAACAAGCACAAGCGGCAATCGACCAAGAAATCAATCAAGCGCGTGAGTCATTACGTGCCCAAGTAGCTGAACTGGCTGTCCTTGGTGCTGAGAAGATTTTGCAAGACACAGTCGATGTGCAAAAACATGCCAGTATGTTAAATCAGCTGGCGGCTAAGCTGTAATTGTGAGGATAACATGGCTGACTTATCAACCTTAGCACGACCGTACGCTAAAGCCGCTTTTGACTATGCCAATGAAAACGGGGCAGTAAATGACTGGGAAAACTTCTTGTTTGTTGCGGCTACCGTTGTCAACGACAAGTCGTTCAGTACTTGGCTAGACAATCCAGCTGTTTCTGCTGAGCATAAGTCAGCTGCTTTGGTCGATCTTTATGATACAGAAGTAGCTAGCGCTAGTGATTCTGCTTTTAAGCAGTTATTAGGTGAGACCCAAGGGGCTCGTCATGACAGCAACGCCAGCTATCCAAAAGTATCAGTAGCACTTAGTAACTTCGTTAAACAGTTATCAGAGCAAGAGCGTCTGGCGCTGCTTCCTGAAGTTTATGAGCATTATCGCCGTCACAAGGCAATAAGCTTAAAGCAGCTTGACGCTTATGTGACCTCTGCTTATCCATTAACCGATGCACAGCGTGATACGCTGCAAGCGCGTCTTGCTACTTCGCTAAATGCGAGCGTAGTGATTCATGAATCGGTGGACCCAAGTCTCTTGGCAGGCGTTACGATCAAAGTCGGTGACAAAGTCATTGATGATTCGATGCGCGGCAAGTTACAACAGTTAAAAACACAGCTAACGGCCTAATGCCAATCGTCAACGTAGCTTATCAAGCATGCGTGATATAAGAGCATTTACGTCAGTGGCGGGTTATCATAAATTAAAGGAAACAAGGCAATGCAACAATTGAATCCAGCGGAAATCAGTAATCTGATTAAGCAGCGCATTCAAGACCTTGATGCGGGTGCAACTGCAAAGAATGAAGGCACGATTGTCAAAGTATCTGACGGTATCGTGCAGATTCATGGTCTTGAAGATGCCATGTACGGCGAAATGATTGAGTTTGAAGGTGAAGTCTACGGAATGGCGCTTAACTTAGAGCGTGATTCTGTTGGCGCAGTAGTACTGGGTGACTTCCTAAAACTACAAGAAGGTCAAAAAGCCTATTGTACTGGTCGTATCCTTGAAGTTCCGGTAGGTCCTGAGTTGCTAGGCCGTGTTGTTGATGCTTTAGGTAACCCTATTGATGGCAAAGGTCCTATTAATGCCAAAATGACCGACAAAGTCGAGAAGATCGCCCCCGGCGTTATTGATCGTCAGTCAGTTGATCAACCAGTCATGACTGGTTATAAGTCTGTTGATACCATGATTCCAATCGGTCGTGGTCAGCGTGAACTTATCATTGGTGACCGTCAGACGGGTAAAACCGCCATGGCTATCGATGCGATCATTGCCCAGAAAGCCTCTGGTATTAAGTGTGTCTATGTTGCAATCGGTCAGAAACGCTCTACCATTGCCAACGTCGTACGTAAACTTGAGCAAACTGGCGCCCTTGAATATACGACTGTTGTAGTCGCTTCAGCGTCAGAGCCAGCAGCACTCCAGTATATCGCACCGTACTCAGGTTGTACGATGGGCGAATACTTCCGTGACCGCGGCGAAGATGCACTGATTGTATTTGATGATTTATCAAAACAAGCCGTTGCTTATCGTCAAATCTCACTACTATTACGTCGTCCGCCAGGTCGTGAAGCGTATCCTGGTGACGTATTCTACTTACACTCACGTTTACTTGAGCGTGCATCACGCGTAAACGCAGCGTACGTAGAAAAATTCACCAATGGTGAAGTGGTTGGTAAAACTGGTTCTTTAACCGCGCTACCTATCATTGAAACCCAAGCTGGTGACGTATCTGCATTCGTACCGACTAACGTAATTTCAATTACTGATGGTCAGATTTTCTTAGAATCAAGCCTATTCAACTCAGGTATCCGTCCGGCTGTGAACGCTGGTATCTCGGTATCACGTGTTGGTGGTGCTGCTCAGACTAAGATTATCAAAAAGCTATCGGGTGGTATCCGTACCGCACTGGCTCAATATCGTGAATTGGCAGCATTTGCGCAGTTTGCATCAGATCTTGATGACGCAACGCGCGAACAGCTTGATCATGGTGAGCGTGTGACTGAACTGATGAAGCAAAAGCAATATCAGCCAATGTCTATCTCTGAGCAAGCCGCTGTTATTTATGCATCAAACGAAGGCTTCTTAGCAGACGTACCTGTTGAAAAAATCGGTTCTTTTGAAGAAGCTTACTTACGTTATATGCATGATGAGCAAGCCGACTTAATGAAAGAGATTGATGACACTGCGAATTATAACGATGATATCGCAGGTCGTTTAAAGTCATCTTTAGAGACTTTTAAACAAAATCACAGTTATTAATTTAACGGGTTAAGCCAGTTTTGTTGTGGCTTTAGTGTTAGAGCTTATGGAGTGGCGCGTTGTCTGATAAGCTTTTTATTAAGACAGCAGCGCCACTTTAGTCACAACTAATGGTATATGGTTGCGTCATGCCACAAGATATTAAAACATCAAAACAATGATAAAATGCAGCAATGCTACATTGTTAATGTTAATAAGAACACTGTTTTATATTAAAATATTGTTGCATGCGCCAATGCTTTTTAACCCTCTTATATTGGAATCATTATGGCAAACTTAAAAGAAATACGTGCCAAAGTCACCAGTATTCAAAGCACCCAGAAAATTACTCGCGCTATGCAAATGGTAGCGGCTAGTAAAATGCGCCGTGCCCAAGAGCGCATGGAAGTGGGTCGCCCGTATGCTGATAGTATGCGCCGGGTTATTTCGCATTTGGTGCACGCCTCATCCGATTATAAACATCCGTATATGGTAAGCCGTCCAGTCGATAGAGTTGGCTATATTGTCATCACTTCTGACCGTGGTCTAGCGGGTGGTTTAAATATTAATTTATTTAAAGCCTTATCTAAAAGTATCCAGCAATACCAAGACCAGTCTGTACAAGCTGAATTTGCCGTGATTGGCTCTAAAGGTGTCAGCTTCTTTAAAAGCTTTGGTGGCAAGGTCACTGCAGCAGTGACTGATTATGGTGACAAACCTACTTTTGAGCAGATAAACGCACCGGTTCAAGCGATGCTTGATGATTATACTAACGGTAAAATAGATCGCATTTATGTGGTTTATAATAAGTTCGTTAATGCGATGACGCAAAAGCCAACCATTAATCAGTTGGTACCTTTACCAGAAAGTGCGTTTGGTGAAGAAGAAAGCGGCATTCAAACAGAACTGAGCTGGGATTATATCTACGAGCCTGATATCAAAACATTGATTGATGAGTTGCTTGGACGTTACATTGAATCGATCGTCTATCAAGCGGTAATGGAAAACATTGCCTCTGAGCAGTCCTCACGTATGGTTGCGATGAAAGCGGCGACAGATAATGCTGGCGACCTAATTAACGATTTACAGTTGGTTTATAACAAGCTGCGTCAAGCGGCGATTACCCGAGAAATCTCGGAAATCGTTGGCGGTGCTGCTGCTGTTTCATAATTGAAACCCTTTATGAAACCCACTATATACAGAATTTTCAGGAGAACGCAATGAGTAGCGGTCGTATTGTACAGATTATTGGCGCGGTTCTTGACGTTGAGTTTAACCGTAACGAAGTACCTAAGATTTTTGATGCTTTGCTAGTTGATGGCACCGAAACCACTTTAGAAGTACAGCAACAGCTGGGTGATGGCATCGTACGTACGATTGCTATGGGTTCTACTGAAGGACTAAAGCGTAACCTACCGGTTACTAATACTGGTGGCCCGATTTCTGTGCCAGTCGGTATTGGTACGCTAGGTCGTATCATGGATGTTCTTGGTCGTCCTATCGATGAAGAAGGTCCAGTTGCGGCAGATGAGCGCTGGTCAATTCATCGCGAAGCGCCAAGCTATGCGGAACAATCAAACAGTACTGAGCTGCTAGAGACTGGTATCAAAGTAATCGATTTACTTTGCCCGTTTGCTAAAGGTGGTAAAGTTGGTTTGTTTGGTGGTGCTGGTGTTGGTAAAACCGTCAACATGATGGAATTGATCAACAACATCGCGCTTAAGCACGAAGGTCTATCAGTATTTGCGGGTGTTGGTGAGCGTACGCGTGAAGGGAATGATTTCTATCACGAAATGCAAGAAGCTGGCGTTGTTAATACCGAAGACTTTAGTAAATCTAAAGTAGCGATGGTATACGGTCAGATGAATGAGCCACCGGGTAACCGTTTACGTGTTGCACTGTCTGGTTTGACCATGGCTGAATACTTCCGTGATACCAAAGATCCTGCTACTGGCAAAGGTCGTGACGTATTACTATTCGTTGATAACATCTACCGTTATACACTAGCCGGTACTGAAGTATCAGCATTGCTAGGTCGTATGCCATCAGCGGTTGGTTATCAGCCAACACTAGCTGAAGAGATGGGTATGCTGCAAGAGCGTATTACTTCTACGCAATCAGGTTCAATTACTTCTGTACAAGCAGTATATGTACCTGCGGATGACTTGACGGATCCATCACCAGCTACAACATTTGCTCACTTAGATGCGACTGTGGTACTAAGCCGTGATATCGCGTCGCAAGGTATCTATCCTGCGGTTGATCCACTAGATTCAACCTCACGTCAGCTAGATCCATTGGTTATCGGTGAAGAGCATTACAACGTTGCTCGTGGTGTTCAGGAAGTTCTACAGCGCTATAAAGAGCTAAAAGACATCATCGCAATTTTGGGTATGGATGAGTTGTCAGAAGAAGATAAACTAGTCGTTTATCGTGCTCGTAAAATCCAGCGCTTCTTATCACAGCCATTCCACGTAGCTGAAGTATTTACCGGTGCACCTGGTAAATATGTACCACTACGCGATACCATTGCAAGCTTTAAAGCAATCATCGCTGGTGAATATGATAGCTTACCAGAGCAAGCTTTCTACATGGCTGGTGGTATCGATGAAGTTGTTGCTAAAGCAGAAAAAATGAAGTCTTCTGCAGCGTAAATGATTTAAGCATTCGCTAAAGGTAAGTAGGCTATAACAGGCCTACTTGCTAATAAGTAACGCATCGCAGTTTTGATCGCGCTTTGATAGTAAGGAATTAAGTATGGCAACATTACAATGTCGCGTCGTAAGTGCTCGTGAAGAGTTGTATTCAGGCGAAATTAGCATGTTAATAGCTAGTGGTACCGAAGGCGAGATTGGTATATTGCCAGGTCACACACCGCTTATTACTTTGCTTAAGCCTGGCGCAATGCGCGTGCAAACCCCAGATGGTGCAGAAGAAGTGATTTATGTATCAGGTGGTGTATTAGAAGTACAACCTAAGATGGTGACAGTATTGGCTGATACTGCCATGCGTGCGCATAATCTTGACGAAAGTAAAATCGTTGAAGCACGTAAGAAAGCGGAGCAAATGCTGGTCAACCAATCTGATACCGTACAAACTAATGCAGCTTTGGCGTCATTGGCCGAATCAGTCGCACAGCTACAAACTATTCGTAAGTACAAAAACCGTGCTTAGTATTTTTTGTTAGTAAGGTTAACTATTTATTTTAGCTTTTTCTACGATAATAAAAAACAGTCCATGATGGGCTGTTTTTTTATGCCTGTCTTTTTATAACTACCTTTTTATAACTACCTTTTTATATGTCTGTTTTTACCATCGTTTGGCTTTTTATGTTTAACTCCCACAGAGATACACTGTATTAATAGAATCCTCATCAACGAATTAAAAGTTTTTTATAAACTGCTGGAAAAGTCGCTAGCGACAATGGCAATATATGGTTATATTAGGGGTTAGAAAATAAAACTTTAAGTATCAAGTTACTAGTCCTGATTTTGATTAAGCGTGTCTGTATTATTTGGCTATCTAGCTTGGTAAGTAATCGTTTGAATATGATAAAAAATAATTATTGAATAAAAACTATTTTATTTCTTTTGTTCGCTATAAAAGGTATGATTTTTGGACGCAAACTAAAGTTTTAGCGGATGTAGTTTATAGGTTTTGTTACCAACAATACGCTATAGTATAGGAAGCTGTAGGTTTAATAGTATACTGTGCTACCAAGTTTGTAACAGCTATACCAACATCAATTGCACTGCTCTATGGTGCTATTAATTTTACCGCTCTTACTTTGACTGCTTTTAAATGAGATGTATTAGAGGATATAACAATGACAACGAATGATGATGACAATACCCCACGAATTTTGATTGTTGAGGATGATGAGCGTCTGGCCATGTTGACCCAAGACTATTTGGTCAAAAATGGTTTAGAAGTTGCGATTGAAACGGATGGTAATCGCGCCATTCGTCGTATTGTCAATGAACAACCAGATTTGGTCGTGCTTGATGTTATGCTTCCTGGTAGCGATGGGTTGACTGTATGCCGTGAGGTACGCCCACATTACCAAAATCCTATTTTGATGCTGACCGCGCGCACAGAAGATATGGATCAAGTATTGGGTCTTGAGATGGGTGCTGATGACTACGTCGCTAAGCCTGCTCAGCCGCGTGTATTATTAGCACGTATTCGTGCATTATTACGTCGCTCAGAAAACGCACCCTCAGAAGATGTGCCACAGCGTTTAGAGTTTGGCGAGCTTATCATCGATAACGGTGGTCGTTCAGTCATGCTAGGCGAAGAATTGGTTGATTTTACCAGTGCTGAATATGACCTATTATGGTTATTGGCTTCTAATGCCGGTCGTATCTTGTCGCGTGAAGATATCTTTGAGCGCCTACGTGGTATCGAATACGACGGTCAAGATCGTTCTATTGACGTACGTATTTCGCGTATTCGTCCAAAAATCGGTGATGATCCAGAGAATCCAAAACGTATCAAAACCGTCCGTAGTAAAGGGTATTTGTTCGTTAAAGAAGGCAACTAATACACTCTTTTCGACGCAAACCCTTAGCATTAATCGTTATTTAATAAGAAACCAGCATGAAGCTGGTTTTTTATGGTTTAAATTTTAAGTTTTTAAACTTAATCGCTGTGTTATGTGGTTTAATTAAGCGATAATTTAATACGCCAGTTAAGTAAATGTCAGATAAATACAATAGTAAATATTTATCATATATCCGTTATGATATATAACACGCAGTATTCAAAAAGCAGCCGCTATTTGTTTTTGATTTAACCGCAGTTGCTTACATTTATCATGGTATCAATAACTCTTATTCATTAGGTTGGTTACGGCACGTATGTCATTAGTCTCTTCTCTCAAACACAGTATTTTTGTTCGTATTTATGCAGGATTATTAATAGTCTGCTTGTGTGTGGCATTATTTGCCCAGCTATTGATGGATACTATCAATAAAGAACGCGTTCAATCTTACCGTGAAAACATGGCAACAGGGGCTTTTCATATAGTAAGCGAAGGTCTTACTCACCAAGAAAATGAAGCGCAACGTGATTATTGGCTAGCTGATGCAAGCAGTTTGTTTGGCACAGAATTCAGTATTTTGTCCATCGATGAGGTGGACTTCAATGCCAGTGAATTGCGTCGCTTTGAGAAGGGAAATACTGTCGTTCGCTATGTCAGTCAGCCGATGTACGCTGATGTTTATTACCGATTGCCAGACAATAAAAGTGTTTTAACCGCCCGCATATCACAAGTCACCGAACAGCATGTACGGGCAATTGCTGTATTTCTATTAGATGATTTGTCCTATTACAGTACCTTGTCTGATAAGCGCGCACGTTTGGCGCAGTTGGAAGAAAAATTTTCGTTTCCGTTAGCATTTAAAGCCGTAAATACGCTCGATTTAGATCCTGATCAGATGGCGCGCTTGCGCCGTGATGAGGTCGTCATTTTATTGCAAGATACTAATAGCAGTAAAAGCAATTCGTCTATTAAAGTTGTTGTGCCATCTGAAATAAATGATATGGCGGTTTTGATAGGACCAGTCCCTCTGTTTAATTTTTTCCCGCTTAATTTAATCGTCAGTATGATTCTGATTAGTATGTTTTTAATCAGTTTGGGGGTTTATGCGCTAATTTTCCCGCTCGAGCGCAAATTACAACTGATTCAAGTGGGGGTAAATGAAGTTAGTAAAGGCAATCTTGATAGTCAAGTACAGGTCATTGGGCAAGATGAAATTGCGCGTCTATCAGCGACCTTTAATGCGATGACTGCCCATATTAAGCGTTTGATTGAGTCGCAGCGCGAATTGACCCGCGCGGTCTCCCATGAACTGCGTACGCCAGTTGCACGTATCCGCTTTGCCGTTGATATGTTGGCAGATACTGATGATGAAGACTCGCGGTTCAGTCAGCGCGACTTTATTGATGAAGATATCGAAGCACTTAATGGTCTGATTGATGAGATATTAACGTATGCGAAACTTGAAGAAGGCTCACCAAAACTAGACTTGGAGCCGGTGAATCTTAGGGAATTACTTGAGCAGATTGAGCGTGAAACCAATGCTTTAGGTAAGCCTATCAAAATAGTGACTAAGCTGCCAAATGCTAAAGTGACCGCAGTAGCCGATAGGCGCTACTTGCATCGCGTTATTCAGAATTTGGCAGGTAATGCCTTACGCTATGCAGAGAGCACTATTATTATTAGCGCTGGAGTTAAAAAGGGCAATGCCTTTGTCAGTGTAGAAGATGACGGTCACGGTATTTCAGAAGCAGATCGTGAAAAGGTGTTCATTCCATTTTCACGCTTGGATGACAGTCGTACGCGTGCCTCAGGTGGCTATGGTTTGGGTTTATCTATCGTGTCACGTATCGCTTTTTGGTTTAATGGCAGTATGAAAGTAGGTGAGAGCCGCGATTTGGGCGGTGCACGATTCGTCATGACCTGGCCGATTAAACCGCTGACCCAAGTTCTTGCTGCTGATGAGTTAACGCAAGAAAAGAGCGAACGCGATTTTGATGCTTAATCATTTATAGTCAGTGCAAAATTAAAAATAATCGACTATAGTTTGTAGAATAATATAGTCGAAAATAGAGGAGAGCAAAGGATGCCATATTTATTTGGTGGTTTAGTCGTATTGAATGCCGCAACGCTAGGGTATTACTTGTTTCTGCAGCAACCAACCACGACTCAGACTTTAAAAGCGGCGCAGGAAGACATAACCCAGCCTTTAGCGTTTACCAATAGCGCTGAGTATATCCCGCCTATCATTGGCACTAGAGAATAGTATCTACCGCATAAAATAGCTGCAAAAATTTTATCATTTGTATTTTTAGTCAGATTTTTCATTTTTAGCGTTATTTATTTACTATTTTAGCAGCCATAGGAATTTTATCTGTATTGGCATCCAATGGTTGTTCTCCAGCAACTTTGGAGATCAAAGGAATGTGTACGCAGACCTGTAGGCCGCCATCCGGATGATTAATGACCTCAACTGTCCCATGGTGCAAGCGCGCGATACGATCGACAATCGCTAAGCCTAAACCGCTACCTTGAGTAGTACGCGCTGACTCACCCCGCTCAAACGGCTGCATAATACGCTCTAATTGGTCTTCTGCAACGCCACCACCACAGTCGCGCACACATATTATCAATTGCTCTTTTGCTTCTTTGTTGACCGCATTTTCAGTCACCACATCGCTATCCTCTATTACCTCTGTCTCCATAAAGGTTGGTATAACCGTTGCTGATAGATAAATAGGCGGCTTGCCATAACGTTTGGCATTGTTTACCAGATTGACAATCAGGCGCTTAATGGACATAGGTCTTACGGGGACGACCTTGTGACATTCTGACTGATAAATAAACTCCATTGGTGCAAACTGCACCATAATCTCATTAAATATGGTATCTAAATTGGTGAGGCGTACCGGTTCATCAGAGCCATCTTTCATAAAGGAGATAAACTGCTCTAAAATAGCATCCATATCCTCAATATCATAAATCAAGCCTTCACGAAAAAACTCATCAGGCAGCATCTCAGCGGTTAAACGCATCCGAGTCAGCGGTGTACGCAAATCATGTGAAATACCGGCAAGCATAATCGTGCGCTCTTTTTGCGCTTGATTGAGCGTCGTAAACAAGTGATTAAAGGCCATATTCACTTGGCGAATCTCAGTAGGACCATGACGGGTTGGCAAAGTGGTGGCATGACCGAGGCGAATATAGTTGGTCGCTGCCCGCTGTAAATAACGTAACGGGCGATTTAATTGACGCGCCAATAGAATGATGGTCAATAGCGTTAAAATCGGTAGGCCAATTAAAAATAATATTAATAAGGTCGGACTGTACTGAGAATAATAAACCACCGGTTCGCGAATCCAAAAACTACTATCACGACTGTCTTGTACCCAAAGCTGCGGGGTCGGCTTAAACTTGAAATACACCTCCACCGGTCGACCCAACTGCGCCCCGATTTCGCGTTGTAGCACATCGGTAAAGACACCGACAAAAGCTTTATCCGCAATCTGTGGAAAGTCGTTTGGATTGTCTACGACCACTACATGAGAGTGCTGGTAAATCCATTGACGTACTTCAGGATTGTCCTTCCAATCTTGATTGACGCTATTCATTAACCGTAGCTCACTGGTCAAATAGCGTGCATGGCTTTTAAGCTCTGGTAAATACAGACTACGCCAAAAAAATAAAATCGATACCCCGACACTGATGATAACAATAAAAGCGACCATCAAGGTGGTCAGCCAACTGTTGGAGTAAGAGCGTGGCAGCCAGCTTTTATGAGGCAATTGAGTATTTGGGGTCGTCATATGAGTCCAAGATATTGGTATGCAATGGTAGATACTAGGATAGCATAATCAAATAGTGGCGCTGGTAGCTTTCATATTACAAAATCCTTGCTCACATAGGCGGAAGCGAATAATTAGCCAAATATAAACGTATCTCTGATTTAAAGCATTTATTAGAAAGTGAAATACGAGCCTATTTTCTAATAATGAGGACTGATTATGGATTTTGTTTTACAGCAACGACGATTTAAGCTATTGTTAATAAATAATTAAATAAGCACAGTTTATGTTTTCAATAAAATAAGACTGTGATATAATTATGCCCTTTTTGGTATACCTGCGAAAGAGAGAATTCACATGGTTGTTATTCGTTTAGCACGGGGCGGTGCCAAGAAACGCCCATTTTATCAAGTAGTTGTTGCTGATCAACGCCGCGCGCGTGACGGTCGCTATATTGAAAACATCGGCTTTTTTAACCCACTCGCTAAAGATTCTGAAGAAGCAGTACGCCTAAACATGGAAGCGTACAATGCGTGGATCGAAAAAGGTGCACAACCTTCAGATCGCGTTGCTTCATTAGCAAAAGCTTATAACAAAGCTGCGGCTACTACTGAAGCGACTGCTTAATTTTTAAGCAGGCGTTTTAGTGGTAAAAAATGATAACGTGATAATAGCGTTATCTCGTAGTTTTAGAACACACAGCGTAGCTGGTCTGACCAGTATGCGCGATTAACTGTTTATCGCTGTTTTAGTTGACTACCGTGGTTAAACGGGCGCGATTTATTTACTGCTGTTTATATATTGTTAGGTTAGCCGTTATGTCATCTGTTCCAGACGCCAGTACCCTTATGAAAATCGGTCAACTCAAAAAGCCTTATGGCATTAAAGGTTGGCTTTGGGTGTTTAGCGACACCGATGAACATGCGGAAATATTTGACATTAAGCAGTGGTGGATGAAAACAGCTACCGGTATGAAGCCGTTAACTGTTAAAGCGTGGCGTGAGCAAGGCACAGGACTTGTTGCTCAGTTTGAGCAAGTCCCTGACCGTAATATTGCTGAAACCATGAATGGTGTTACTATTTGGGTTGCTCAAGACGTATTGCCAGAACCTAATGAAGACGAATATTATTGGTCGGATTTAGTTGGTATGCGGGTTATGAATGAGCAAGACCAGTATCTTGGTGATATCACTGAAATGTTTGAGACCGGTGCCCATGACATCATGCGTGTAGCGGCAACCTCAGACAGTTTAGATGCTGAAGAGCGCCTGATACCTTGGCATAAGCAAACCGTTGTCACAGTCGATATGGCCAGTAAAACGGTAACGGTAGCTTGGGAAAGCGACTATTAGTTTAGTGCCTGTTAATTAAGTGCCTGTTAATTCAGTGCTTATTAATGTCATGTTAATAGCATAACGTTAATATCGTAATCATCATGTCAGTCGTTATTTAAACGCTTGTATGTAGGATTCAGATGTATTTTGCCGTGATTAGTATTTTTCCTGAGATGTTTGCAACGATTCGTGATTTTGGTATCACAGCGCGTGCAGTGACTCAGGAAAAGGTCACGATTGAATGCATTAACCCGCGCGATTATACCACTGACAACTATCGCCGTATTGATGAACGTCCGTATGGTGGTGGTCCTGGTATGGTAATGATGGCTGAGCCATTGTCACTAGCTATTGAAGATGCTCGTCTGCGTGCCAGCCAACATGGCTGCCGTATGGACGCAGCGCACTGTCCGGTGATTTACATGTCACCACAAGGGCAGACGCTGAGCGAGAGTAGTGTGGTCGATATGACTGAGTATGATGGCATGATTATATTATGTGGTCGTTACGAAGGCATTGATGAGCGCTTATTATCGCGGTATGTCGATATGGAAGTTTCGCTGGGTGACTATGTACTGACCGGTGGTGAGCTACCAGCGATGGTGCTAATGGATAGTGTGATACGTCGTCTGCCTGATATTATGGGTGATGATAAGTCAGCTGAGCAAGACTCGTTCGTCGATGGCTTGCTTGATTGTCCACATTATACTAAGCCGCATGAGTTTGCGGGTATGGCAGTGCCTGAAGTGTTACTTTCAGGCCATCATGCCAATATCGCGAAGTGGCGCTTTAGTCAGCAAGTTGAGCGTACGCAAACGCGGCGTCCAGACTTATGGCAAGCGTTTACCCCAACGGTAGAGCAAGCAAAGTGGTTAAAAGCATTGGCAAAAGCAGATAAAAAGTAGCGTTGATAGCTGCTATAAAGATAAACAGTTAAGTAATAAAATTTTGAGCAACAATAAAACGAGTCATAGCATAATGGCCGTTTGTCATAACCCACTTACGTTGTGTCTCATTAAAACAGATACGATTAATTATTACAAACAGGTGATATGCGTTAAGCCTCTATTATCTAATGTGAGGAGATAACTCTCATGAGCAACAAGCATCCATTGGTTCAGGTCATCGAAAATGCTCAATTGATTGAGCGCCCAAGCTTTGCACCCGGCGATACCGTTGTGGTTCAAGTAAAAGTACGTGAAGGTGAGCGTGAGCGTTTACAGGCTTTTGAAGGCGTTGTAATTGCTAAGCGTAACCGCGGTTTAAACTCAGCGTTTACCGTACGTAAAATCTCAAGCGGTGTTGGCGTTGAGCGTGCCTTCCAATTGCATTCACCAATTATTGAGAGCATCGAAGTGAAACGCCGTGGCGCTGTTCGCCGTGCGAAACTATACTACTTACGTGAGCGCTCTGGTAAATCAGCACGTATCCGCGAGAAGCTTGCTCCGCGTGCACCTAAAGTTGTTAAGCCAAAAGCTGACGCTTAGATTATATCCAGTATCTGGTTTTAAGCATTGTGCTTAATATTACTTTGTTGCTGAACCGTCCATTATGCGATTCGGCAATAAAGAAAAATCAGATACAAGCCCTTATTCATAGGTTTATCATATAAATAAGCGGGTAGTACCAAAAAAGACAAAACCCCAATCTGTGCGTATGCCAGATTGGGGTTTTTGTTTGTAGTGCTTTAAATTATAAATACGCTTTAAATCACAAATCGCTTTAAATTTAAATGATCGTTTTAAAAATTACCTTTAACCATCAAGATTTTCGATATGGCTGTTTTGATCTTTAGATTTACTGTATTTACGCAGGCGTATGTATAGCGTCTTAGTGACGGTAGCGATGGTCTTTTGCTGATCGTCGACGATATCTACTTGGTATTCGCGAAAGACGGGTTCGCCGTCCTTTGCCAATTCTTGGATAATTGTGATTTCATTGCTAGGAATTTTCATGCGGGCGGTGACTTTGCTATTACCGGGGGCAAGGAACTCGATATGTGAGCTTTTATCCCAGACGACGTAGCTGCTACCTAACTGGTGCATCAGCATCAGCATATAAAAAGGATCAATCATTGAGTATAAACTGCCACCGAACTGTGTACCTACGATATTTTTATTCAGACTATTAAGTCCCATGCTCACTACACATAAGCCCTGATCAAGGTTGATATGCTCAATTTTGATACCGGCACCGATATAGGGAGCATAAGTGTTGATACGCAGCTTAAGCAGATAAGGCGTGAGCAATGGCATAATGTTTTTTTTAGCATTACGTTTTAGAGTCTCAAGTTTGCTGGGTAGTAAACTCATAAATTTATCCTATGGCCTTTTCTTGATTTTTTAGACGGCTACTAATCAATCGTGATTGATAAAAAGGTATTCATCATAATTAAAAATAACTAAAGTCGCTAGACCTAAAGCGTAACTGAAGCAGAACTTTAATCGTTACTTTCTATTATTATTAATCACTTATCGTAATGGTGTTTATAATTGTTGGCGCAATTAGCCAAAAAAGAAAATGTGTGTTTTAGCTTAAACTAGTTTCATATTAGTCCGTCGATATAGCGTAATTGTATGTCCTTTTATTATATAAGCATCTGATAAGTTTCAGATAGTCATAAATGGAAACTTTAAGTTATCAATAATAACGATGCATATAGTATCTTTTAATCGTTATAAATTCGCATTTCAAAGTCTCATAGCATACAATAGCCGCAATTTTGTCTATGGTGACTTAACGTTTATAGCAAGTTTAGTAAATGAACGGGTAGTCACTCAAACGTCGGTCGACATAAGGAAATGTGATGAGTGATACACAGCTTCCCGCTACAGGGTCCAATCCGCAGCACCCAATCCCCTCTGATAGTGATTTGCAAGGTAGCTATGTAGATTTACATAAGCCCAATTCAAGTTTTAAAAACCGTAACGCCTATCTGAACCATGAATTACAAATTATGCAGCCCAAGCGCTGGCGTCCTAATTTGCCGTTCCGTGATTATCGTTTTGAATATGAAGATACGATTCCGGCAATGGCGGCAACCATTGGCAAAGTCGTGATGGTCGGCGCCATTGCCGCTACTTTCGCAGGACCGCTTGGTTTGGGTGATGCATTTGTTCTAGAAAACGTCCGTTATGAGCTGTTAATCGTGGCGTTCTTCGTTATTTTATTCTCAGGTTTTTTGCTACCTACAGCGAATCTTGCGGGTACCCATGGTCCACTAATCCCGCTCATTCCTATTGTCGTAGCCGCTGGTGGTCATCCAATGGCTTTTGGTCTGCTTATCGGTGCTTTTGGCTTATTGCTTGCCATTAGTAAAGGGGGAAGTCTGCTGGCAAACTTGACCAGTAAAGGCGTGTGCGGTGGTTTACTACTATATTTGGGCTTTATTGGTACCATCTCTCAAGTTAAAAATCTGTTTACTTGGGCAGAAGGCATCGGTATGGCACATATTGCCTTTGTGGTGATTCTACTCACAATCATACTTTATGCGGTGCTAGAGAATTTTCAAAAACGCTGGCTTGCCGTGCCGCTTAGTTGCTTGCTAGGTGGCGGGGTCGCCTTTGCCATGGGTGCGCCCTTCGCTTTTAAAACAGCGCCAGGTTTACCGAATATGAGCCCGATGTATTGGTGGGGCGAAAACACCGGTTGGATGCTAGGATTACCAACGGTCGAGAGCTTTATCGTCGTACTGCCATTTGCGGTGTTGGCGGTTGCCATGTGGTCACCAGACTTTTTGGGTCATCAGGTCTTCCAAAAAATCAGCTATCCCAAACGTACCGAACGTGTGCTGATGGATATTGATGATACGATGACCAGTGCCTCGTTTCGTCAGGTGGTAGGCTCTTTACTTGGCGGTGCAAACTTTGCCTCCTCATGGGGTACATATATTGTACCAGCAGCGATTGCGAAGCGTCCTATTCCAGCTGGTGCGATTTTAACCGGTATTTTCTGTATCATCGCTGGTGTTTGGGGTTATCCCATGGATTTGGCAATTTGGGAGCCAGTTATGTGTGTGGCGCTCATTGTCGGGGTCTTTATTCCGCTACTTGAAGCAGGAATGGAGATGACACGTGAAGGTAAAACCACCCAGTCCGCTGCCATTGTCGTTTTTGCCTCAGCGTTGGTAAATCCAGCCTTTGGTTGGTCAATTACTTTGGTGCTTGATAATTTAGGTTTAATTGGCTCTAAAGAGCGTAGTGCTAATCTAACCAAGATGAGCCGCTGGATTATTCCTGTAATTACTTTTGTGATATTAACGGGCGTGATGGCTATCGTTGGTATGTTGCCGGGTATTCCAGCATTAATGCCAAATTTCCGTCATTAGAATTATTGTTATTTTTGCAAAAAAGTCAGCCTTGGTGCTGGCTTTTTTTATGGTTATTGCTAAGCTGATAACTGTTCTTGTAAAACGCTCACTATCGCCCCATAAATAGCTGTATATCAGTATCTTGAGAGCAATAAATTCTATGGTCAATGTCTCCGCATCGAGCCTCGTCGACGATAAAAAAGCCCGTCTGAAGCATTTAATCCAGCGCCTGCCAAATTTGCCAGGGGTTTATAAAATGCTGGGTAAAAATGGCGATATCTTATACGTCGGTAAGGCAAAATCGCTTAAAAGTCGTGTGAACAGCTACTTTGTTAAAACGATTGATCATCCGAAGACACGCGCACTGGTGGCCCGTATTCATAATATCGAAACCATTATCACGCGTAGTGAAACGGAAGCGCTACTGCTCGAGCAAAACCTGATTAAAGAACATCGTCCGCCTTATAATGTGTTACTGCGCGATGATAAATCGTATCTTTACGTGTTTATTTCAGCAGATAAGCCCTATCCAAGATTGGCTTACGGGCGCGGTAAGGGTAATCATCAAAAAGGTCGTTTTTTTGGTCCTTTTCCCTCTGCTCACGCGGCAAAAGAAACGTTGGTGTTGATGCAAAAGATGTTCCAAATGCGTCAATGTACCAATACTTTTTTTAAGCAACGTAAGCGCCCTTGTCTTGAATATCAAATTAAACGCTGCCGTGCACCCTGTGTGGGCTTGGTATCAGCTGATGAATATGCAGAAGATGTTAATAATACCATTCGTTTTTTAAAGGGTGATTCTAGTGATATTCATAGCGCGCTGATTGAAAAAATGGAAGCTTCTGCGGAAGAATTAGATTTTGAAAAAGCGGTGTTTTATCGCGATCAGCTGTCTATGCTGCGCGAAGTACAAGCTAAGCAAGCTGTTTATACTGTGCAAGGCGAGGCGGATGTGATTGCTATTGCCAGTCAAGCAGGCATGACTTGTGTCAACGTCTTGACCGTACGTGGCGGACGTGTACTTGGCGGTAAGAATTACTTCCCCGATGTTGATAGCAGCGAGCCGCTTGCTGATAATTTATCGGCATTTATCACCTCGTTTTATTTTCAGGTAACTGATGACTTACCAGCAGAAATCATGTTGAGTCATGAACTACCGGATCAGGTTGCGGTCAGTGAAGCGCTGGCGAGCCATTTTGGTAGTAAAGTCGTCATCAAAACCAGCGTCCGTGAGCACCGTGCCGAATGGTTAGACTTAGCCAAGCTTAATACTAATAATGCCTTAAAAACCAAGCTTGGCGATTATTTAGAGTTGCATGCGCGTTTTGGCGCACTCAAAGACGTCTTGGCTGACGTCACTGATCGAACCATTGATCGTATTGAGTGCTTTGATATTTCGCACACGATGGGCGAGGCGACCATTGGTAGCTGCGTAGTCTTTGATCAAGGTGGCTCACGTCGCCGTGATTATCGTCAATATGCGATTCATGACATTGTCGGTGGTGATGATTATGCCGCGATGAAGCAAGTGCTGACCCGTCGTTATAAGAAGCAGCCGCTGCCTGACTTGCTGCTTATCGATGGCGGTAAAGGTCAACTTGGAATAGCCAAAGAAGTACTGACAGAGTTGGGTATTCTTGGTGATACCTTGCTGATTAGCGTGGCAAAAGGAGAAGGGCGCAAGGCTGGGCTTGAAGTATTGCACTTTATTGATCATGAGCCGCTTGATTTACCCATGGATAGCAAAGCGCTGCATTTATTGATGCATATTCGTGATGAGGCGCATCGTTTTGCGATTACTGCGCATCGTAAAAAGCGTGATAAGCGCCGTTCATCGTCAGTGTTGGAAGTAATTCCGGGACTGGGTGAAAAGCGCCGTCGTGACTTGCTCAATCACTTTGGCGGATTGCAGCAATTGCTAGGTGCATCGCAGCAAGAATTGGCTGGCGTGCAAGGTATTGGACCAATTTTGGCGAAAACGGTCTATAAAGTATTGCATGAATAGTTTGTCTAACCTTCAATAAATTTAGGTTTCTGATAATAAAAAACTGGGGCTGTTCTAAATAATATTAGAACAGCCCCAGTTTTTTTGGTTTTTTTAACGACGGCACTTTATTATTTAGCAGCTTTTATCCTATAAGTCACAAACCTAAAATCTAACGCACTTTTTTCATCATGCATCTGCTCAGATTCTTCTGCGACTGCAAACTCATTTGGCAGTTCAGGATAAAACGCATCACCACCCGTGATTTCAGTATCGACATGAGTCAGCTCGATACGGTCGGTATACATCAACGCATCGCTAAATACGCGCTCACCGCCAATCACCCAAATCGTGTCAAGATGCGCGCCATGCGCGAGGCTTGCCGCTTGCGTCAGGGCATCGTCTAAATTATGTACCACATAAGCGTTATCTTTGCCGACAAGGCCTTTTTGCTCAGTATAATCTAGCTGAGTGCTGATGATAAAGCTAACACGTTTTGGCAAAGGCTTACTGCCCATAGATTCAAATGTTTTACGACCCATAATGACGATACCTTGTATCGCGCCATCATTTTGTTTGGTCGTCATCTTTTTAAAATGCTGCAAGTCGGCTGAGATATGCCACGGTAGCTCATTGTCTTTACCAATACAGCGATTGCTACTGATAGCTGCGATTTGGGCAACTTCGGTGTTGGCATAACTCATAACGTATCCTTTTTATTAGCTTCTAAAATGCAGGTTTTATTTAAAACAGTCAATAAGACCAACGCTATACAGCAACCTTCGCTTTGATAGCAGGATGCGACTCGTAACCAGCAACGTTGATATCTTCATATTTGAAAGCAAAAATATCTTTAACATCAGGGTTGAGCGTCAATGTTGGCAGCGTATACAGCGAGCGCGTTAACTGTAACTCGACTTGCTCACGGTGGTTTTGATAGATATGACAATCGCCACCCGTCCAGATAAATTCGCCAACTTCTAGGCCGCAAACTTGCGCCACCATATGGGTAAGCAAAGCATAGCTAGCGATATTAAACGGCACCCCTAGGAATAAATCGGCTGAGCGCTGATAGAGCTGGCAAGAGAGTTTATTGTCCGCGACAAAAAACTGAAACATCGTATGACAAGGTGGCAGCGCGACTTGCTCAGCTTCACCGGGATTCCAGCCAGAGACGATCAAACGGCGCGAATTGGGGTTGGTCTTTATTTGCTCGATGACTTGGGTAATTTGATCGACGCCATCAAAATTATAATGACCATCTGCGCTTTTAGTTGCCCCGTAATTACGCCATTGATGACCATAAATAGGACCTAGATCACCCGCAGGACGATTGAAGCGTGCGGTTTGCTCGCTGGTCGCCCATTCGTTCCAAATGCGCACGCCGTTTTCTTGTAAATAATCGACGTGGGTACTGCCACTTAAAAACCATAACAGCTCATAGGTGATGGACTTAAGATGCACTTTTTTGGTAGTTAATAAGGGGAAACCGTCGGTTAAATTAAAACGTAGCTGTGCGCCAAAGTGGCTGAGCGTACCGGTTCCAGTACGATCGCCTTTTTCGGTGCCATGAGTCATGACGTGTTTTAGCAAGTCTAAATAGGCTTGCTCGTTTTTACTCTGCTCGGTTTTAATAATAACGTTGTTCATGGTCATAAAGTTACTCTTCTACGCTGTTCAAACGCATCGTTGATATCGTTCTTAAGGTAATGCTGAAGGAAGATAAAGCTTAATAAGCTGACTGCTTACCCCAATCATAGATGCCGCGTTTATAAGCATAAATCAGCATGATTAAGCCAGCGATGATCATCGGTGCGCTTAATAGTTGTCCTTTGGTCATCCAGCCTAATAAAACAAATCCTTGGTCAACGTCAGGCTGACGGAAGAATTCGATGATAAAGCGGCTGATGCCGTAGCCTAGTAAGAACACAGCAGAGGCGGCCATACGTGGACGCGGCTTCGATGAATACCACCATAAGAAGATAAATAGTAGCAGGCCTTCGGCAAAGGCTTCATATAGCTGCGATGGGTGACGCGGCAGCACATACTGACCATTAACCTCAATCATCAATTCTTGCAATTGTGGATTGCTCTGTAATTGCTCCATATCAAAGGCAGCCGCTTGCGGGAAATAGGTCAGCCAGTTATAGCCACCGTCTGATACGCGCCCCCATAGCTCACCGTTAATATAGTTGCCGATGCGACCAAATAGTAAACCGGTTGGCACACAAGGAACGATAAAATCGAATACTTGGAAAGCGGTTTTTTTATATTTGCGCGCAAAGAACCACATACCTAGCATGACGCCAATAAAGCCGCCGTGGAAAGACATACCGCCTTCCCAAACCTTTAATAGGTAGGCGGGGTTTTGTAGTAGCTCGCCGAATTGATAAAACAACACATAGCCAATACGACCGCCTAAAATAACGCCAAGCGCACCATAAAAGACCAAATCAGACACCATATCGGTGGTCCAATTATCGCGTTTTGTGCTGCGATACCAAGCCAGACCATAAGCTGCGGCAAATGCCAGCAAATACATTAGGCCATACCAGTGCACTTCTACTGGACCCAAGGACAGTGCTACAGGATCGTACTGAGGATGAATTATCATAAAGGTATCATAATTATTAATAATAGAATGCTGGTCATAATAGCAAAATTCGACCCTTACGAACACTACCGTCTGTTCAAAATAAAAGACGGTTAGCTATCACAGCAGCACGGTATTTTTTCTAACGCTAATCGACACTATGGTTATTGAAGCGGACTATTGCAGCGAATTATGGAACTAGATAAGTGAATGGATAGCAAAGCACTAAAAAAACCGATAAGATGAAAAAAAGCGCATCAATTTCTAAGGAATCATTATGCACACTAATTTATCACCGCGATCACCTTTACACGATAAAAAATTAAAAACAAAGTTTGATGCGTTAATCTTAAATAGTAACTTTAAATTGAAAATACTGCCATTATCAGTGCTATACACCGTGGCATCAGGCTTAACGGTTTTTGTTCCTGTAACCGTGCAAGCGGCAAACAGTAGTATCGAACAAATTACAATTTATCAAGGTTTAGCCAGTGTGACTCGCGCCTTGCCAATCAGCGGCACAGGTGAGCAGACGCTGGTTTTTTCTTGCTTATCGCCTGCTATTGAATCAGATAGTATCAGCGTACAAGCACTGGGTAATGTCAATATTGGTGAGGTTAGTATTGAGACGCTAAGCGGTGAACAAGCAGCGCAATGTCAATATCAAGGTGATGCTAACGTACAGACTCAGCAGAATAATCTAACCAATATCAGCGCCGAATTAGAAGCAGCGCGTTTGACCAAAGCCTATTTGCAAAACCTGACTAAAGTGACGCAGATAACTACAGCTGGCACGCTTGCTAATAATGCACGCGATTTAGAGACACAAGCTGCAAGTATTAATAAAAAGATTGTAGAGCTGCAAAAGCAAGAAGCTCGTGCTAAAGACGCCCTAAATAAATTGGTCGCGGGCAGTACCACCTCGGCACAGAATAGCGTGACCCAAGTGAGTGTACGTATCGCCAGTCGTTCTGCAAGCAGCGTTAAACTGCATTATCAAGTACGCGGTGCAAGTTGGGAGCCAACCTATCAAGCACGCTTAAATACCGATAGTAAGCAGCTTAATATCACCGCCTCTGCCATCATTGCCCAACAAACAGGCGAAAATTGGAACAACGTACCCGTTATTTTAAGTACCGTTAATCCCAATCAAACGACAACCAGCCAATTACCACGAGTCGAGCGCTTGTCGTTATATGAAGAGCGGCAAGATAAGTTGGCTCGCTATGCACAACCCATGATGGAAAGTGAATCTGCACCAGTAGTCGTTTCTGCTAGAGCTAGTTATGGTGGCGCGTCTGGAGCAGATATGCCGCCGTTACCCAGCTTTACGGTGAGCAGTCAAAATAAAAATGGTATTACTGAATATCGCTTACCGCAGCGCGTCAGTATTCCTAGTGATGGCAGGCACGTACGTACGGTTATTGACGAGCAATCGGGTATCAGTAAGCTATGGTTACGTAGTACACCCAGTGCCGAAGCTGCCGCTTATTGGTATGCATCTGCGCCGTTCTTGACACCAGCTTGGGCTAACGGTTCGTTGCAACTGTACCGCGACGATAACTATGTTGGACAGTCGCAGTATGATTATCAGAGCTTAAAAGAGCAGGGCATTGGTTTTGGTATTGATCCCAGCTTGCTCGTCAAACAGCTGACTGATGAAAACAAACAAGGTGATAAAGGCGTGTTTAATCGTCAGCAAACCAAAACAACTACCCAAGCTTATCAATTTACCAATCAGCATAATCGTAGCGTGCGCTTGCAAGTGTTAAGTGCGGAACCGGTCAGTAGCGATGACAGTATTAAAGTAACCGCGACGCACACACCAGCCATTAGCCAAAAAGACTGGAACGATAATAAGGGCATGGTTGCTTGGGAGTTTGATTTGCCGAGTAAACAATCTAAAGTACTGCAATCGACCTATAAAATTAGCTACCCTGCCGATAAAAAATTAAGCACGAATTAATGCTAAATCAGAATCATATAATCGATTCAATTTAAAAAGAATGCAGTGCTGCTGGGATAAATTTTGTGAAGCCTCTGGAGTGCGAAGCACACAGCAAGCGAGGAAAACTTATCCTAGCAGAACGCTATTTTGAACGACCCTGTTTTATATTGAAATTCTTATATAATAATCATATAAAAGGAAAACTATGTGTATCGTTGCCATTGCTTGGCAGTTATTTGATGAGCTACCTTTGGTTTTATTGTCCAATCGTGATGAGTTTTTACAGCGTCCGACAGAGCCGCTGCATCAATGGATAGATCAGCCTATTTATGCGGGACGCGATAAGCAAAGTGGCGGTACGTGGCTGGGCATTCACCAACAGCAGCAGACGAATTTTCATCAACAAAATGGACGCTGGGCGGCGGTATTGAACTTTCGTGATGGTGTACAGGCAAGTAATAATGAGCGCTCGCGTGGTGAATTAGTGACTGATTTTTTGACTAGTGACTTAAGCCCGATGGACTTTGCACGGCAAATAAGCCTACAAGATTATGCAGGATTTAACCTTATTATTGGTAATAGCAAGCAAGCGGTTGTCGTTAATAACCGCGGTCATGCACCGACACCGTTACATGCAGGCTTGCACGTCTTCTCTAATGGTCAGCCAGAAGAAGGTTGGTTTAAAACTGAGCGGCTACGCGGTCGGCTACGCCAAGAGGTATTACCATTAATTAGCGAGAACAGCGCACATGAGTATTGGCAAGAGGCTGCTTTTTCTGTCATGTCGGACAATACCACCGCGCCAGTAGATAATCTCCCCGATACTGGTATCGATATAAAAATAGAACAAGCACTGTCGTCTATTTATATTGAAGGTGCAAATTTGACAGGTGCCAATTCTACAGGTATCAGTCCTACAGCACTGCCAAGCTATGGTACACGTACGCAAAGCATTTTAACTTTGCGAAAAAATATTGAGCCAGATAAAAAGATACAAGCGGAAATTATTAGTCGTGAATGCAAACATTGAGCAGAATTAACATAAAAAAATCCCCATAGTGATGATGAACAATCAATATGGGGATTTTTTATTCTAAAATTGTCGAAGCAATCAGTGACCTTATTCCACCAACAAATGGTTGTTTTGTTCTGGAATAATAAGTTCTTGTTTGAGCGGTAGTTCGGGCACCAATTCTTGCAAGGCGCGGCGATATACCCCACGTTTAAAGTGAATCACTTGTCCGAGTGGATACCAGTAGCTGACCCATTGCCAGTTGTCAAATTCTGGTTTCCCTTCATCAAAGCGGATATGTTGGGTGTTCGGCTCATCTAAGCGTAGCAAAAACCATTTTTGTTTTTGCCCAATACACAAAGGATACTGCCCATGGCGCACATAGCGCTTTGGCAAGCGGTAGCGCAACCAATCTTGCGTGACCGCCAGTAGATCCACATGACGTGGATGTAGACCGACCTCTTCCCAGAGCTCGCGATACATCGCATCCATCGGCGTCTCCCCGCGGTCGATGCCGCCTTGAGGGAACTGCCAAGCGTTGTGACCAATGCGTTTTGCCCACAGAACTTGCCCTTGTGTATTTGCCAAGATGATGCCGACATTGGCGCGAAAGCCGTCTGCATCTATCATGACTTAACCTTTTAAGTTGTTTAAAACAGCTTATCTTGACAGGACACACTGACCGCAATCATAATTATTATAGGGTGATCGTTGTCGATATCAGGTCAAAATAAGATTCATTACCGTTATTAAACCAAGAAACAAGCCAAATGTGTAACAGTATTTTGCTATAAAATGTTTCACGAGTTTAGTCATTTAAAATTAAGTAATTATATAGGGGGATATAAACAGACTTTTGTAAATTTGTTCAACAAACTATTTTGATGAATTTGTACTTCTGTTTGTTGGTTTTTACTTCGTTTATGCGGGTAGATATACCATATATGCTAACTTAATGGTACAAGACAATGCTTCATAAAATCTCGTTTTAGCTTATGTTACACTAGTCATATTCTGCTTATCTCAATCAATAATAAAATACTAAGTTAATGAAATTGGCTAATGAAAGAAGCCAATAAAAAATATTCTATTCGCGATTAACTATCTACCAATTAAAACAAGGGTTCGCCAAAATGTCAGAGTCAAAAGCAAGTGTTACGTGGCAAGAAAACAAAGCCTTTATGGGTATATCACCATCAGGTCATAACGTCCAAATCGATGCCGATAAAGAAAAAGGCGCAAGCCCGATGGAGCTGATTTTATTAGGGCTTGGCGGTTGTGCCAGTTATGACGTGGTATCGATTTTACAAAAATCTCGTCAAGAAGTAACAGACGTACGCTGTGAGCTGACTGCCCAACGTGCCGAAACTGTACCAGCTGTTTATACGGATATTCATATGCACTTTATTGTGAAGGGACAAGACATCAAAGAAAGCCAAGTAGAAAGAGCCATAAAATTGTCTGCAGAAAAATACTGCTCAGCCAGCCGAATGTTGGTACAGGGCGGGGTGAATGTGACCCACGATTTTGAAGTTATCGCAGGATAAAGGCAAACATACTCATGAATTCATTTTTTGGATTGGTCTCTGATACCGCAGCGTCTGCCATTTGGGCGATGATAGTGGCAAGTCTGTTGCCATTAGCAATGGCGTTAACTGCAAAAGCGCTCGGCGGCTTTAACTTGACTGATAATGCGCATCCGCGAGATTTTTTGCAAGGTACGACGGGCGCAGCGGCACGTGCTAATGCAGCACAGCAAAATAGCTATGAGACGTTGCCCGTCTTTTTGGCGGCGGTGTTGGTTGCGATGCTATTTTTTGTCCCACAGATGATTGTCAATACATTGGCATGGCTATACGTGCTGATTCGTATTGGTTTTTGCGTGGCATATATTACCAATTTGGCAGTGTTCCGCTCCATTCTTTGGGTATTATCGATTATCTGTTGCTTCATGCTCTTTTATTTAGCCATTCGGGTTAGTTTTTAACTGAATGTATTTAATTAATGGCATCATTTTATAATAAAAGCAGCCGATTATTACTTTGTGCTAGTTTGTAGTGCTTGGATAATCACTGCTTTGTTTTTTTCTCGTTTGATACTGTCCCACAGTATTTGAGCCTCGCTATAGCCTTTGGTCAGCATGCCAAGCCACTGCTTATAACGACCGACTAATATCACTTCGCTTTTCGCTGCGCCTTCTAAAAACTTAATCTGATGAGCAATCAGATCTTGCCATAATAATGTTGTCGTATTTTCTAAATTATTAAGATTACTATTGTCGACCTGCGCAATCAAGTCGGGACGGGTGACTGCGCCGCGACCTAACATTAAATGCGCTGTCCCTGCTTGCGCCATACAGTTTTGCGCGTGCTCCGCGTTCCATATTTCACCATTGGCAATTATCGGAATACTAAGCGCATTAAAATTTTGAATCTTATCCCAATAGGCAGGTGGTTTATAGCCTTGAGTTTTCGTCCGCGCATGAATGGTTAGCCAATCGGCGCCGCTAGAAGCAATCGCCCCGCGAATATCATCCATGCGACTGCTATCGGTATAGCCCAAGCGAATCTTCGCTGATACTGGAATGTGGGCAGGAACGGCTTGACGTACGGCACTGATAATGTCGTACATCACTTCAGGCTCATCAAGTAACACTGAGCCACCGCGATGGCTATTTACGGTTTTAGCGGGACAACCAAAGTTAATATCGATGGCAGGCGCACCAAGCTCGCAAGCGTAAGCAGCGTTTTCTGCCATCAGCTGTGCTTCGCTTCCTAGTAGTTGGATATGAATCGGTGTCCCAGATGCTGTTTTAGCGTCATGATGCAGCTCTGGAACATATTTATAAAATACATGGGCTGGCAAGACGTGCTGGGTGACACGGATAAATTCACTCACCGACCAGTCATAAGGACGACCTAAATCAGCGGCAATTTGCGTTAGAATTTGCCGCATAAGAGGATCGGTCAAACCTTCCATTGGGGCGAGGAGGCGGACTGGGTTGTTAAATAGGTTTTGTATGGTTTTTTGGCGCTCTTGCAGTGCCTCAGATAATAGGTGCGATAAAGGTTGAGACAAAATATTAGGCTGCTGATTATTCATGGCTTATTGTTCATTGTCTATTGATGAGGCATTATCATTATAAATTGGCATAATCAAAATCTATTCGATGGCACAAATGGTAAGGTTAAGAATTGCCAAAAATCACCTTTTTCCCCGTTTGCAATCCTGATATCAAATCTTTAATATTATGAATATCTAAATTGCTTTGCGCACGCGTACAAGCAACGTAGAGCAAACGTAATTCTTCTGGGCTGATTTTTACCGCATTGGTCGTCACATCATAATAAAAATCATCGTCTAACTGTACTTTTCCCCATTCAAGCCCTTTGGCTTTATGGGCAGTTGAAATAACATAATCGGCATTCTCAATACTGGATAAGCTGTTAACGGCTTGGCTCAACACATTGGTGCCATGATCATCAACCAATTTGACCAGCGTTTTTAGATCGCTACCTTCATTGGTTTCAGAATACTCTTGTACATCACTCCAATTATAAAAATACGCCAGCTCAGGTACACCATACGCCGATTTACCATTTTTTAAATTTTCGGCTGCCTGACAGAATTTGAGCATACGGTCAGTATCGGCTTGTAGCGCCACCCGATGTCCAAGCTTTAGACCAGTTAATAGCTGTGACATAGCAGCGGCATTAGTACGACAAAGAATGGCATCTTTTTTACTATGTACCATACCTTTATCAGTAGAAGACTGTTTCTTAGGGTTGCCTTTTAGCGGCACATCTTCTTGCAATGCCTTTAACAGCGTATTGGCAATGTCGGCAATCGGTTCGCCAAAACGAAAGGACTGCGTCAATAAAGTTTGTGGCAATGGTAGCTGTTTCATGGCATTGACTGCGCCGCGCCACTCATAAATCTGTTGGTGAGCGTCGCCCACATAAATCACTTGCCGTGGCTGCTGGGTCAGAATTCCCATCATCAATGGATCGGCATCTTGTGCTTCATCAAATAAGATAAAATCCGCTGGAATACTAGGTTTTGACAATGCCCAAAGTTTAAGATAAATATCATGACCGATACCAGCAGGGTGACGTGCATCAATCGACTGTAACCAGCGCTGCTCCACGGCAGGGTAAAGCATCTCACGTAGCTGCTCGGCATCTGAGGCATCAAGCCAGCTTGGAAACAAGATATGCCTTGGCGCAGGGTAGCTGGCATGCGTACTACAAAAATTGCTCACCGCGTCACTGACAAAGCGCGACAATCGTGCTGGAGTCAAAGTAATATATTTATTTACCCCATCCATCTGCCGACGGATTTGTACCGGTTGCAAGCCCAAATCATCCCCAAGGCGTTTGGGTGAGAAGCGCGGCAAAGACAGTTTAGCAGTGATATCGCGGGGTACGTGGCGGTAGGCGAGTGAGTGAAAAGTACGACAGTCCACATGTGACGGAAACTTTGAGCGCGCATCATTAGCAATGGCTTTGTTAAAGGCTAAATACAAGCCGCGTCCACGCAAGCGCTCACCGATGAGCTTCAAGGTCGTCGTTTTACCGGCACCGGCATAGGCGACCACTTTAAATGACTTATGATCCATCGCCATGTTAAGCGCGTTTAGCTGCTCATCAGTGGGATCGCTCATATAAGCTGGCATAGATGCGGACATAACAAAGCTACCTAAAAGACTAGAATGTGGACAGAAATAATGGGGGTAAAAAAAGCCACTGCATAGACAATGGCTGATGAGTAATAATGGACGTTATCGTAAGATACTTATGACTGTAAACGACGATGATAAAAATACGTTAAGCGACAATTCATTTAGAAAAAAATGCACATAGAACTCAATGTACGGTGAGTCATATTACCAGATTAAATGGTTGGCTGTTTTTTTTGAAAAAATTTCTAATAAGGAAGTTTACTCCTTGTTCAATTCTTTATTTACTGCCGCTAAAGCAGTATTGCGATCCTCTTTAATTAAGATTTTCGCTAAAAATAAACCCAGCTCAAATAACAACCACATGGGAATAGCCAGCATTAGCATCGACACGCCATCAGGCGGAGTGACGACGGCAGCAACGGCAAAACAGCCGACAATAATGTAACGACGTTTATCTTCTAAGCCCTGAATGGAGACGATGCCGACCAATATCAACAGCAAGGTGACGACTGGAATCTCAAAAGTTAAGCCAAATACCATAAAGAGCTTGAGCGCAAAGCTCAGATAACTGTCGATGTCTGTCATTGGCAAGACGTTCTGCGGGGCGAACATGATAAAGAATTTTAGGACGCCTTTGAGTACAATAAAATAAGCAAAAGCCACCCCAGAATAAAATAAAAATATAGAGGACAGCAGTACTGGAATAGCGACTTTTTTCTCTTTTTTATATAAGCCTGGAGCTACAAACGACCAAATTTGATACAGGATATAAGGCATAGCAAAGAATGCGGCTACAAATATCGTTAAGCGTATTGGTGCCATAAAGTTTGAAGTGATATCTGTGGCAATCATCGTTGAGTTAGCAGGTAACTGCGCGACTAACGGGTCCGATAAAAAATCATACAACTCACGTGAAAATCCAACTAACGCTAAAAATATCACCAGCACAGCAACACATATTTTAATTAGATGGACGCGCAACTCAATTAAATGCTCAGTGATAGGCATATCAGCCAATGAGCTTAATATATCGCCCGAATCATCACTGTTTGCCGACTCTGTCTCGGTTTCAATGGCTGAGTCTGTCAGCTTTTCTTGGCGGCTTTTTTGACGTTTAAATAAACCCACTATTTACTCTCCTGCTTATTGGCAGAAGACTGTTTATTTAAATGGTTGTTTAAAGGGCTATCTAAACCACTGTTTAATAAAATATCTGCTTTATAGTTCGGTAAATAGGGCGCTACAGGCAAGCGCCGCGCTTTATCATAAGCACCAAGGCGGAACCACATATTTTCCCACGGTTTAGTGGTGATAATTTGAGCGATTTGATCTGAATTGTCTTTGATATCATTGGGGTCAGTTTTTAAATTGTCATCAGACACTTTTGACTGGTCATTTTGCTGATAGCTGTAGTCAAATGTTTTTGGCGTGGCTGACTCATGACTGCTTTGATCACTGTTATTACTCTTGTCTTCATTATTGGCGTCATGCTCTTCATCAGCTACGGCACTATGCGTGGTTTTTAAATGCTGGTTTTGCGAAGATTCAAACTCTTGCATACTGCCGCGCATCTCGGCCATTTCGCGTCTCATCTCGGCTTCAGTTTGGCGAATTTTGGCCAGCTCTTTTTGCATTTGCTGCCGAGTCTCAGCTAAGTCGAGCTCAGCTTCTATTTCAGACTGTAGCGTAGAGACCGTGCGGCGAATTTTGGCATACCATTGCCCAGCGGTACGTGCCGCTTGGGGCAGCTTCTCTGGCCCCAAGACGATTAAGGCGATGACGCCAAAAAGCAATAATTCAGAAAACCCAATATCAAACATAAGCGTTAAATATCACTATCTAGATGCAGCACGCATTACACCTTGTGGTTATCATCAGTAGTGGAGTTGATGTTAGCATCGTCCACTTTATTCGTTGTCGCATGGTTTGTTGGTCGCGCATTGCCATCATGATCAAGGACTACGTGCTTCTTAGCATGCTCGGTATTTTCGTCTTTGACCGCTTCTTTAAAGCCTTTGACGGCACCGCCCAAATCTTTGCCAGCATTTCTAAGCTTCGAGGTGCCAAATACGACCACCACTACCACCAATAAAATCAGCCAATGCGTAATAGAAAAACTACCCATAAAGGTATCCTTATGTCTTGGTTTTCAGTCTTTGTATGCCTACTTTGGGTTTATCGAATATCGTTATACTCAATAAAAAGCTTCGACATACAATGCGAAGTAAAACAGAGTTATATTATAACCTGCACTTGTGACAAAAAGGTGAAAGCAACAATAATCAAACAGGGCAGTGGCTTATAACCACTGCCCACATTATTGAGATTAATAATGCTATCGAACTTATAAAAACTATCGAGCCGCTTTTTCATCAATACCTGATAAGCCAAAACGTCGTCCTAGCTCATTTAATACCGTATCCGATTCTATATCAAACCATGCCAATCCAACTAAGGTATGAAACCAGACGTCAGCCACTTCATAAATGAGCTCATGGCGCGCGTCATCATATTGCGTTTTGTTGAGGTTTTCATCGCAATTGGCAAAATCTTTAGCCGCAATAATGCTTTCGGTGCTTTCTTCACCAACTTTCTCTAATATTTTATTCAAACCTTTGGCGTATAAGCTTGCCACATAAGAGCTATCAGCATCCGCTTGTTTGCGCTCTGCTAATACCCTATCAAGCTGCTGTAAAATAGAATGGGTCGCAACTTTAACTTGGCTGTCAGAGTTTGCAATAATATTAGGAGCTTTGTTAACGTTATCAGAATCTGTATCAATGACAGTATCTTGATGAGTAGCGCTGACGGCTGTATCAGATTTATAAATTTCTGCAGGATCTTTTAATACTTTATCGACTGTTTGCCATTTAGGCGTTTGCCCAGACAAATCAAAACGTTGATAAAAACAAGATTCGCGACCCGTATGACAAGCGATACCACCAGCCTGAGTGACGCTAAGCACAATCACATCGGCATCGCAATCCAAACGAATATCATGCACTTGCTGGGTATGCCCTGATGACTCGCCTTTATGCCATAATTTAGCACGCGAACGCGAAAAATAAACCGCCGTTTGTGTTTGCGCAGTCAATTGTAACGCTTCGGCATTCATCCAAGCCATCATCAAGATACGTCCTGACTGCAAGTCTTGGGCAATTGCAGGAATCAAGCCATCAGCATTAAAACTTACGGCAGTCAGCCAAGCAGGTAAAGTCATAATTTATCTGTCTTATTATCAGTAGAAAGTAGTAAAAGAGTGGTCAAATAACAGCAGTCAGGATTTATTATGCGCTATGTTAAAGCTTTATCAAGACGCAATAGATACTTAAACATAGCTGAGACTGACATTCAATATTTTAAATCAGTAAATAATGCACAATTATACCTGAGCTAAATTTTGATAAATCAATAATTGTAAATTAGCCCCAAGTTATTTGTGAATATTTAAAATGTACTTCTTAGGGTTTTGTTTATAAAAATTTAGGGCGTAAATATGAGTTAAATGCTATTTTTTTTGCACAGAACTTTAGGTAAGAGTAGGGCGCAAAACTTTCCTTGGCAAAACAGCGACCTATCTGCTAAAATAGCGCCTCCCACCTCGAGGCAAATAGAGGTTTAGTGGTTGTTTTTACAGCGACTATACGCTTTTAACTATTTGACGACCAGGTTCTATCAAAGACAAAGAGGCAAATCATCATGAAAGTTAAGATGAAAACCAGAAGCGGTGCAGCTAAACGCTTCAAAAAAACAGCGAATGGCTTTAAGCGTAAGCAAGCATTCAAAAGCCATATCTTGACCAAGAAATCAGCTAAGCGTATTCGCCAGTTGCGTGGTCTTAAGATGGTGGACAAGTCTGACGAAGCAGCAGTTCGTCGTATGTGCCCATACATCTAATAACCTATCGTCATTTGGGTTTAATCAAAAATATTTTGATTAAAAATATTTGACTTTGCAATCTGAAAACGATGCTTATATTTTAATAACATCGTTACTCGCTTAATTAAAGAAATCTTGGAGTAATTTATGGCCCGTGTAAAACGTGGTGTACAGGCAAATCGCCGTCACAAAAAAATCCTAAAACGCGCAAAAGGCTACTACGGTGCCCGTTCACGTGTTTACCGCGTAGCGGTACAAGCAGTTACCAAAGCTGGTCAATATGCTTATCGTGACCGTCGCAACAAAAAACGTACTTTCCGTCGCCTTTGGATTGCACGTATCAATGCTGGTGCACGCTTAAACGGCTTAAGCTATAGCCGCTTTATCAATGGTATGAAAAAAGCTAACATTGCAATCGATCGTCGCGTACTTGCTGACATCGCTATGCATGATGCAGCGACTTTCACAGCATTGGTTGAAAAAGCAAAAGCGGAACTAGCATAAATATTAACTATTCTACTTAGGTATGCTGCTTTTTAAATGATTTTCTATAAGTGATTACTTATAACTGATTGTCCATAAGCGATTATCTACATGGATAGAGATAATATTAATTAATAGTACGATATTAATAAAAGCTACCGCTGGTCGGTGGCTTTTTTTATATAACATTATCTTACTGCCAGTTTTCTGCATAAGAGCCAAATGCATATTTTGTCGAATTGCCTTTATAATCGTCTAAATATTCAAGCCATTCATATCACTCACTTTTATTTTAAAATTAATGGGTAAATGGTTTGCAATATTTGGTCAAATCCCTACAATTAATAATCTGTTTAAATCAGGAATAATGCGTCTTATGACTACCCCTGCCGCTACCACCGATTTGTCGGCGCTACCGACCTTGTCCTCAGAAATCAATGAGCTAACTGAAGCGCAGCTTATTGAATTTGCTAATGCCGCTGAAACCTTGATATTACAAGTAAGCGATGCACGCCTATTACAAGATTTACGTGTGCAATTGACTGGTAAAAAGAGCCCATTAACCGGTTGGTCAAAGCAGATGGGTAAGCTTGATGCTGATGATAAAAAAACCTACGGTGGCTGGTTACATCAAGTACGTAGCCGCATTCAGCAAGCATTAACGGATCAACAGCAGCAGCTAGAAGTGGCGGCATTAAATGCTAAACTAGCAAGCGAGAGCATTGATATCACTTTGCCTGCTCGCGGTGGTCAAAAGGGTCATTTGCACCCAGTGACGATGATTACCCAGCGTATGCAGCAATATTTTA
This sequence comes from Psychrobacter sp. DAB_AL43B, assembly GCF_900168255.1. Classification (NCBI taxonomy): domain Bacteria; kingdom Pseudomonadati; phylum Pseudomonadota; class Gammaproteobacteria; order Moraxellales; family Moraxellaceae; genus Psychrobacter; species Psychrobacter sp. DAB_AL43B. The sequence goes on along the minus strand of NZ_LT799838.1, from coordinate 3,070,724 downwards.
TACAAGCTGGTTTTAATGTCGCAACTGGTCCTGAAGTTGAAAGCGACTATTATAATTTTGAAGCGCTTAATATCCCTTCACATCACCCAGCTCGTGCGATGCACGATACTTTCTATTTCGATGCGCATTATCTACTACGTACTCATACCAGCCCGGTGCAAATTCGTACCATGGAAAAGAATGAGCCGCCGATTCGTATTATTTGTCCCGGTCGCGTTTATCGTAATGACTCAGATCAAACCCATTCACCGATGTTTCATCAGCTAGAAGGGCTCATGGTCACAGAATCGAGCACCTTTGCTGAGCTAAAAGGTCTGATTAGTGAGTTCTTAGAAGCATTTTTCGCCAAAGAGCTGACTGTGCGTTTCCGCCCGTCATTTTTCCCGTTTACGGAGCCTTCTGCTGAAGTAGATATCTTGGATGATAATGGTAAATGGCTTGAAGTTATGGGCTGCGGTATGGTACATCCACAAGTGCTGACCAACTGCGGTATTGATGCCGAAAAATATACCGGCTTTGCTTTTGGTATGGGCATTGAGCGCTTTGCGATGCTGTATTACGGCATCGATGATTTACGTTTATTTTTCCAAAATGACGTGCGCTTCTTAAAGCAGTTTGGCTAGATTGTCGTTATTAATACGCCTACCTTTACTCCAAAATCTTTATTATGAAATTCTGATCCGAGATATTTATGAAAATTAGCGAACAGTGGCTACGTCAATGGGTAAACCCTACTAATACCAGTGAGCAATTGGCTGACCAATTGACCATGGCAGGCCTTGAAATTGACGATCGCTATGCGGTTGCCCGTGATTTTAGCGGTGTGGTTGTCGGTGAAGTGATCAGCGTCGAGCAACATCCAGATGCAGATAAATTACGTGTTACACAGGTTAATATTGGTGCAGCTGAACCGTTGCAAATCGTCTGCGGTGCGCCCAATGTCACTGTCGGTATGAAAGCGCCTGTTGCTACCGTTGGTGCTGTTTTACCCTCTGATGACGTTAGTGGTAAAAATGCGGGCTTTAAAATTAAAAACGGCAACCTACGCGGTGTCGACTCTAACGGTATGCTTTGCGGTGCTTCTGAAATTGATTTAACTGATAGCATAGATGGTTTGCTTGAATTGGCAGCTGATGCACCAATTGGCATGGATATCCGTGAGTATTTGGGTTTAGACAATCAAATATTGGATATCTCTATCACCCCAAACCGTGGTGACTGCTTTAGTGTTCGTGGTATTGCCCGTGAGATATCAGTCATTAACGATCTACCTATGCAAATGCCAAATATCCCTGATAACTGCCAATTTACTCATAACGAAGCTATGCAAGATATGCCAGCTGTGACAGCTGTGACAGTCAGTGCTGTTGAAGCTTGCCCGCGCTATCTATTACAGTCAATTAGTAACATTGATCGTAGTATCGATACGCCAAAATGGATGCAAGATGCATTAGTACAGTCAGGACTACGTTCGCACAACTTTTTAGTTGATGTGACTAACTACGTGCTGATGGAATTAGGTCAACCGCTACATGCGTTTGATGCCGATACTATCGAGGGCGATATCGTTGTACGTTTGGCACAGCCTGAAGAAACTATTACCTTGCTTAATGAGCAAACCATTACTTTAACGGGTGATGAGTTGGTCATTGCTGACGATAAAGGTATACTTGCGCTTGCTGGTATTATGGGTGGTCAGCGTAGTAGCGTTACTGATAGCACCACTAATATCGTATTAGAGAGTGCCTTCTTTAATCAATTGGCTATCGCTGCGCGCGCACGTCGTTTTGGTTTGCATACCGATGCTTCACAACGCTTTGAGCGTGGTGTTGATTTTGAATTACCAATGCTTGCTTTAGCGCGTGCTGTTGATTTGATTACAAGCGTTACAGGTAGCCAAGCGGGACAAATCGTAAAAGCTGAAAGTAGCGAGCACCTACCTGCTCGTGCGCCAATTACTTTACCGATTACAAAGGTTCGTGATGTTATTGGCATTGAGATTGAGCCAGCAATCATGGTGCGTATTTTGACCCAATTAGGGTTTGAAGTAGAGCAGCAAGCAGATAGCCTGATTTGCACGCCGCCATCGTATCGCTTTGATATGAGCATCAAAGAAGATTTAATCGAAGAGATTGCCCGTATTTATGGCTATGACAATATCCCAAGCATCTTGCCGCACCTGCAAGTTAGCATGGATTATGACGATACTGCAGACTTGACCCATGAGATGAAGCTAGCGCTGGTCGATAATGGTTATATGGAGGCGATTAGCTTTAGCTTTAGTGATGCCAAATTAGAAGCCTTGCTTGATGATGAAGCCTTAGGAGAAGTATTGGCACTGGCCAATCCTATTTCTAGTGATTTGGCCGTTATGCGCCGTACTTTGCTATCAAGTTTATTGCCATGCGTGCAATATAACCTGAATCGCCAGCAATCGCGCGTGCGTTTCTTTGAAACAGGTCTGAGTTTTGTCGGTCATAGTGTTAGTGAGTTAGTACAAACACCAAGTATTGCTCTAGTGGCAGTTGGTGATATCTGGGATGAGCAAGCTTATCAAAACCGCGCACTAGACTTTTATGATTTGAAGCATGATATTGAGCAATTATTACCGGCGAAAATCGATAGCGCGCGTATTCGCTATGAGCGTAGTGCGCTGAATTTCTTGCACCCTGGACAAAGCGCCAAACTATATATCGATGACCAATATGTCGGTTGGTTAGGACAATTACATCCCAATACTGCCAAACAGTTAGATCTACCCGCTACTTGGGTCGCTCAATTACTTCTTGCACCATTACTAACGCTTGCTCGTGAACAGCATGCCATCACCACGCCAAGCAAATTCCCGCAAGTACGCCGTGATATCGCTGTCTTAGTAGATAGCGATATCAGTTTGCAGACGTTAGAGTCGACCATACGCGCTGCGGCAGGTAATTTGTTGACTGACCTATGGTTGTTTGACGTTTATCAAGGCGACAAAATACCGACTGGTCAACGTTCATTAGCCTTTGCATTAATATGGCAAGATAAAACCCAAACATTATCTGATGAAGCCGTAAAAACGGTCACTGACAAAGTGGTACAAGCGCTAACGGATCAGCATTCAGTACAGTTGCGTGATAGCTAAAACTTAGCTGTAAAAAGATACCATGCTCTATAGGTTCTTATTAAGAGGCTATGGAGCATTGTTATTCTTAAAAACTATTATTCGCAAAAATGGTTTTTTATATAAGCTGTTTTTTATACAAATTTTTTCGAAAATGAGTTAAGTGGTTATTAATAAAGGATTTTAATGTAGTCTTTATTAAAAAGACGGTAAAAAACCTTTATAATAGCTAACATTAATCTTCATACCGCTAAACCATGATATTCGACATCACGACATAGCATAGGAGTCGTACTGTGAGCACCTTAACCAAATCTGACATGATTGAGCATTTGATGAGTCATCTAAACCTAACACGCCAAGAAGGCCGTTGTTTGGTAGAGAATTTTTTTGACGAATTGTCAGAGAGTTTGATTGATGGCAAAGAGGTCAAGCTTTCAGGCTTTGGCAACTTTGAGCTTAAAGATAAAAATAGCCGTCCAGGTCGTAACCCAAAGACAGGGGAGCCAGTTGCTGTATCGGCACGTCGTGTTGTTACATTCAAAACAGGACAAAAATTTCGTCAACAAGTCGATGAGCGTTTATTTGATGAGTAATGTTGGTAGGCAGTTTTTAGCAACTAATGCTTTAACGCTTGAAATAGATTAGTGATGATTTCTTATTTTATAACCATGAGATATAGGTTTGATATCAAGTAGATTGCGTTAATCTAAAGTATGTTGACTACTAATAAAAATCATAAATAGCAGGCATTAAAAAAGAGAGCATAGGCTCTCTTTTTTTTAATACAGTATTTTTATTTATAAAAATAAAAATTACTGAGCTGGTTCTTCAACAACTACAACTTCGTCAGCTGCGTCTACAGCTGGAGTTTCGCTAGCTACGTCAACGCTAGTAGTAGTACCGTCTACAGGAACTTCAGCGTCGATTTCGTTAGTAGCAGTAGCAAGTTGTGCATCAGCGATTTCAGCTTCAGCGCCAGCAATAGCAGCGTCAGCTTCAGCAGGAACAGCTTCGCCTTCAGCAGCAGCTTGATCTAATTCTTGTGAAGCGTCTTGCACTTCTTCTTGCGCGTCAGATAAATCTTCAGCAGCGTTTTCTTTGTTGCTGTCACAGGCAGTTAGGCCCATAGTTGCAGTCATGATACCAGCTAGAGCAAGTAATTTAAGTTTCATAAGGTTTTCTCCGGAATAATTGAATGAGCAGTAGCAGCAAAAAAGGTTGAATCAGAGATATCTCAGAATTCAACTAGTCTTAGTTACAGCTACTCAGCTTTCACGCATTCTATATGATTTCTTTCTGTATAGAAAGAGGTTGTACAATTAAGTTACAATAAAATTGTAAATAGGGTTTTACTTTACCTATCTAACATAATTCTTAATACAATAAGTTGAATTAATCGAAGTATAATCAACAACATCAGACTGTTTGCAAGCAGGCCTTTATGGCCTAATTCTCTTACTCTTTTCTATCTGTATTCTTACGCTAGGATAAGTAATATAGGGATTGGATGAGTGAAATTATACAATCGTAGTCGAGTATAAAGATAAATACATTGTGAGTATCTTCAAGTAATTGAGTAATCTATTACACATGATATTAGAGGTTTAAAAGGTTAAATCAAAGGATTGAACTAAAAATTATATAACATGAATAATTATTGGTACGCATATAGTAGATTCATTTTAAAAACGATACAGTGCTATTGGCTATAAATTTTTTGCAGCCTCTGTCACGCCTGCGAACAGCAAGCAAGAAAAAATGATAGCAATAGCACTTTATTACAATCGTATCGCTTTCATTTTTAACTGACTATAGCAGACATTATCGTATTTTTGGGAGTAAGATTATGAAATGGGAAGGCAGACGCGGCAGTTCTAACGTACGTACCAGCAGTGGTGGCGGTAAAATGATCGGCGGTGGTATTGGCGGTATCATTATTGCTGGCATTTTATGGCTAGTATTTGGGGTAAACCCGATGACCGCATTACAGACAGGTCAAGTAGTAGCAGGTGGCGGAGGTAATACGTCCACTGAGCCTGCGACCAGCGATGATCGTGATACACGGTTTGTCAAAGTCGTATTGGCCGATACCGAAGAGGTTTGGCATCAGATATTTAATGAAGCAGGAAGCACTTATAAAGAACCGTCACTGATTTTATTTAATGGGCAGATTAGCTCAGCTTGTGGCAGTGCTAGCTCGGCGACAGGACCTTTTTATTGCCCAGGTGATCAGACTGTCTATCTAGATACGTCGTTTTTTGTAGAAATGCGACAAAATCTTGGTATTGCGGGTGATATTCAAGGCTCAGGCGATAGCGAAAACCAAAATAAAGCGGGCGACTTTGCCCAAGCTTATGTCATTTCACATGAGGTCGGTCATCATGTACAGACCTTGCTAGGTATTACCCAGCAAGTTAGTGAAGCCAGCCGTCAAGTGACAAGTGCACAGGCTAATAAATTATCGGTACTGCAAGAGCTACAAGCCGATTGCTTTGCTGGCGTTTGGGCACAGCGCAATCAAGAACGCGTACAGTTTTTAGAAGCAGGAGACATCGATGAAGCCATCAATGCGGCTGGTCAAATCGGTGATGATCGCTTAGCACGTGCAGGCGGCGGGGCGGTAGTGCCTGATAACTTCACTCATGGCACTAGCCAACAGCGTATCCAATGGTTTACGCGTGGTCTAGAGAGTGGTAATGTACAATCTTGTGATACGTTTAGTGGCGCTTTATAGATCAAGTTACATAGACTAATTTTATAAGATTGCTCGTTAACTAATAGAAAACTACTAGACACAAAAAAGCCTGCAATCGATGCAGGCTTTTTTGTGTAGGCTATCTGGTTAGATAATGTTTTTAATCAAAACCTATCCGCCAATATAGCTACTTAACATCGATTATCTGCTGTTATTAAGAATGTATGCACCAGCGCCACCAATTGCAGCACCGCCAATTGCGCCACGAGCGATGTCTTTACTGTCGCCGCCACTTCTGATAAGCGCACCAGCAGCAGCACCAGCAGCAGCGCCTTTAGCGGTGTTGTTTATACCACTGTTGTATCCGTATCCGCCAGTTGAGTTACAGCCACCCATGATAAGAGCTGAGCCAGTAATAGCTGTCATTACGATCGTTTTAGCAAATTTCATAATATTACCTATTGATTTATCAAGATTAAAATTCAGTACTGATTCCTTCCAACACTGATTAATATAAAGCACACTTATGCCATATCTAATAGTACCACTGTTAATGTATTTATGGTCGTAGTAGAAACGCTAAGCTTTGCAAATAACCTGTAAAGTATGTTGCTTCACTGTATCGTTGGTAGTGCTTTTGCTTAGGGTTATTGTATTAGTACTGATAGTAAGCTAACTGTTTATAATAAGACGACTTCTAATGGTTACAAACGCAAAAAGACTGCCTTTGAGGCAGCCTTTATAATTGGAACATTGATTAACGGTTTATATTAACAACAACAAATGAGGGTAAATTAATTTTGTGATTTACGTTTCATTTGCTCAAAGAATTCGTCATTGGTCTTGGCTTCTTTTAAACGATCTAATAAGAATTCAGTCGCTTGTACGCCATCCATCGGCTGTAGCAATTTACGTAAAATCCAAACCTTACGTAGCTTATCTTCATCAAGCAAGCGCTCTTCGCGGCGTGTACCAGATTTTTTGATATTGATCGCTGGGAAGACTCGTTTTTCAGCCAAATCACGCTCAAGGGTAATCTCTTGGTTGCCTGTTCCCTTAAACTCTTCAAAGATAACGCTGTCCATTTTACTGCCGGTATCGATAAGGGCACTGGCAATAATGGTCAAACTACCACCTTCTTCAATGTTACGAGCAGCACCGAAGAAACGTTTTGGACGCTCTAACGCATTGGCATCAAGACCACCGGTCAACACTTTACCTGATGAAGGAATGACGGTGTTATAGGCGCGGGCAAGACGGGTAATAGAGTCAAGTAAAATGACCACGTCTTGTTTATGCTCGACCAAACGCTTCGCCTTTTCAATGACCATCTCTGCAACCTGCACATGACGCTGTGGCGGCTCATCAAAGGTTGAGGCAACCACTTCACCGCGTACCGTACGCACCATTTCGGTAACTTCTTCTGGACGCTCATCGATTAGTAAGACGATCAAATAGCATTCAGGATTGTTACGTGTGATGGATTGGGCGATGGTCTGTAGGAGCATCGTTTTACCGGCTTTTGGCGGGGCAACGATAATGGAGCGCTGACCTTTACCGATAGGGGCAATCAGATCAATAATTCGACCGGTCAAATCTTCAGTCGTGCCGTTACCAAGCTCAAGCTTGAGATGCTCGGTTGGAAATAGCGGCGTTAGGTTTTCAAAAATAAGCTTATGACGCGAGCGATCTGGGGTATCAAAGTTGATTTCGCCGACTTTTAATAGCGCAAAATAACGCTCAGAGTCTTTGGGTGGACGAATCGTGCCAGCGATACTGTCGCCTGTCTTAAGACTAAAGCGGCGAATTTGGCTCGGGCTGACATAAATGTCGTCAGGACCTGCTAAGTAAGAGCCTTCTGATGAGCGCAAAAAGCCAAAACCATCTGGGAGCACTTCAAGCACACCATCACCATAGATGGCCTCACCGTTACGGGCATGGGTTTTTAAAATAGCAAAGATAATGTCTTGTTTACGGCTACGTGCCATATTATCAAGACCCATTTCTTTGGCGATGGCCAATAGCTCAGCGATTGATTTTTTCTTTAATTCAGTTAGATTCATAGATAGGTCATTAGCAGTTGGTCAGATGAGAGATGCCATTATCTGCACAAATCACGATATTGATTAAACAATAGTATTAGGGAGATAGAGGATGTATACACAGCGTTGAGGTTTATGTAGATTTGATTTAACGTGCCAGCTTATATGCTTGTTGTAAGAAATACAGGCAAAGTAATAAAAGTGAAGATAAAGAAGTCTACATAAGAGTCTGTGTCAAAAACTCAATATAATTCATTGTGTTTAATCATTCGGTCAGTAGTGTTTTTTTAATAATGACGATGGTGTTTTTGTTGACAAACACGGGGAGAGTAGCGACAAGATATTTATGAAAACAATTGGTTTTCTCTTGTTAGCAGACTATACGACCTTCAAGACAGCATTGTCAATAATTTTTGCCAAAAAAGTCGTATAATCCAGTTTTTTGCTCATAAAAGCAGCAAAAAAGCCATTATCTTGTACAGACAATGGCTTTTTCGAGAGTTTTTTTATACGGCAAATGACTTGCATGAGAGTCACTAAATATTAGTAAACCCTAGCAATCATCGGTCTTAAATAAATGGCTACTTATAGATGCTTATCTATTACTTTTGCCAATTCAGCTTTTGGCTGTAGACCCATCACTGAATCTACTTTTTCGCCATCTTTAAAGACGAATAAGGTAGGAATGTTGCGAATACCGAAACGGCTTGCTGCTTGTGGGTTGTTGTCGACGTCAACTTTAACGATTTTAACTTTACCTTGGTACTCAGTCGCTAAATCTTCTAAAATAGGAGCGATAGCTTTACAAGGACCACACCACGTTGCCCAAAAGTCTACTAAGACTGGTACGTCAGATTGCAGTACGTCTTGGTCAAAGTTAGCATCGGTAGTATTAATAATAAGGTCTGACATAATTTCTCTCTCTTGTTTTATTATATCTGTCACCACTCATCCATATAAACATAGATGTCACGATAAAATGATGAGTGGCTAAAGAATGGTTAAGAAGGGGTGAAAACCTGCCATTATATTAACATGTTTGCCTAAAGTTGACAGACGCAGGCTGGTTAAATTGTTTAACAATTACGATTAGTACAATAAATCGACACATAACGATACAGCTTATGATTTATCTGTCACTTGCTTTAATCTGTCGTCACCTTTGCGTCAAAATTTACCCTCATCTCAAACTTTGCTCAATCACTGAGTATGGTTTATAGATTCAAGTCCATTACTATAAGTAGCCCATTTTTATGTCTTTTACTGATCAAGAGATCGATGCCCTTAATGCTCAAGAAAAAGCCTATCCGCTTGAGTTTTTTCAAACATTCGCCAAAAAAGTTACTGTCTATGAAGACGATGATATTTGGGTGGTGGACAAGCCGGTAGGACTATTAAGTGTCGATGGTAAAACGCTCAAGGTAAGTTTGCTTGCTCGGCTTGAGCGCGCCAATCCAGCGGTTAAATTGATCCATCGCCTAGATATGGACACCTCAGGGCTGCTCATTTTTGCAAAGAACGCGGCAGCACAAACCAATATTAGTAAGCAGTTTATTGACCGGCTACCGCAAAAAAAATACCAAGCACGAGTATTTGGGCAATGGGAAAGTGTGGGTGCAACGGGCAAGATATCAGCACCTGTACGTTATGAGCCAGCCACCAAACCGCGCCACATCGTCGATCATAATTGGTCAAAACATGCTTTAACCTTGTATGAAGTGCTGGCGCATGAAGAATGCAATGGTCAGATAGTCACTCGGGTGCTGTTAAAGCCAGTCACTGGTCGTAGCCATCAGCTGCGCGTCCATATGGTACACGTCGGGCATGTGATGATTGGCGACCCCATTTATGCTGAAGGTCGTGCATTAGATATTGCGCCAAGGCTTAATTTACATGCGCAGCAACTGCGTCTTAAGCATCCTACACTTGGCGCATGGATGGATTGGGAAAGTCCTGTACCTTTTTAAATGAATGGATTTTTAAATGCATAGCTCTTTATTGCATAGCTCTTTAAAGGTGACTTTTTACAATCTTAGTTAAAAAGTATCTGTTAAAGGGTGAGTTTGGAAAGACCAGTCAGTAATATAAGTTAACCTAGCGCTAAAATTGTTTATAGTTGATTGAGTTAAGGATGATTAAATATTAATAAAGGATAAATAAGACCATGGTCGATAACACATTATCTCAAGCGCATAATGATACTCAAAAAGGCGCTAATGAAAGCAATCGTAAGCGTATCAAACGTTTATTCAAACGCTCAAAACCACAATCGACCACCTCAGCGGATTATGAGGTGCTTATCATTGGCGCTGGTATAGCCGGTGTAAGTATGGCTTGCCATCTCCAACAGCAACAAAAAGGTAGCGGGGTTTTTAAGCGTAAAAATGCTATAAAACAAAAGCGTAAAAATAAAGAAAAAAACGCTACCGAGCGCTTTTTAGTATTAGAGAAACGCGAGGATTTGGGTGGTACATGGGATTTATTTACCTATCCTGGTATTCGCTCTGACTCTGATGCATTAACGTTTGGCTATAGCTTCCGGCCATGGCTAGATCACAAAATGCTGGCAAAAGGCGCTGACATTAAAAGCTATATCGCTGATACCGCCCGCGAGTTCAAAATCGTAGAACATATTCGCTATCAACATGAGCTACAGCAGCTATCGTGGTCAAGTAGTAGTAAACAATGGACGGCGATGATTAAAAATCATGCCACTGGTGAAGAATTCACCCTAACAGCGAATTTCGTCGTTGGGGCGACTGGTTATTATGATTATGAGACCGGTTATAGACCACATTTTAAAGATGAAGAAAGTTTTAAAGGTAAAATTGTCCATCCGCAGCATTGGCAGGATACGCACTATGACGATAAAAAAGTAATTGTCATCGGTAGTGGGGCGACTGCGATGACGCTGATACCGGCGTTGGTCGATGAAAATAGTGAACAATGCGCCCGCCATGTGACGATGTTGCAACGCTCACCGACTTATGTGGCAAGTGTACCGGGCGATGATCATGCGCTTGACTTGCTGTCAGGTAGATTCTCACCTTTATCAAAGGCACAGGCCTATACCTTACTACGTACGCGTAATGTGATGTTTCAGCAAGGGGTTTATCGAATCGCGATTCATGCGCCAAAAATCATGAAAGCGTTGTTAAATCATAGAGTCAAAAAAGAGCTCAAAGGTAGTGGCGTGGATGTTGCCCACTTTAAGCCCGCTTACAATCCATGGGAAGAGCGCTTATGTGCGGTGCCTGATAGCGATTTGTTTCAAGCTTTACATAGCAAGCGTGCTGAAGTCGTTACCGATATCATTAGCCACTTTACGCAGACGGGTATTGCATTGGCATCAGGCAGACATTTGGATGCGGATATCATTGTTACTGCTACTGGTCTCAAATTACAGATGCTCGGCGGCGCTGCTTTATATGTCGATGGACAGCCAGTCGATGTAGGCTCACGGATGACCTATAAAGCGGTAATGCTTGAGGGCGTGCCAAACATGGCAATCATGTTCGGCTATACCAACGCTTCTTGGACGCTAAAGATTGATTTGGCCTGTCAGTATGTGCTGCGGTTACTTAATTATATGAATAAAGAAGGCTATAAAACAGTATGTGCGCAGGCTCAAAGTGAGCAAGAGCAAGTGACTAGACAAGTAGTAATGCAGCCGGATACGGTACTTGGCGCGCTATCTGCAGGTTATGTCAGCCGTGCCAAAGATGAGTTGCCAAAGCAAGGTGACCGCTATCCGTGGCGGGTGAATAATAACTATATCACCGATCGCATCATGCTCAAATACCGTAAAATCAAAGATGAATGGCTACATTTCACTCGTTAATTTTTTTCTAAGCATTGACGACTTTCTAAGCTTTATTAAGCTCTCTAACTCTGTTTAATAAAGTCAGTCACTTGTTTGCTAAGTATTTGCCACAAAGTTTCTTGGGCGCTTTTACTACCCCAAGCATTATGCGGGCTAAAGATCACACGCGGATGTTCACCAAGAGCAAGTAAAGGATCGTTGGCAGCGATTGGCTCTTGCTCAAAAACATCGCTACCATAACCCAGAATTTGCTCGTTATTAATAGCATCAGCGAGCGCTTTACTATCGACGATACCACCGCGCGCAACGTTAACCAGTAACGGTTTCTTAGTCATTTTTGCCAGTGTGTTTTTATTAATCAAATGCTTGGTATCATCGTTTAAAGGACAATGTAAGCTAATCACATCAGCAGCGGCGAGCACCTCATCAAAGGCAGTATAATCGTCATTACGCGGCGTGCGACCTTGGTGCTCCGCCCACAATACTGTCATGCCAAAAGCACGCGCAATATCAGTGACACGTTTACCAATGGTACCGACGCCAATGATACCCAGTGTTTTATCTTCTAAATCGACTAGCGGTATATCAAGCAAACAAAAATTACCATCCTCTACCCACGTGCCATCAATGACCTTATTATGATAATGTAAGCCTGCACGCATTGCATTTAACATCAGCATAAAGGTATGTTCGGGAACACTTTTAACCGCGTAACCAGCAACGTTATACAGCGCGATACCATGTTCAGCGCAAGCATCCTGGTCGACGTTGTTCATACCGGTTGCGGTCAATTGAATGAGCTTCAGCTTGGGTAGCTTAGCAATCACATCAGCACTGATTTGCACTTTATTAGTAAAAATAATATCGGCGTTTTGACAGCGCTCAATTATGAGCTCTTGCGGTGTATCGTCGTACGTAATATAGTCAGTCACGCCAGCTGGTGCTGACAATTCAACGTTATCAGAAAAAGTGCCTTTATCTAAAAAAACCGCTTGCATGGTGATTCCTTATCTCATTGTTATCGTAAATGGGCTTTGATTATTATCGGCTTAATGTAGCACGTTGCTGCCTTTATTCAAAAAGTACGTCAAAAAGTACAAAGCAAAAAAACCTCTACTTCAGCTTTGATATAGAGGTTTTATTTTATTGGACAATAATCTTTTATCGCTTATAAGGTGATAAATCCAAGTGCTGTAAAGTTATGCACTTATAAAGAGAAGCGCTTACGCAATTTACCGATAAGATTCCGTACGCGGCTGCTTAAATCAATACGCACATCGTTTTCAGGATCGTGTTCTACTTCATAACGTTTGACCAATTCAGGACTGGCTTTGAGTTTTGCATGATGCTGAAACGCACGGTTAACACTAATCTCAAGCAAACTGGCGCGCATCGGCTTCGGTAAGCAGCGATAGACCTGACCTTTATTAATCAAATCAATGAGCAAGCCAGCGTCTTGGAATTCAGTCTGTACCAAGACCACTAAATGCGGTGCATCTTGCTTTAAGGTAAAAATAATAGGTGCGATATTTTCGCCGCTGACATTAATATCGGTGATACAAACACCGATATCTTCGTTCGCCAAATAATCATAAGCCTCTTCTAAGCCTTTAGCATGCAGTACTTTATAACTGTTAGAGAATTGCTTGCGTATTTGCTCAATCAGATCGTTGGTCTCATCGATCACCAATAGCGTTTGCTTATTACCTGAGCTGTCGAATTGCTCAGCGTCTTCGTCTGGATTATAAGTCAAGGCGATTTCGGTGGCGCGACCGACGACCGAGAGTAGCTCTTCAGATTTGCACGGCTTGGTCAGATAACGATAAATCTCACCGTCATTAATAGAGCCAATAATCGCATTTAGATCCGCATAACCGGTCAATAGGATGCGCATGGTAGACGGTGATACTTCTTTTACTTCGCGTAGGATATCGACACCAACACGCTCAGGCATACGCTGGTCACTGACCGCGACATGTACATGGTTGTTTTTAATATAGTCAATATACTCAGTAGGATCCGTTGTGATAAAAACGTCATGGGTTTTACGAAACAGCAGTTTCATAGAACGTAAAATGCGTTGTTCATCGTCAATAAATGCCAGTTTTGGCTTAGCTTCAGTACTTAGCTCAGCTGTACCGATGTCATTACTGATGTCATTTTCTAATTCATTCATGATGAGTTCCTTGTGATGAATAACAGTGCTATAACTTTGTATAATAATTAAAATAGCAATTAAACTAACAACAGAACCTAGCGATTATGCTGCTAGGCTTTTTTCCGTTAAATCATTATTAATCGGTAGCGTTAAGGTAAATGTAGTGCCAATGCCTTCAGTCGATATCGCTTTAATGTCACCATTATGCTGTTCCATAATCTGCTGACTGATTGCCATCCCAAGCCCCGTCCCTTCGCCTGCGCCTTTGGTGGTAAAGAATGGCTCGAATATTTGATTAAGCACTTCAGCGCTCATGCCTTTACCATTATCGCTGACATCAATATATACATTGCTGTCATCAGCACGGGTACGCACTTCGATTTTGCCATCCGGTTTTTCTTCCATAGCTTGCGAGGCATTGTTTAACAAATTGACCAGCACTTGGTTGATCTGCGACGGTGAACATTTCACTTCAGGCGTTGGCGCAAAATCAGTAACAATCTCTTGATGTCTGATAGAGTTACCAGCGATTTTAAGTGAGGCTTCGATACATTCACGCACATCAATAGTTTTCACTTTTGACTCATCAAGACGGGCGAAGTTGCGTAGGTTTAATACCATCTCGGTGATTTGCTCGACCCCAAATAGCGAGTCTTTAATCAGCTCTTTTAGCTCAGCTGATAGATCATCTTCTTGGATTTCATCAGAAGCACGGACGATATCAGCCAATAGCTTATCAATTTTGCCATCAGCTGCTGCGTCAGACTTGATACCTTTTAACCCTTGTACCAATTCAATCAACTCTTCGTATTGCTCAGTCAGCTGACCGATAATCTCAAGGTTATTTTGCACATAAGACAATGGCGTATTCACTTCATGAGCGACGCCTGCCACCATTTGTCCTAGCGTTGCCATTTTTTCTGAACGTATTAATTGTAGCTGCGAGCTTTTCAGCTCTTTTAGCGTCTCTTGCAGCTCAGCGGTACGCTCTTCGACTTTAATCTCAAGCTGCTGATTGATATTGGCAAGTTTACCTTCGTTAGATTGAATGCGATCTAATAGGTCATTAATAGAGCCGTTTACCAGCCCAATCTCGTTGCGACCTTTCTTAAATTTAACGGAGCTCAATTTGTTGTATTGCTTATTGTTAATGATGTTTTCTGCCAAAGAAATTTTATCAGTAGTTTCTTTCAATGGTTTAAATGCCAAGAAAGTCAGCATGAAATAAATAATACCAGCGGTGAATAATAGCGCTAAAGCAATCCAGTTAATCAAGTTTTCACTTAGATTGTCGGCAATGGCGTTAATCTCATCATCAGGCTGTACGACGATCAGCTTCCAATAAGTTTCAGGAATCTCAAACACATACGCTTGACTGCCGTTATAGTAACTGTCTTTTGCCAGCTCAAAGCTTTGTAACAAGCGGCTATCCATGGCATTTTGCTTATTTTCACCGTTATTTAAATAAGCAGCGTAGTTGACCAAATAGTAACCTTTTGCCGTACCGGTTTCAGCTTTATCGAGTGTGGTTAGTACTTGCTGTATTTGCGGCGATACACTGGAGGCGACTTGCTCGATAGTTTCTTGACGTTGGACATCTAAGAAATCAAGTACCGGTTGCCAAGCTGGGTCAGAGTTAATCACCTGTTTGATATCAAGCGGCGTGCCTGTCTCTTCATCAATATAGCTTAAGCGTTCAGGGTTAGACGAGGCAATAACCTTATCACTATTATCTAGCAATAGAATATAACCAGAGCCCGAGCTTTCACTGAGCTTAACAATATTTTCTTGTAACTGGTTGAGGGTAAAGTTGACCGTACTGGCACCCCAAAACTGATTGTCACGTTCAATAGCGACACCGCAGCTCATGGCAAGCTCGCCTTTGGTTTGGCTGGCGCGGACATGGTTCCAGATACAACTGTCAGGTTTAAGCAATTTTAGAACGCTAAACCAATCTTCTTGATAATAAGGATTGGCCGGATTTGGATCGCTTAGTACCGCTTGATAATCACCATTTTGGCGCACCATCAAGAACGGATGCGTCGCAGTATTTGCTCCAAGCGCACCGTTATCAGGCCAAATGCCGCCACTACCTAATAAGTTATAATCGCGCTTATCAAAAGCATTGGCGGTACTGGCTTGTAAAATATTTTCTTGTAGTGGTAAGGTTTGCGCACTTTGCTGTAGCAGCAAGGCACTACGCATCACCCGATTGATATCGGCAGAGATACTATTAACCGCCGTGTTACCGCGCTCAGCGACCAGTTTTGCTGACTCAAGGCGAATTTTTTCATAGCCTTCTTTGTCAACAACATAAACAACGACCGCCAGTACGACCGCAAAAGCAATAAATAAAATAGTAGTAACTTGGGTACTAACTTGGTTGAAAAAGCCAACTTTTTTGGAGTCACTCATTATAGTGTTTGTCCTTGGTAATAGGGATCACAAAGAAGACTGCCAATATGGTTTATTGGTCACAATCGCTTATGTGCTTATGTGCTTATGTGCTTATGTGCTTATGTGCTTATGTGCTTATGTGCTTATGTGCTTATGTGCTTATGCTTAATTAAAACGCTATATAAATAATTGGTCATGAACGTAAACGACAAAAAATATTTACATAACTTAAAGTAATGATAAATAATACGAATAATAACTTAATGGACTACAATAAGAAAAACTATGCCTATAACCGCTGAGAAAGAATCGATAGTGGCTATCAGGGTGTATAGGTAATAGGTGAGTAAATATCTAAGTAATTCAGATTGATCAAATAGTCTTGCAAATAGAAAGCAATGTCCTATTGCATTTGTTAACAATACAGCAACAATTTTATAATAACAATATTTTTTCTTTACTTGCGAGTCGTTATCTTATTGTTTTGTATGACCAACTTATGCTTGGCTTTGCCAGAATCTTGCATGAATCTGCTCTTGAAAAGTTAACTTAGCGCACTCATCTAGTCGCTAACGTTATATAATGGTCTGCTTTATTGACTGACCTAGCTTACTAATGTTACTGACCCAGCAAGCATGGCTCGCATCGTAAGCTACTTACTTTCTTATCATCTGAGTACAAAAGACATCGCCCTATGACTATCTCTATCGCTTCATTGCACAGCACCGAATTCGCCGTTGGTCAACGCTATTTATCTGATACGGAGTCCGAGCTGGGCTTAGGTGTGGTCATCGATGTAGACGACCGATGTGTACATATTTTATTTCCCCAAAGTGAAGAGACGCGCGTTTATGCGAAAAACTCTGCGCCGTTGTCGCGTGTAGTATTTAAGGTTGGCGATAGCATCTCTGATCAGGCGGGTAAGAGCTATACGGTAAGCGCCGTCGAAGAAGTGATGGGCGTGCTCAAATACAGCGTTGATGGGCATGAGAAAGCCATCATGGAAACCCGTCTTGCCGCCAATATCACCTTAGCAAAGCCACTTGAGCGTCTGCTGGCTGGTCGTATTGAACGTAGTGATTGGTACGATTTGCGTCAAGATATTTTGCGTATGCAATCGGCAATTGCTGGTCATCCATTAAAAGGTCTAATGGGCGCGCGCGTCGATATCATTGAGCATCAGCTTTATATCGCCCATGAAGTTGGCAAACGTATCGCACCGCGTGTGTTGCTTGCCGACGAAGTTGGTTTGGGTAAAACTATTGAAGCGGGTTTGGTTATTCATCAGCAGTTGCTGACTGGCAAAGCTGAGCGCGTGCTCATTCTCGTGCCGGACAGCCTGCAATACCAGTGGATGATCGAGCTACGTCGTCGTTTTAATCTAAACTTTGCCCTGTTTGATTTGGTACGTACCGCGGCGATTAAAGAACATGACCCTGAGCAAAACGTCTTTAACACTGAGCAATGTATCATCGCTGGTATGGATCTATTGCTCGACCATCCTGACTTGTATGACCAAGCGATGGACGCAGGGTTTGATTTACTGGTCGTCGATGAGGCGCATCACTTGCATTGGGATGAGACGCAAGGCGGTAATGATAAGTATGACCTCATTGCAGACTTTGCCGAAGAAACGGCAGGGGTCATGTTATTGACAGCGACGCCTGAGCAGCTTGGCGCACAAAGTCACTTTGCGCGTTTGCGTTTATTAGATCCCGCTCGCTTTGACGATTTAGATGAATTTATTGATGGACAAGAAGCCTTTGCGGAAACTGCGTCAGTCGCAAGCGTATTAATAGAAGATAAGCCGTTAAGTGAAGGGCAAATCGCAGCGTTAAGCAGCCTGCTTACGATTAGTATTGATGAATTAGCAACGATTAATGAAGACGAAAAACTACGCACTTATGCGCTCAATGAGCTGCTAGATCGCCATGGTACTGGACGTATTTTATTCCGCAATACCCGTGAAAGTGTCAAAGGCTTCTACGGACGTAGTAGCCAGCCATATCCACTGCCATTACCTGAAGCATGGATCGATAGCTACCAAACCAACGGCAAATTGCGTGAGCAGCTATGGGGCGAAGAAAATCAGCCTGATGGCGGCTGGTTAGAAGATGACCCGCGTGTTCCTTGGTTAATTAATATCTTAAAGGGTGAGCTTAAGCACAAAAAAGTGCTATTGATTGCTCGTAGTGGCGCGACGGTTGAGAGTTTAGAAGCAGTATTGCGTCTACATGCTGGTATTAAGACGGCCATCTTTACCGAGCAGATGACCTTACTTGAGCGCGACCAAGCGGCGGCATTTTTTGCCGATAGTGAAGGTGCGCAGATATTATTATGCTCTGAGATTGGTTCTGAAGGTCGCAACTTCCAGTTTGCCAGCCAGCTGATATTGTGGGACTTACCAGCCAACCCCGATACACTAGAGCAGCGTATCGGTCGTCTAGATCGTATCGGGCAAACGCAGCAAATTATGTTGCATGTGCCTTATGTGCAGGGCACAGCGCAAGAGCGCCTCTATCACTGGTACAGCAGCGCGCTAAATATGTTTAATCAGATTTCACCGACGGCGCAAAGCGTGCAAGAGCAGTACATCCAAGAGCTGAAACCAATGCTTGAGGGTGCAGATACCGACGAGAACCGTACAACGCTTAAAAATGTTGTCGCAGAAGCATTACAGACGCGATTGGGACTTGAGGAACAGCTCCAAGCGGGTCGCGACCGTTTACTAGAATACAACTCGTGCCGTCCACGTGTTGCTGGACGTATCGCTGATGCCATGCGTGACTTCGACGGTCACAATCTATTGCCGCAGTTTATTGAGCGATTTTTTGCCTCAGCCAATATCGAGCATAACATCCAACGTGATGGCTCGTGGGTGATTGCACCGATTGATAGCACTGAAATTAGTGATTATATCGACGGTCTGCCACTTGGTGATGAAGATGGCATGACGTTGACTTTTGAGCGTGAGCAAGCGCTGCAGCGTGAGGATATCGAATTCATCACTCATGAGCATCCGCTAATGCGCGCGATTTATGAGCTGGCGAGTACCAGCACCTTTGGTAATACCACGGTTGCGATGCTAAAAAGCGCCGCCGTGCCACAAGGCATGGTGCTGCTAGAAGTAAACTTCCGCGTAGAAGCCATCGCACCAAAATTGCTTAATTTGCCAGCGACCTTGAGCACGCAAAATATCCGTGTCTTTATTAGTGAGCAGGGTAGTGATTTATCCGCGCGTATCAGCGCCGATATGATTATGCCGCACATTGAGCGCTTAGATAAAAACCGCGCGCGCCAAGTGATTAAAGTACGTGGCGATGTGATTGAGCAGCGTTATTATGAAGCCGAAGACATTGCGCGTCAGCAGTTGGCTGAGATTGGTGAGCAAGCAAGCGCACGCTTTAGCCAGCAGTGGTCGCGTGAGATTAAACGTCTTAAGCATCTACAAACCATCAATCCTAACGTGCGTCCAGAAGAGATTGAACGCTTAGAGCAGCTACAAGCACAAGGCGAGCAGGCGCTAGGAAGCTTATCACTCGTACCAGATTCTATTCGTGTGCTGGTGGCAGTGAAGCCATAAATGTAAGACAATAGTAAAAACGAGGGGATATAAAACATCTCGTTTTTATGCCTTTCGTTTTATAATGAGTTATTAGTAATCGTTTTATTGTCTGTTATTATTGTTAATCATACTAAGTTATTGCTCATCCTAAAATTTCTCTTGTATATTACTGCAAGTGATTTCATATTATTTTAAATTAAAACGCCATATCGGCTTGAGCCATATCGTATTGATATCGTTTGGCGCTTATATCTAGATGCTTGGCGTTATTGACAAAAATAAGGAAAATACCGTCATGTCTGATTATTCGCAACTGATCGATGAGTTACTGGCCACAGTGGCGCTCATTGAAGTCAGCCCTGATGTGTTTGAAGGTAAAAGCCATGACTATGTTGGTGCCCGTATTTTCGGTGGGCAAGTGCTCGCGCAAGCGATCATGGCAGCAGCGCATACGCTTGATAAAGACAAGCCTTGTCATTCATTGCATGGGTATTTTTTACGCGGTGGTGATATCAATCAACCAGTGATTTATCAAGTGCGCCGCTTACGTGATGGTCGCAGTCTGTCTGCGCGTGAAGTGACCGCGATTCAATATAAGCAAGTACGCGGTAAGCCGCCGGTTGAGCAAGTGATATTTTCGATGATTGCGTCTTTTTCACCGATGGAAGAAGGCTTAGAGTATCAAGAAGATATGCCGGTTTATCCGCCGCCTGAAGATTTATTGGCTGAGCAGGATTTAAAAGAAGAGTATGTCGGTAAAGTCCCAGAGGCGTTAAAAGCGCGCTTTATGCGCCGCCGTCATATCGAGATCAAACCCGTTAAGCCGCGTGATCCGATTCATCCAGAACCGATGAAACCGAAGCAAGCAAACTGGCTACGTATCCGTGAATTGGGTAATCAGCCGCTCGCCATCCAGCAAGCATTATTGGCATTTTCATCTGATTTTTATCTGGTTGGCACCGGTCTGATGTCGCACGGTATTAGCTTTATGACCAGTGGTTTACAGGCTGCTAGTATCGACCATTCGATGCATTTCCATCGTCACTTTGACTTAAATGAATGGCTGCT
This sequence comes from Psychrobacter sp. DAB_AL43B, assembly GCF_900168255.1. Taxonomy (NCBI): domain Bacteria; kingdom Pseudomonadati; phylum Pseudomonadota; class Gammaproteobacteria; order Moraxellales; family Moraxellaceae; genus Psychrobacter; species Psychrobacter sp. DAB_AL43B. Next base: position 3,049,867 of record NZ_LT799838.1, on the reverse strand, counting down.
ATACGACATGTGGAGTGATACGACATCCAATGCGATGGGACTCAATCACGGTCAGTTTTGGCAAGATGGTAAGCTGGTAGCGACGGTACAACAAGAAGGCTTGATGCGTTTGCGTGTACCGAAGTCTTAGTTTTATCGTTCTAATATTTCGTTAGACCAAAAATAAAAGCGACTCAGGATTATGCTGAGTCGCTTTTTTAATGGAGTGTTAAGCGATTGTTTTAAGTATTTATAGTCAGCGAAAAATAATATCGATAAATCCTGTACTGTTGATATAAGTTTTTTTCGCTTGCTGTGCCTACGCAGACAGAGGCTGCAAAAAACTTATACCAGCAGTACCGTCACGTTTTTAAGGTGTTTTTACTATAAGCATAAATACTTATTCTAAAATTTTAACCATCGCTCGTGGCAACCCTAGTGTTGCTTGGGCATCATCAGCATTCAACCAATTGATATTAATGTCACCAGCTTGTAATGCTTCGGTTATATCGGTAGTTTGTTTAGCATTTAAAGTGACTGATTGCGGCGTCAAATACCAATGAAAATGGGTCAATGAATGTTTAATCGGTGCGTCGTCTAATAAACTTTTACTCACTGATTTTGCTATTAATTGATTTTTTGCCAACCACTCATTAATAATCTGTTCAGCAGTGGTAAATTCTGCTTCGTATACTTTCTCATTACTAGCCACTTCTAATGGCTGATTACCAGTCGCGGCGCTTAGTTTGTTATCTATATTGTTGTCAGTATTTTTAATAGTGTCTTTAATAACAGCTTTAACAGCAACTTTTCCGCTAATCTTTTCTACAAACTCTAGTGGCAAACTCCACAACCCACCCCAAATGCCATTATCAGGGCGCTGTAGCCACAATATCTCACCAGCTGTATTTTTAATAAGCAGCGCATTACTGAATTTACTGGGTTTTGGCTGCTTTTTTGCCTTGACCGGATAGTCCGTCTCGCGCCCTTGTGCATGTGCTAAGCAATCATCTTGTAGCGGACATAATAGACAAGCGGGCTTGCTACGTGTACATAACGTTGCGCCCATATCCATCATCGCTTGCGCAAACAATCCTGATTGCTCTCTAGGGGTTAAACGCTCTGCCAATGCCCATAATTCTTTAGTCGTCGCCGACTTAGTGATATCGCCATCGATTGCCGCCCAGCGTGTGAGTACACGTTTGACATTACCATCACAGATGACGCCATAACGGTGCAAGCCCATCGCCATAATCGCGCCAGCGGTCGAAGGACCGACACCTGATATTGCTTCCCAACCTGCTAGGGTCGTTGGATATTCGCCAGTCTCAGCGATCACTTCAACCAACTGCTTAGCGCCTTTATGCAAATTACGCGCACGCGCATAGTAACCAAGTCCTGCCCAATGCTCTGCCACCATATCCCATTCTGCTACTGCTAAATCTTGTACTGTCGGAAACGACTCCATAAAGCGGGCAAAGTAGGGCAGCACCGTCGTTACTTGCGTTTGCTGAAGCATGACTTCGGATAACCAAACGATATAAGGGTTAGGCGTGTCGGTTTGGTGCTGCTGCCAAGGCAAATCATGGCGACCGTTTTCGGCGAACCAGTCGAGTAGGCGTGGGGCGAAGGAATTAAGGTTGGTATCTGTATGAATAAAAGTAGGGGCTGTCATAGGCAATGGGCGAGCAATTCAAAAGTATGAAGGTTATATGAGGGTTGCGTATCGGGATTAAAGGCGTTAGCGATAGATACTATCTAAAGTTTGACCTGCTTCATTTTTCCAAATTTTCCAACCATTGCTTGAAGAGCCAAGTACAAAATCAGATGCACCACTGGGTGTTTTGCACAATAAGTTTTCTATTAGCTCATAGAGTTCGCTATCATATTCAATTAATTTCTTTGCTGACAACATTTCATCTCTTTTATTAATTGCCCAGCTGCTTGCTGATGCAATTGTTCTCTTATTTATTAGTGAACCTGATAACACTACAAACCCATCATCATCATAATAACCCTTAGCATAGGTACCATGAGTTTTGCAATAAAAAAGTGTGGACTCCGGTTGAGTAAGGGATATTTGAGTAGGAGTTGTCCCAATACAGATAGTATTTCTTGTATCTATAATAGGTAAGATCTCATTACTGTTAGCACTTTTGTTATTGATACTAAGTGATTCAAAAATAGGCTGCCCTAAAGTTGATAATAAAACATCGAGCGTATAAAACAGTTCTTCGCAGTCGGCTTTTAATGGATCAGGAGTATGTGGACGATTACCAGTATTACCATTTTTTATCTCATAGCGCCCAACTTTAATAGCAGTGGCAATAGCTTTATGTTCCATATATAACGCGTGAGTTTGGGTCATTGAGTTATTGGTCGAGAGCATGACAAAAGCACGCGTCCAAAAATCCTTTTCATGATGCTGATTTAGTCGTCTTCTTAAATCACCGGTTTGCCCAATATATAGTAGCGGCTTGTCGATACTGTCTGTATCACCGACCAAAAAATATAAACCAACTTGATTGGCTTCTGGCATCGCAAAAAAGTCATCAATATGAATGCGCGGGATTTCAATCAGTCTTACTGTACGCGTAGTCATCTCTGCCAAACGTAACCCGCGAGGATTGCCTTTTGGCAGATAGATTTGAATAGTTTTAGCCGATGGTATTAATGGATTCATAGTAGCCGGTATTTTTTATGAGATTTATTTACGATTTTTACGTGTCTTTAAACGACGCAGGCGTTTCTCTTCTTCTTTAGCAATCCTTTTTTCTTCAGCAGCCAGACGTTGCTCGGCGACGACGATTTCTTCAGCCTCAGTCATTGCCGGCGTCTCTAAAGTAATACGTCCAATCTTACCGCTACGCAGTTCATTGACTAGGATTTCTGACATCCGGTAAGTATCGACTTTATTTCCCGCACGCACACAGCCACGATTACGTCCAGCCACTTCAAAAAACTCCCAATCTGTCTTGGGCAATTCTTCAATTTTATAGCGGGCTTTTAATAGCTCAGGATAGGCTTCAAGCAAATATTCAGCGGTATAGCCTGCAACATCAGCAAAGTCAAACGCCGTATCACGTATGCCGCCGGTCGCTGCCAAACGATAACCAGAGTTTTCGTTTTCAACCTTTGGCCATAGCATACCAGGGGTATCATAGAGCATGATGTCATCGTCAAGCTTAATTAGCTGCTGCGACTTAGTCACCGCTGGTTCGTCACCTGTTCTAGCAACCGCACGTCCTGCTAGGGTATTAATCAAAGTCGATTTACCGACGTTTGGAATCCCCATAATCATGGCTTTGATCTGGCGACCCGTGCCGACTTTATTGGGGACAAGTTTTTTACAAAGGGCGATGATGCGCTTTACGTCATCGGCTTTATTATCGTCACAAGCGATTGCTTTGACACCATCTTGTTGCTCAAGATAATCCATCCACGCTTGGGTCAATTCGGGATCAGCAAGATCGGCTTTGTTTAAGATTTTGATGACAGGTTTTTCGCCGCGCAATGCCGCGACCATTGGGTTTTCACTACTATAAGGGATACGCGCATCAATCACTTCGATGACCACGTCCATTTGTGGCATGTTTTCTTTGATTTCATTGCGGGCTTTGTTCATATGCCCAGGGAACCACTGAATACTTACTCTCTTATCCATTTGCTTTTATAACCTTTTATAGAAAATGCTAAAAGTAAGACAATCGTCATTTACTTTTTAATGGTGTTCAGTTTACTACAGAACCAGCGTTATCACGTTACAATTTCTTGACGTCATCAGCGGCAGTTATCGCAGTCGCTATCCTTGAGGATCATCTACGACCTCATCATGAGCAGGTGGCAGGGGTGCCAAATAACCAATCACTAATATCAAACTACCTGCGCCAAGGAAAGAAATCACCCGCCAAATCGCCTCAGTTTGTGATAAATCAACCAAGACCAGTTTGAGTACCACCACGCCCAGCAATCCAATACCCATAAACCACAGCGCCCGCTGGAGGTAGCGACTGGCAATAATAGTTGCAGCCAATGCCAATAATGTCCATAAAATCGTTAATCCTGTCTGCACTTGCTCGCTATACCATGCGCCGCCAGTACTTTCGTAGAAACCAACAATCCATAGTGGTGTGTTAATAAAAGCGTGCAACGTCCTGACCAACATGCTCGAAAGTATCCAAAAACTAATCAGCGCTAATATAATGAGTAGCGTATTATTTTTAGGAATGGCATCTAAGATGTTTTGCGATTGCTTGCCCTGTGATTGACCGAGTAAATAAACGCCCAACCCATAAAATACGATTAGCCATAAGGTCACATCATATAAATTAAACAAAGGAAAATAGGGTAGTTCCCAAATGACGCCATCATAGGAGAAGTTGGTAAAAATAACCCAGCCTAATGTAATGGGCACAAAAATTTTGGCACTGTTTAATATTGCCTCTTGCCAGTCAAACCAGTACAGCGAAAGCGCTGAAGATGTGTTTTTTTCTGGCGAATGATGGGATTGAATTAAGTTATGACGGTGCGTCCACCAGAGTCCAGCCAGCATCAAGGCAATAGGTACAAGGATAGTCATCACCCCTTGTGAATTGGGCAATCTATAATGTACCAATTCTGCCAAAACTATAATTCCAGTGCCAAGCCAGCTAGCGCTATCGTAGCCTTTTAATTCTGCATTGTTATGATTGTCTTTATTGATATTAGTATTGTTATGCCACGTTTTTAACCAAAGTTGCCCAACGACTAGCCAGCCGATTAAGAGCGTCATAAATATCGGCCAATGAAAAGTCGTCCATTGATAGTCAAATTCATATCTTTGTGGCAGCTGTAATACGATCATGGCATAAAATAACAGCAGCAAACCATGGCTAAATTGTCTGATTTCGCGCCACGAACGGTAATAGTTAACCACATGATAAATGATAATGCTGACTAAACTCGCCAATGCTATCAGGGTAGTCGTTGCCAATTGCCAGCTGGCAAACCATTGGTCAAAATCAATGATTAACACATATAGTAGCCAGCCCATCGCAGTGAGCGTCAACAGACGTATCAAAACTGGACTTTGCCAAATGATTTTAAACGCTATGCTTTGGCTATTGATACTGGCAAGCCATTGCTGAGCTGCCGTGTCACTGATGCCCAAATCTTTGGCGTATTCTGACAGCGTATGATTGGCGTTAAGCTCGTTTTCAGAATAATGAATAGCTTGTGCTGAATCTTGAATCTCTGCGATAGGAGATAGGATAGGCGAGTTACTGGCACGTAGAATAAAAACGCTGGCGAGCGCACTGATGGCAGAAATCGTTAATGCCAAGGTGGGATAATGCGTAACAGTGATAACAAAGCTATTTAACAGCATAGCAATACTAATCAGCTGTAACGATAAACCGAATAATACTGACCATGCACGTAATGAGCGACGGCCAAACCAGACCAAAGCTAATCCTTGCACCGACCAACCAAAGGCAATCCACTCAGCGTTTAACGCCAGCGGAATCACCAAGGCTAAAAAGCCAAACCCTAATGCCAGCATGCCTTCAGTAATCAGCGCATAGCGCTGACTACGCTGAATAAAGGTCCAGCCAAGCCCCAAATAAATCGCTGCTAAAATCGCGCTAGCAAAGGTTAATGCGTGATTGATATCGCTCAATAACGCTGAAAATAAACCAAATGCCAATATCGGCACTGAAAATAGCAGCCCAATATCAATAGGAAATAAATACTGATGGTCAGTAATATTAGCGGTCTGAATGTCAGCAGTTTGATTTTCGCTATTAGTATCCAACTCATGGCTATTGTTATAAGCAATGATTTGCTGAGCATAGCGAATGACGACGAATAGATAGAGCAGGACATGCAGTGCTACGAGCAGGACCAATGCCCAGCGCTGATTATCAATAATTGCTATTAAATTCTCAGTGAGCCCCCAATAGTATGCCAGCCCAAAGGTCACGCCCACACCCAATAAGTTAAGTACCTTCCACGGGCGATAATGGGCAATAGCAGCAATGGTCACATTTAATAATAAATAATAGCTAAATAATACCGTTAAGCTGCCGGTATCTTGACTTGTCAAAATTGGCGCAAAAAAGCCACCGGATAATGCCAATAATGCTAACGGGAAAGCGTTTTGGCGCACCGCTAAAGCAACCGTTAGCGCCGATAATATACCGAGTGCCATAAAGCTTGGTAAGGCACTAATGACGTGATACACGCTATAGGCAAAAAAGGTACTTAAATAAGCGATGGATAAACCGGCTCCTTGCAAGGTAATGCCGTAAGCAAAGCGATTTTTTACTAGTTTTAATCCCAATCCTGCTAGCCCTAAGCCAATAGCACCTATGGCAATAAGTTTAACGGTAATCGGTATCTCGATATACTCGCTTAATAAGCGTAGCAATAAAACCACGCCGACCAGCAATACTAAGACTCCGACACGTACCACCAAATTACCGCCAAAGAACCAGTTTTTAATCGAGCTGATAATGGAAGTAACTATTGGCAAAGAGCGTTCGTCCGGCTCTATGTCAGTGGTTGAATTCTGTGGTTTCGACTTTAAGCGCAGGTTTTTAATAGAGTCAAAAATAGGTAAAGTAGATGACGCAGAAGTAACTTTTTCTTCTTCTGAAGATAACGATGATGAAGAAGTAAGCGTTGGTGGCCAAGGACTTAAAGCGCTATCAGGTGCTACCGCAGATTCTGATTCCGAACTACTATCTTTAATAAAGCTTATATCAGCAGAATGGGCAGGTTTTTCTGCTATCAGGTTATTTTTATGCAGCTCAAACTCAGCTTGTAATTGTGCCATATCGCGGCGTAAATGCCTGAGCTGCTGATTTATCTTGGCGTATAACGCCACAACCACAATTAACAAAGCAATAAAAGCCAGCCAGCCAAGTTGGTTTATAAATAGATATAGCATCCTCGTCACTCAATCCATCTGATAATAGAGTGATAATGACGTTATTTGGCGATAAGCACAATAGTAATGGTTTTAATGGAAAAACAAGGGCAGCTTAAGTATTAAGCTGCCCTTGTTTTTGCTGCGTTATTTATAACAAGATTTTATAAAGCTTTATGCCAAGTTGCTTTTCATAAACTCCAGCATGTTTTCCCAGCTTTGCTTGGCAGCGGCTTCGTTATAGCCCAAATCTACGCCATTTTTGGCAGCGCGCTCATCGGCTTGTGGGTTAGTAAAACCATGCTTAGCGTTATCATAAACATCAATAGTGTAATCGACATCAGCGGCATCTAGCTCTGATTTGAGACCTTCTATGGCCTCCATCGATACCATAGAATCATCGCGACCGTGGGCGACCAATACTTTAGCTTTGAAGTTTTTATCGGCTGGCTGCTTCGGCGAAGGGTTGCCATGGAAAGTTGCAACTGCTTTTAACGGCATGCCTTCACGTGCCATATCGAGGACGACTTTGCCACCGAAGCAAAAGCCAATGGCGGCTAGATTATCGCCATTAACAGCCATCTGGTCACTAAAGTCATTGAGAATTAAACGACAGCGTGCCATCAGCATACCTTGATCGGCAAGTACTTGCTCCATCCACATATTGGCTTGAGCCGCATCAGTGGTGAGTTTTCCTTCACCATAGACGTCCATCGCGACGGCGGCGTAGCCTGCTTCTGCTAAGCGTTCAACGATTGATTTTGGATGTTCGACGACGCCCCACCATTCTGGGGCGACTAAAATGCCAGCTACTGGATTGTCATCTGAGGCGTTTTCTGGCAGTGCAACATAGCTGATTAACTGAATGCCATTTTCGGTGGTACTGATTAATTCAAAAGTCTTAATTGACATATTGTTGTCCTTTTTTTTATGTTATGAATGTTAGGTCATGATTTTTAGGTTAGGAATGTGATATAGGAGTATTTTTAACTGATCATTTTCCTTACCTTTACTACCTTAACGCCCAACCCAGTCAAAAACAGCTATAATACTGTAACGCTCTTTGTCAAAATGATACGGCAACTTTATGACGCTAAATTTGTTAAATAAATATGAAGCCAGCTTAAATGTAGCTACTGATGTTGATTCGAATGCTGAGGAAAAATCAGGGTCAGAATCAGCCGTGAATCAGCTGTTTGCTGCTGTAGCAACTGAAACATTGCGCCCGCAGTTCTGGTCACGCTTTACGCTAGCAGAATTAAATCATAGCGAGTGGGAAGCACTGTGTGATGGCTGTGGCAGTTGTTGCTTGATTAAATATATCGACGAAGACGAAGCTGGCGATGTTGATGAAGAAATGGTCGAATATACCGATGTGACTTGCCAGCTGATGGACTGTGCAACGGGTTATTGCCAGCATTACGCGACGCGCCAAGCGCATGTGCCAGATTGTATTCAGCTAAATATTGAGAACTTGCCAAAAATGATGTGGCTACCATCGCACTGTTCTTATAAGCGTTTGTATAAAGGTCAAAGCTTACCCAGTTGGCATTTGCTATTGACCCAAGATGCAGTAGTCACGCAACAACAAATGCGCGCTGCCAATGTCGGTGTGGCTGGTCGTTGTGTCTCTGAAATAGGTATGGATGATGAAGAGATGGAAACGCGCGTGGTGAATTGGGTTAAGCCTTAATGGTGTTAGGCGTTAGTTGCGTTAACCTTTTCTCTTGAGAATCTCAACCCTTAAAAGCTGTGATATTAACAAGAAGCAATCGTCATCAGTATTCTTTAGAAGCCTGAGCCGCAGATTTAGCGCCTACCTTGGCATCAATTCGCGAGTCAGCAAGTGGCGGAATGGGAATAGCTTGGCGAATTTGCTGAGAAAATTCGCTGCCATGAATGTCGTTGTTATTATGAAAGCCTTTGACCTTCGGATTGATATGCGTGCGCTCATACCAGGTATCCATCGACCAAGGTTGTCCTGTTTTTTCAGGATTGGTATCTAACATACCGACATCGTGTAGATAGTTTGGCAGCCAACCCGATACCCAAATCCGATAATCCCATGGCAGACGATCATCACTGACGATACGTGCCATATAAAAAATAATATTGGTACAGTTGCTAATTAAGGTGTTATACCAAGTGGGTTCTTCATTTAGCTCATCGGCGGCGATTAAATAAGATTTAAATAATGCTTTGACCTCATGCTGCTGCAAATGACTGATCGGAAATAGATAAACCTGCTCACCACGCGCATTACTACGAGTATAAATAATATCGCGCTCTTCTGCGGCGACTAAGCTGAGCTCAAAACGTCTAAAAAAACCAGCCAGCGCAGAAAAAGATTCACCATTTTCTTTACGAATCTCAAATGAAAAGGCAAGTGGTCGATCATCTTCAAAGCGAAAGCTCACTAACGTATGCGCAATCAGCGGTCCCATCCAGTAAGAGTTGGTCACATCAACGCCAGATAATTTCGACATATCAATCGTGCGCGTCTCCCAGCGTTCAGTGGCAGCGTCAGCATTATGCCAATCAAAATTGCGTACATTGGTTAGGGTAATTAAATCAGGATTACTCGCATCACGCGTATAAGTGACTCTTTCACTGACTTCGGGCATCCAGTCGCGTTGTTGCTTGGGTTCGATAGTCATAAACCAACCAAAGCCAACAAACCAAATGGCAGCGTACAATCCCAATAACCATCTGGTTGCTGTTTTTTTAGTTGTGGTTTTCTTATTGTTTGTTTTTTTAACGTTGGATTTTTTATTACTGATTTTTCGCTCGCTGGTGAGCCTATCCATTAATTTTTCAGCAGTTTTTGACCAAACGTTTACACCCAATAAAGTTGCCAGCACTCCGACAATAAGGGCTATCGTTAGCCACGTTATGACCGAGTGCCCGCCAAATTGGTACCAAATCGCCAGCAGTAACCAAACGGCGGACAATATAAGGGTGAGCGCAATTAAAAATTGTAGCAGATAATGCCGCCATTTAGACTTTGGCGGATTGCTATTCGGTGCGCTAGCCTTTATGCCATTATTTAAATTATCAGCTTCTAAGCCATGACTGTCTAAGCCGTTATCTGAGCGATGGCTATTTGAATGAGACGAAAGCAGGCGAGAAACAAAGGCACGTAGCGACATAGGGTTGATTTTGAGGAATGAAGGCTTTGACCATAGCAAAGTTTGCAACACACTGACAATACAATTTGAGTGAATTTATCGTTGAATGTCAGTAAGCCTTGCGATAAAGTGAAACTCATTAAGCTGGTCCATTTATTTTTAATAATAAGTAGTCGGTTTTATTTATTGTTTTAATCTCCATATATCACTTTACATATTTTCTATGTATTATTTTAATTACCATTAACTAAAGAGGTTAACTCACACCATCATGTCTGAAGATGCTCCCAGCCCGAGTAGTTGGTCGATGCGCGGCTTAAAACGCTGGCTATCGACTGCCCCCGAAACCCGTGATGAATTGATTAGTTTAGTACAACAGTCACGCCAATTCTTAGAGCCAGATACGGTGGACATGTTAGAAGGCGTGCTCGATCTGCCGGCGACACAAGTTCGTGAAATCATGACCCCACGTCCGCAGGTGATTGGCTTGCATGAAAGTACCAGTCTGGCTGAAGTGATGGATATCATTCTTGAGACGACTCATTCGCGCTATCCGGTCTTTGATAGCCAAGATGATGATGCGGTCATCGGTATCCTATTGGCAAAAGATTTGATTCCTCTTTTGGTGCATATGGTGCGCGACCAAGAAGACAAGATTGATAGTAAACGCTTAAGAGATTTGGTACGTCAACCACTATATATCAGTGAGAGCGCACGCTCTGATACCTTGCTACGCTCGTTGCAGCGTACCCAAGTCCACATGGCAGTTGTCGTCGATGAGTTTGGCAACTTTGGTGGTGTTGTGACGATGGAGGATTTACTCGAGGAGATCGTCGGTGACATCGTCGATGAGCATGATGATTTCGATGAAGACAGTGATATTAATAATATTGTCGCCGATCCTGAAAAGCCGAATACGTGGCGCATCCAAGCGTCTACGGCGATTGAAGACTGTAATGATGAGATTGGCTCTGATTTTGATGATACCGACGTCGATACCATGGGTGGTTTGGTCATGCAGGCGCTAGGCTACGTCGGTGATCTAGAAGGTGAGAGCGTCGTCATAGATGATTGGCAAATCATCATTACCGATGTTGAGGGACGTTTTATCCAAAATCTCGAGGTGACTAAAATAAACGATGACCCGCAAGTGCTAATAGGCAGTCATTAGTTTATTAGCCACCAGTTTTTTAGTCATTAATTTATCGAAAAGCGTTATCAGCTAGATTTATCATTCACATTATTATTAAATCTATGAATGATTAATCCTAAAAAACACGATTGCGGTCGTGTTTTTTTTGCTTTTAAAACCGGTATTTTGCAACGCAAATTTACCCATTGAGTGGCGCAGGCTGCTATCATAGACGGGTTTAATTTTTAGGTACTATATTTATCATAATAGGGTCAGCTTTAAATTGAACGTTGACTGCATCATTGAGTTTTAAAATTATTGAATAATAAGGTTTTGGATAACTGCTATGCGTCTGTCTACTGTTGATTTGCAAAAACGTCTGAACCCCGATAAGCCAAAGGGCTTACCTTTGGTGCTGACTCTATTGATTGCGTTGCTGGCAGGGGCAGTGTTTATATTTGCGCTTGCGCCTTACGATATTTGGCCGTTAGCACTGGTCTCACCGGCTATTTTATACGCGTTATTGGTGCCGGAGATGAGTGGTAAGCGTGCGTTTGCTATTGGTCAGGCTTATGGTACCGGGCTTTGGTGTGTTGGGGCGTTTTGGCTATATACCTCTATTCACGTCTATGGTGATACGCCAGCGTGGCTTGCGCTGATTATGATTGCGTTGATGGGTTTGGGCATGGGATTGTTCCATGGCTTTTTAGCGCTGATTTTTAATCGAGTGGTCGGTAAGCAGCCGTTATCTTTTGCCGCGCTTTGGATATTACAAGAATGGATGAAAACTTGGCTATTTACCGGTTTTCCGTGGTTGTTTGTCGGTTATGCCTTTACTGAGCAGTATTGGTTATCGTCATTAGCACCAGTTGCTGGCGTATTTGCCGTCTCTTTTGTAGCGGTGTTATTGGCAGCCAGTTTAGTTGAGCTACTGCGTCGCCGTGGCGGCTATATGATTCCATCTTTAGCCTTGTTAATTATTAGCAGCGCATTATGGTTGATGAATCCACAATGGACGAAGCCGAAAGGCACGCCTGATTTATCGGTATCCTTAATTCAAGGCAATATTCCGCAAGATTTAAAATGGCTCACTGAGTATCAAGTAGAAACCCTAAAAATCTATGCAACGTTGACAAGTACAGAGTGGGGGCGTGATATCGTCCTGTGGCCTGAGTCGTCGATTCCGATGTTTCAGACCGATGCGGTTGGCTTTATCAGTGAAATGGTAAAAATGGCCAAAGAAACGAATACCACGTGGGTAACTGGCATTCCTTATAAGGATGAAGCAGCGTTTGATGAAGCCAATGATAAGTATCCGCCATTTTATAATAGTGTCATTGCCTTAGGTGCTGAAGCAGAAGGGCTTTATAAAAAGCAGCGCTTAGTACCTTTTGGTGAATACATTCCTTTTGAAGGACTGCTGGATATTTTGCCCAATTTAGCAGGCAGTCAAGAAATCTTGAGCTATAGTCGTGGTAGTGATAACCAATCACCGCTGCGTGTGCGTGGTCATAATTTAGGGGCAGCGGTTTGCTATGAAGTTGCTTATCCTGATACCACCCGCAAAAACGCTATTAACACTGACTTTTTATTGACCATCTCCAATGATGCTTGGTTTGGCACGTCAGCCGGTCCGCTACAGCATCTGCAAATGGTGCAAATGCGCGCGCTTGAAAACGGCCGTTGGTTTATGCGTGCGACCAATACTGGTGTCACGGCTATCATTGACCACAAAGGTCGTATTGTGAAGCGTGCGCCGCAATTTGAGCGGACAGTATTACGCGGTGATATTCAGGCGCGAGTCGGTAATACACCTTTTATGCGCTTTGGTAATTACCCCATCTTAATCGTGATTGCGCTTCTGCTATTATTAAGCTATCTTGGCAAGCGTGCGACCCCTCGAACGCGTGTGGTCAAGTAGTCGAAAGTGCTGATATAGATCGGATTTAAAGTTTTTCGACAATAAAACCTTTAAATAGTTAAGGGTTTTAACAAATAGACATAAATTGCGATATAATAGACCAATATTTTAAATATTTTGTGCAAGGTGGATCAGGTATGTCAGAACATATTGTCGAAAACAACCCTAAGAAAGAGTTCCTGTATGCCTTAGGTGGCGTTGGCTTATTCTTGGCTATCGTCTTACTTATCGGCATCTCAGGATTTCTGCGCCCAGCGGGTGAACATATTACTGCTGAGACTACAGAAGCGCCAGCAGCAGAGGCAACTGCAACTGAAGAAGCTGCGCCAGTTGAAACAGCCGCCGCGCCAGTAGCAGATACGGCCACAGCAGCGACTACCGATACGCCAGCTGATGCGACAGTGACACCAGCTCCAGTTACAGATACTGCCGATGCTAATAGCGCCGCTGTCGTTACTGCAGAAGCGGGCACCGCCACTGCCTCTGGTACAGTCAGTCAGGCAGCAGTTGCTGATGCTGATTTGACAGCAGAGCAAGCCGATGGCGACTTAGACGCTGGTACGACTGAAAAAGCAGCGCCTGCACAGTAAGCGGGCTATTCCAGTATGATACTGACCATACTCAGACTCTAAAAACCTAAAGGTTTCATTGTTGCTGTAGAGAGGTCAGATAAGCCTCTTATTTCAATAGTGTCATCAGCAATACTTAACGAAAAGCCCGTTCTCAATGATTGAGAGCGGGTTTTTTTGTGGGTATTTCTGTAATTATTAGATAACTTTTTCTTTACTTGATTATAACCAAGTGAAACAATGACCCGCGTTTATGACCGCCTATCAGAATAATTAGCGGCTTGGTCGTTATAATAATAGTACTTAAAGGGATAAAGGTATGAGCACGGAATCACAAACAGAGGTAAGTGCTGCCGAATTGGCTGCACTAGAAAATGGCTTTATGGGTCATCCGAAGCCACTACGCCCATTGTTCTTTACCGAAATGTGGGAGCGGTTTTCTTATTATAGTATCCGTCCATTGCTTGTGCTGTTTATGGTCGCGTCCGTTGGTAGTGGTGGCTTTGGCTTTGATGAAGTGACAGCTTCTGCTATCTATGGTATTTTTGCCGGTTCATTATATTTAGCGGCAGTACCAGGTGGCTGGTTGGCTGACAATTGGCTCGGTCAAGAACGGGCGTTGTGGTGGGGCAGTATTATTATCGCCCTAGGTCATCTGTGCATTGCGCTCTCTGCTATGTTTGGTATGACGTTATTTTTTATGGGTCTGATGTGTATTGTGTTGGGTTCAGGCTTATTTAAAACTTGTATCTCAGTGATGGTCGGTGCCTTGTACCCTAAAAGCGATGCACGCCGTGATGGCGGCTTTACCTTGTTTTATATGGGTATCAATATTGGTGCATTATTGGCGGCGCTGATCGTTGGGGTGTTTAAAGAAAAAGGCATGTGGCACGTAGGTTTTGGTGTTGGCGGACTTGGCATGCTAGCGTCGCTGCTGATTTACCGCTTTTCTGCTAAAAAGACTTTAAATCGTTATGCCAGTGCCAAAAACATCGCCCCTGAATGGGAGCAAACGTCTGGGCTTTACAAAAACGTGGGTCGCTGGGTTGCAGGGTTTCTTGTACTACTTGCTGCCATTACTGTTTTAGTGGCGACTGGTATCATGCCATTTAACCCTGAAATGGTCGCACAGTATATGACATACCTCATTGCGGCAGTGGTGATAGGGTATTTTGCTGTCATGTTTATTTCGCCACGATTGGATAAGACAGATAAGCTGCGTTTGCTGATCTGCTTTATATTGATTATTGGCTCAACGCTATTTTGGTCAAGTTTTGAGCAGCAACCAACCTCATTTAACTTGTTTGCCGATCGTTATACAGACCTTAATGTCTTAGGTTTTGAGATACCCAGTATTTGGTTTCAATCATTGAATCCTTTGTTTATTTTAATATTAGCTCCCATTGCTAGTATTGTATGGGTCAAGCTTGCCAATCGAGGACTTGAGCCAAATAGTATGGTGAAGTTTGCGCTTGGTATGTTGCTTACCGCGGCAGGCTTTGCGCTGATGATATTTGCATCCAAAAGCATCTTGACCAATGCTGGTGGACTGGCGTCACCTTTATGGTTGGTCGGTAGCTTGTTACTATTGACGCTTGGTGAATTGGCACTCAGTCCTGTTGGCTTGTCTGCCATGACTAAGCTTGCGCCAAAAGGGATGCAAGGCCAGATGATGGGGCTATTCTTCGCTTCTGTCGCATTAGGTAACTTGGTTGCGGCCTTCTTTGGTGGTCACGTCACCGCGGATAAGATTGAAGGTTTACCAGGTTTGTTTACCACGATGACGGTCTTTTTGGTCATCACAGCAGTGATATTATTATTATTATCAAAACCCATTAATAATATGCTGATAAAAAGCGAACAGGAAGATAAGTTAAACTCAAACATCTAAGTTCAGTTATTTACGTTAAGGTCTATTGGCTAATAGAACCAGTATGAATGTTGGATAAGCTGGATAATAAGATGAACAACAAGACGTGTTACCATTAGTGGTAGCACGTTTTATTGTTTAACTTAGTGAGTTATTTGCCACAAGCTATTGAAAGCCTGCTTTCTGCCCAAACATCTAGTGATGTTCTGCTTTATTAAGAGTTGCATAAACGGTCTTATCTACATTCAATGTTATATAAATATTCAATGTTATATAAATCCAGTTTTCAATGTGTTGAACGGTTCGATTTATATGCTGACTGCTCAATAATGACTACATACTCAAAGCAATTTTTTTCGTCCAAATAAGACGGCTATCCATAGTCGCCTCACGCCGTTTTTTAAAAGCTGATTTCTCCAAAATCAATAAGGAAACATTCAATGAACAAACAAGCCATTCATGATCGTATCGACAGCTTACGCAAGATTTTAGCTGCGCAAGATCTTACGGCAATCATCGTGCCATCTGCGGATCCGCATTTATCTGAATATTTACCAGAATACTGGCAAACCCGTCAGTGGTTATCAGGCTTTACAGGTTCGGTTGGTACGCTGGTTGTGACGGCTGATTTTGCTGGTCTGTGGACGGACAGCCGCTATTGGGTACATGCAGCAGACCAATTAGATGGTACGGGTATCAGCTTAGAGAAGCTTGCACCGGGTCAACCAAACCATATCGATTGGTTAGCCGAGCATTTGGCGGAAGGCGATAGCGTAGCAGTCGATGGCAATGTGCTGTCTATCGCTGAGCAAGATAAACTGCTCGATGGGTTTGATGCCAATGACATTACCTTAATCACTGAGCGTGATGTATTGACAGAAGTATGGACTGATCGACCAGCGCTGCCATCAGCCAGTTTATATGCACACGATAAGCAGTTTATCGCGCAGTCTGCTAGCGAAAAACTTGCCGCCGTCCGTGCTGGTATGGCAGAAGCAGGGGCGACCCATCATTTGCTTTCGAGCTTAGATGACATTGCTTGGTTGACCAATCTACGCGGCGCTGATGTCGATTATAACCCTGTATTTTTGGCTCATATGCTTATCGATGCTGAAAAAGCGATATTGTTTATTGATAATAATAAAGTCAGTGCTGATATTGCGCAAAGCTTGAAAGATAGCGGTATCACGCTTGCTGACTATGAGGCTGTGCAGGATGCGTTGAGTACGCTGACAGCCGACGACTTGTTATTACTAGATCCCAGTAAAGTCGCAGTCGGCACGTTGTCAAACATGGCAGACGGTGTGGGTTTCATTGAGCGAATGGCACCAAGCACTTTATTAAAATCAATTAAATCTGATTCAGATATCGACCATGTTCGTGAAGCGATGCGTCAAGATGGCGCGGCATTATGTGAGTTTTTTGCCGCATTTGAGCAGCGTCTAAAGGCAGGTGAGCGTTTAAGCGAGCTTGATGTTGATAGTATGTTGATTGACGTGCGTAGTCGTCAGCCGCATTATGTGTCACCAAGTTTTCCAACCATCGCAGGCTTTAATGAGAATGGTGCGCTACCGCATTATCGTGCAACGCCAGAGAAATTTAGCTACCTTGATGTAAATGCAGGTGAAGGTGGTTTATTATTGATCGACTCAGGCGCTCAATATCAAAACGGCACGACTGATATCACTCGCGTGGTTGGTATTGGACAAGTAAACAGCGAGCACAAGCGTGACTTTACGACGGTGCTAAAAGCTCATATTGCGCTAGCACGTGCTCACTTCCCTGATGGTATCGCGTCACCGTTAATTGATGCGATTTGCCGTGCGCCTTTATGGCAAGCACAGATGGATTATGGTCATGGTACGGGTCATGGCGTTGGTTATTTCCTCAACGTTCATGAAGGTCCACAGGTCATCGCTTATAGCGCCAGTACTCCGAAAGAGCGCGCCATGAAAGAAGGCATGATATCCAGTAATGAGCCGGGTCTATATCGTGAAGGTAAGTGGGGCATCCGTATCGAAAACTTGGTGGTCAATACGCCAGTTGGCAATCCTACTGAGACGGAATTTGGTAAATTCTTAAACTTTGAAACCATCACTTACTGTCCAATTGATACGCGCTTGATTGAACCTTCATTATTGGATCAAGTAGAAATCGATTGGCTCAATAACTATCATAGCCAAGTTTGTGCTGAGCTAAAAGACCGCATTGATGGCCTAGCACTTGAATGGCTGACCGAACGTACACAAGCGATTTAAAGTAAAAAACTCATTTTTAATCGTGCAATAAAAAGCCCCGTAATTCATTTACGGGGCTTTTTGCTGTATAGACGCTGTGTTTAATTTTTTTGTAGGTTATCTTTAGTAGCCGGTTTATCTTGCTCGGTTAAGTGTTGAGTCACTTCGGCACGCAGCCAAGATTTTAAATTCTCAGACATTTGCATCATCTGCTCACTTAGATAGTCATCTACATGCATCTCAAGCTCACGGATTAACTCTGGATGAGTTGCGCCCAATTTAGTGTTTTTTAAAGATAAGTGAATCGCTGCGTCTGAAACGGCTTTATCGATGACCGTCTTGATATTGCTATCAATGGCGGTAATAGCGACATGGCTTTGTTTGTGAACCGCTTCATTCTCAGTACCGTTCTCAGTGTTATTATTGCCAGTAACCATTTCTGCAGTAGCGTTTTTACCAGTAGCGATGTCTTCAGTAACTATATGTTCATTACTACTGGCAACGTCGCTATTAGCAATATTATTATCAGCACTTATCTTGTCTGTATCGTTGGCATCAATAGCTGCAACGGTTTTATCAAGATTGTTTTTATCGGCTATTAACTGCACATTTTTTTCTTGGTCTTTTTGAGGGGCTTCTGATTCTTCACGAATTTTGGCTGCTTCTTTTAATTTAGTCTCTTCTTTGAGCTTAGCGTCTGCGGCTGCTTGTTTTTCTTCTTCTTCTAGACGTTGTTTTTCAGCAACAGTGCGCTCTTCGGCTTGTTTATCGGCGATTGCTTTGGCGATCGCTTGTTCTGCATCATGATTTTCATAAAGATCATCAAGATACGCGTCTAAATCATGCGTGCTAAAAACAAAGGTTTCAAATGGTGTATCGGCTTGTAATAGGGTAGTGATATCCGTCAGCTCTTGGATGATTGACGCGCGTATAGGTTCTGGCGCGCACGTCCAGCGCTGATAAAACTGATGGGAAAATGAGTAGCTTGACATGGTATCGTCCATAAATGTTGCAAAAATTACCCCTTATCATACGCAAGTATGATAAGGGGCTGCAAGTGGACAAACGTAGCAAATCTGACACCAAGGTTACAACGGCAAATATTGTGACCTTTTCTATATGCATTATGGCTTAACAGGCCAGCGTGCAAATATTAGCGAGCCATTAGTACCGCCAAAGCCGAAACTATTGGAAACAGCGTACTGTAGATTACTCACTTTACGTGATTGGTTGGCGACATAATCGAGATTACAGTTGTCTTCAACATTATCCAAATTAATCGTTGGCGGTACATGCTGATGCTGCAAGGCAAGGACGGTAAATATCGCTTCGATACCACCAGCGGCACCAAGCAAGTGACCGGTCATCGATTTGGTTGAGCTGACTAAGATGCTGTCTTTTACCGGCGCAAACACGGTTTCAATAGCAATAGATTCAGCGACATCACCGGCAGGCGTGCTTGTGCCGTGCGCATTGACGTAACCAACAGCGGCAGGCTCAATACCGGCATCGTTTAAAGCGTTGCGCATCGCTCGTGCCGCACCGCTACCATCTTCTGGAGGGGCAGTAATATGGCTAGCGTCATCGCTCATACCAAAACCGACTAGCTCAGCTAATATTGTTGCACCACGTGCTTTGGCATGACTTAAGCTTTCCAGTACGACCACACCAGCGCCATCACCGAGCACAAAACCATCACGATCTTTGTCAAAAGGACGCGAGGCTTTAGTCGGCTCATTATTACGAGTTGATAAGGCATGCATCGCTGAAAATCCCGACATGCCAAGAGGGCTTGAGCCTTTTTCGCTACCACCGGCAATCATAACATCAGCATCGCCATAAGCAATCAAGCGTGCTGCTAGACCAATAGCATGGGTAGCAGTCGTACAAGCGGTTGATGTGGCAAGATTTGGACCTTTTAATGTATGCTTAATCGCCACGAGTCCAGCCGCCATATTAACGATAGAGCCTGGAATGATAAATGGTGAAACTTTTTTAGGGCCTTTATCATTTAACATAGCACAGCTGTCTTCAATGGTTTGAATACCGCCAATACCTGATCCTAAGATGACACCAAAGCGCTCTTGGTCAACGTTTTGTACAGGACTATCCTTGGCGCTAACTTCATCAATAAAGCCAGCGTTTTCTAACGCCATTGAGGTTGCCGCTACCGCATATTGCATAAAATCATCATAGCGGCGCGCGTCTTTAGCATTCATATATTGCTTGGCATCGAAGTCTTTGACCACACCTGCAATCTGCGCGCGATAGTCAGTTGCATCGAAATGAGTAATCGTGGCAATACCGCTCTCACCATTGAGCAGTCTTTTCCAAGTACTCTCGACATCTAGTCCTAATGGTGTGACAGCACCCATACCGGTGACTACTACACGTGCGTCGTCAGAGCGTTCATAATGTGGCGGTTTTTGACGCCGTTTTGCATCAGTAGTAGCGATTTGCGATTTTGATGGGCTGCTGTGCTGGCTCATATTATATATCCTGTCCTTACGGGTCTGAAGAGGAGGGTATTTCGTAAGCCATTATAAAACACATAAGTGCACGTGTGTAAACTAAAATTTAATCAATCAGGCAAAACATACTTGACCCAATACCACGCCTTTATTTGCCCCCGTAACAGCTGGCAAGTTACCGGTTTCGCCCATTAGGGTTTGTCTTGCTAGCCATGCAAAGGCGACTGCTTCTACCCACGTTGGATCGAGTCCTAAACTGGCAGTGGTCTCTACGTTGCAACGCGGTAAATGCGCTTGCAATCGCATAATCAAATAATCATTAAGTGCACCGCCACCGCATACGTATACCGTGCTATTTTCATCAGCGTTGATAAACATATTGATTTGGGCACTGGCACTGATGGCTGTTAGCTCGGTTAAAGTTGCTTGCACATCCGCAGATGAGTAACGAATATGAGCAGATACTTGATCGAATTTTTGTAGCTCACGCTGTAACCAAACCAAGTTAAAATCTTCACGCCCAGTAGTCTTTGGATAATCTCTAGCAAAAAACGAATGTTCTAAAAGTTGATTGAGTAGTGGCTCAACGACTTGTCCAGATTGTGCCCACGCACCGCCAGCATCATAACCCTTGTCAGTATGCAATGCCGTCCACGCATCTAATAATAAATTCGCGGGACCTGTATCATAGCCAACGACTTGTTTTTTTTCATTATGGCTTTCTTCATTACTATTTTCTTTACTAGCAGTGATTGCTGGCAAGACCGTTATATTAGCGATACCGCCCAAGTTTAATAACACGCGAGTGCTATCAGGCGCGGCAAATAATGCTTGATGAAACGCAGGAACTAATGGCGCTCCTTGACCACCGACCGCCATATCGCGGCGACGAAAATCACTGACGACGCTAATACCCGTACGCTCAGCGATGATGTTAGCATCGACTAATTGCAAGCTAAAGCCCATTTGCGGGCGATGACGCACCGTTTGCCCATGACAGCCAATCGCCAGTACAGAATCACTATCAGTATTTGATTGCTGCAATAACGTATTAACCACGTCGCTGGCAAACTCAGCATATTCTTTACTTGCCCAACCGAACCAGTCTAATTCGCTATTTGGTTCACCCGCCGTTGGTATTAATTGATTGACGCCATTAGGCTGACATAATGCCAATAATACTTCACGTAAGCGTGGTGGAAAATCTTGGCTAACAGTCGCTAACAAGTGCATTGGCTGCTGTGTATCGCCTTCATTACTGATATTCGAACTACTAGTATTCGCACTACTAGTATTACTGCCAAATTGACAAATAACAGCGTCCATTCCATCTAAGCTGGTGCCTGACATCATGCCAATATATAAGCCATCATCGAAGTTTTCAAACACGGTTTGCTCGAGTGCATCAGTCAGCGTGGCATAGTTTAAATCGTCCATATTATCTAGACGCTTATCTAAACGGCTATCGAAGTCATCATTTAAACTCATATCTTGAACATTATTATGCTGACTATCAGCAATTGATGCGGGGTTGGTCATGGCAATTTACCTTAAAAAACGCTAGTATATCTGCCAAATTCTAACATTTTTTGATGGCTACGAGATTCTAAATAGCCCAAACGCTTCAACCCTTTGATAAAGACAATAAAGAGATCATCATGACCAATCAAACCTACACTCTAGAAGAACAGCTTGCCCTTATCCAGCGCGGCACCCAAGAAATCCTATCTGAAGAGGATTTAGTTAAAAAGCTTAAACTAAATCGTCCGCTACGTATCAAAGCGGGTTTTGATCCTACCGCCCCTGATCTACATTTAGGTCATACGGTTCTGATTAATAAACTTAAGCATTTTCAGGATTTGGGTCATGAGATCTATTTTTTAATTGGCGATTATACCGCCAAGATTGGTGATCCTTCTGGTAAAAACAGCACGCGTCCGCCATTAACAGACGAGCAAATCAAAGCCAACGCAAAGACTTATGCTGAGCAAGTTTTTAAAATCCTGGATAAAGAAAAAACTCGCGTCGTTTTTAATTCCGAGTGGTTTAACGATATGACAGCGGCGGATATGATTCAGCTTGCTAGCCAGCAAACCGTCTCGCGTATGCTTGAGCGTGACGATTTTTCCAAACGCTATGCTGCGCAAACGCCTATCTCTATCCATGAATTCCTCTACCCATTGGTACAAGGATATGACTCTATCGCGCTTAAAGCTGACGTCGAGCTTGGTGGTACCGATCAAACCTTTAACTTATTAATGGGTCGTACTTTGCAGGGTCGTTACGGTCAAGAGCAGCAAGTCTGTATCACCGTACCGATTCTAGAAGGCTTAGACGGCGTTAATAAAATGTCCAAATCACTGGGCAACTATGTCGCCATTTATGATGCACCGGGTACGATGTATCAAAAAATCCTCTCGATGCCAGACACATTAATCCGTCGTTATTTTGAATTTTTAAGCTTTAAGCCGATGGAAGAAGTCGAAAGCTTAATGAGCGAGATGGAAAACGGTCGCAATCCACAAGAAATCAAACGTATCCTTGCTGAAGAGTTAATTGAACGCTTCCATGATGCCGATGCAGCAGCTAATGCGCATAAATCAGCCGGTAATGTGTTGGCCGATGGTGAATTACCCGTTGATTTGCCAGAAGTGACCCTCGACTTGGAAGGTCAAGACGCACTATTTATTGCCCAAATACTTAATCAAGCGGGACTTGCCAAAAATAGCTCATCTGCCAAAGATATGATCAAACGTGGTGCGGTGAAGGTAGATGGCGACGTCGTCGATGGTGGCTTTAGCTTAATTGCTGGGCAAACGGTTGTTATCCAAGCGGGTAAGAAAGCCTATGCGAAAGTAACGGTAGGGTAGTTCGGAAATTGAGTTGGATAAATTAATTTATAAATCCATTATGGCTTAAGGAGAGAAAGATGTTTGACCTTCCTACGTTATCAAGTAACGGTATCACCCTTAAGCCATTAATGCTAAGTCATGCAATTGACTTAGCAGAAGCTTGCCAAGACGGTGAGCTATGGAAAATAAATGAAACTTCTGTACCCGAGCCCGATAAAGTCATTGACTATATTAATATTGCAGAATCAATGCCTGATAGACAAGCTTTTGTCGTCATTGATGAGTTAACCGGTAAAGCGATTGGTACAACGAGTTTCCACGATATTTTACCCTTTGCAAAACGTCTAGAGATTGGCTATACATGGTATGCTAAATCGTATTGGCGTACGCACGTCAATACTACCTGTAAGCTTATGCTACTCACCTATATATTTGAAACCTTGGAGTATCAAACCGTAGGCTGGCGCACAGATATTGGTAATCATCGCTCACAAGCAGCGATTGAACGTTTAGGTGCTAAAAAAGATGGCGTTATTCGAGGTAATAGAGTCCGCCGTGATGGCGTTATTTCAGATACGGTAATGTATAGTTTAATAAAATATGAGTGGCCAATAGTGAAATTAAAACTGACAAAAAACTTAATGATGCTCACTAAAACTTTATAACCATTGGTATAAGTAAGGAATTATGAATCAATCAATTCAAACCATTGCCCAAGGTATCTACCGCCATTATAAAGGCAGTCTTTATCAGGTTTTACATACGGTAAAGCATTCTGAAACCGAAGAAGTATTAGTCGTCTATCGTTGTCTTTACGGTGAATACGGTGTTTGGGTTCGACCAATAGCCATGTTTAATGAAACAGTCACGATAGATGGTAAAAAATTGCCAAGGTTTGAGTTGATTAAAGCACTAGCTGATTAAACGGTAAGTTTTTCATAGGCAATTTTTCGCTCAATAAAAAAAGCGACCTATAAAGGTCGCTTTTTTATACGTTTTAAATATTAAATTTATAAAGTTTTTTTAGCAGCTTACAAAACTATGATTTACATATCTACGAATCTTGCTTAGCAATCGTCAGACCATTATAAGTTTGCGCAACAGGCATGACTTCTAAACGGTTGACGTTAATATGAGCAGGCGATTCAATCAACCATAACAAGATATCGCCAATGTCATCACCAGTCATGGTTTTGAAGCCATCATAAACTTTAGCGGCTTTATCATCATCACCATGATAACGAACGTTTGAAAACTCAGTACCGGCAACATTGCCCGGTTCAAGATTGGTCACCCGAACTTGTGTACCGATTAAATCGGCGCGCAAATTTAGGCTAAATTGTTTCACAAACGCTTTCGTTGCGCCATAGACGTTGCCACCAAAGTAAGGCCAGCTGCCAGCAATCGAGCCAACATTTATAATATAACCACTATCGCGCGCGACCATGGCTGGCAAGACAGCATGTGTTAATGACATTAGACCTTTGATATTGGTATCGACCATACGCATCCAGTCATCAAGATTGGCATTTTGCGCAGGCTCTGTACCCAATGCCAGTCCAGCATTATTAACCAAGACGTCGATTTGCTTAAAGTCCTCTGGCAGATCAGCAATAATTTGTGGAATAGAAGCAGTGTCACTAACGTCCATTACTACTGGTAAGAACAAATCACCAAGCTCTTGCGCCAGTGCATTAAGCTTATCGAGTCGTCTCGCACAACCAATCACCCGATGACCTTTTGCAACCAAACGCCTCGTAAGCGCTTCACCAAAACCCGCACTTGCACCCGTAATCAATACGTTCATCATTCATCCTTGTTATTAATAAGAAGTCATTAATAATAAATTGTTAATGGCAGTCGTAATGGTAGCCATCAATGCTTAATCATACTTTACAGCCGCTATTTATAGCCGTCAGTTATATTAAATTTGCTTAGTACCAAATATCTTATCACCAGCATCACCGAGACCAGGGATGATATAGCCGTGTTCATCCAAATGGCTGTCTAATGCCGCTGTATAAAGCGTCACGTCAGGATGCGCTTCATTGACTAAGCGCACACCTTCAGGCGCTGCGACCAATACCAATGCTTTAATATTTTTACAGCCGTGTTTCTTTAGCATCTCAATAGTAGCAATCATTGAGCCACCAGTTGCGAGCATCGGGTCAATGATAATCGCGGGACGTTTGTCCATATGACTAACGAACTTTTCAAAGAACGGTACTGGTTCCAAGGTCTCTTCATCACGTTGTAAGCCGACAACAGATATTTTAGCCGTTGGGATTAAATCGAGAACGCCATCCAGCATGCCAATACCGGCGCGCAGAATCGGTACAATCGTCGCCGTCTTCCCAGTGATTTGCTCACCAGTAATATCACCACACCAGCCTTCCATTGGAAAGGTTTCAATCTCAAAGTCGCGGCTTGCTTCATAGGCCATCAAGCGTGCAAGCTCTTTGGTGAGCGTACGAAACTTATAAGTACTACAGTCTTTTTCACGCATGAGGCTGAGTTTATGGCGTACTAACGGATGATCAATTACGGTAATTTTTAAGTCACTCATGAGTAGTCTCTTAGTTTTGGTCTGATTCTTGGGCGTTATTTAATCTAATAAAATAAAAAATATAGGCATTTAGATAGACAATGGGCAAATAAATACATTGCGGCGCAGCGCTTTTAAATAAATTGTTTCATGATTATGTTCGACTTTATAACTATATGGTTATCTATAAAACCATCCATATCACTAACAAATCGTGCCTTGACTCTATCGGCTGAGCTTTTATAGTAATAAGAGACAAATCAACCAATCAATAATTATAAATAGTGGTTCATAGCAAGTCGTATAACCATAAAATATAGCTATATTAAAGCCATTGTACTTTAAGCAATGTTTACGCTTGCTATGATACCAAAAAAACCACTTTTCTGATGAAGAATATCATGACCAAATCCGCATCGAATACTCACACAACGCTATCAAAACCTGCTAACGACTTTGTATGGCCACAAAATTTAGATACAGAAACAGCAAATATCGAAACGCATCCTTTTGGTCCCGTCCTACCACCCGATGCGACGGTCATGATGATGGGTAGTTTTCCACCCACCGCTGATAAATGGGCGATGAGATTCCACTATCCTAACTTTCAGAATGACATGTGGCGCATTTATGGCCGCGTATTCTTTGACGACGCAGATTATTTTAGAGTAGGGGATGAGAAACGCTTTGATCCTGAGCAGATTCGCGCCTTTATGTTTGAGCGCGGTATTGCTTCTTGTCCCACAGTAGTACAAGCAATTCGCGAGACTGGCAATGCGTCTGATAAAAACCTAACGGTTGTAACGACTGTTGATTTAGATAGCATTTTGCCGCAAGTACCAAAGGTAAAATCATTATTCACTACAGGAGGCAAGGCAACAGAGGTATTGCTCAACTTGCTTAATACCCCACCAGCTAAGTCCAAGTATCCTAAGACCAATCAAAGTATCGACTATCCTTACCAGTGGCATGACACTGAACAAAGTCATATTGCAGAGCAAGTTAACGACTTAACACTATATCGTCTACCCTCAACCTCGCGAGCCTACCCATTAGCCTTAGATAAAAAAGTCGAAGCCTACAAAGAGTTCTTTAAAAAGATGGGTAAGTTGTAAGTAGAGTATGAAATGTCGAGTAACGACCGATTAACGACCGATTAACTCTATTGAGTAACCATATAAAAGAAGAAGACAATTGATTAATAGGCTAAATTTAGTTAATCATAAGTAGGTGGTAATTCCAAGCTATTGATAACTATAACAGTATTAAAGTAGTGATTAACATTGATTGAAAAACTTCACAAACCCCTTGACCCCTCCCTGAAACTGCGTATAATACGCCCCTATCGGAACGAAGCTATACTTATTAGGGCAAGTGATTGATCACTTAGTACTGAAGTTTAGCGAGATTGGCATTAGAGTTTATAATTACTTTAACACCAATTAAAAAATAAGTTCTTGACACCAGATTAAAAGCGTCTATAATACGCACCTCAGCAAAGGAAGCTGGCAAATAAGTTAACAAACTTATAACCCAGATAACTTACTGAAACGAATTAGAATAAAGGGTTGACAGATTATTTAAACATGATATGATAGTCGGCTCGCTAAACAAGATAAGCAAATGGCTTAGACTGATTAGCAAGAACATCATCTACTGGACGACAGTAGAGTGATACTATTTAAAAGCATAACTAAAGAACAACTTGTGTGGATTTTTGCTGATTCAGAATGCATAAAAATAAAGTTGGTTGACTCTCTTTTCGAGAGAATGCTAACTATAAAAATTATCATTTAAGACAGTAAAAAAACTCAAAGTTAATTCATTACGAACATAATTTTTAGCGATTTTGCCAGATTAGATGAGCCAAGTTTAGTAGCCTCTTTAAAGGGTTACATAGCAAGATTAAACTGAAGAGTTTGATCATGGCTCAGATTGAACGCTGGCGGCAGGCTTAACACATGCAAGTCGAGCGGTAACATTTCTAGCTTGCTAGAAGATGACGAGCGGCGGACGGGTGAGTAATACTTAGGAATCTACCTAGTAGTGGGGGATAGCTCGGGGAAACTCGAATTAATACCGCATACGACCTACGGGAGAAAGGGGGCAACTTGTTGCTCTCGCTATTAGATGAGCCTAAGTCGGATTAGCTAGATGGTGGGGTAAAGGCCTACCATGGCGACGATCTGTAGCTGGTCTGAGAGGATGATCAGCCACACCGGGACTGAGACACGGCCCGGACTCCTACGGGAGGCAGCAGTGGGGAATATTGGACAATGGGGGAAACCCTGATCCAGCCATGCCGCGTGTGTGAAGAAGGCCTTTTGGTTGTAAAGCACTTTAAGCAGTGAAGAAGACTCCATGGTTAATACCCATGGACGATGACATTAGCTGCAGAATAAGCACCGGCTAACTCTGTGCCAGCAGCCGCGGTAATACAGAGGGTGCAAGCGTTAATCGGAATTACTGGGCGTAAAGGGAGCGTAGGTGGCTCGATAAGTCAGATGTGAAATCCCCGGGCTCAACCTGGGAACTGCATCTGATACTGTTGAGCTAGAGTATGTGAGAGGAAGGTAGAATTCCAGGTGTAGCGGTGAAATGCGTAGAGATCTGGAGGAATACCGATGGCGAAGGCAGCCTTCTGGCATAATACTGACACTGAGGCTCGAAAGCGTGGGTAGCAAACAGGATTAGATACCCTGGTAGTCCACGCCGTAAACGATGTCTACTAGTCGTTGGGTCCCTTGAGGACTTAGTGACGCAGCTAACGCAATAAGTAGACCGCCTGGGGAGTACGGCCGCAAGGTTAAAACTCAAATGAATTGACGGGGGCCCGCACAAGCGGTGGAGCATGTGGTTTAATTCGATGCAACGCGAAGAACCTTACCTGGTCTTGACATATCTAGAATCCTGCAGAGATGCGGGAGTGCCTTCGGGAATTAGAATACAGGTGCTGCATGGCTGTCGTCAGCTCGTGTCGTGAGATGTTGGGTTAAGTCCCGCAACGAGCGCAACCCTTGTCCTTAGTTACCAGCGGGTTAAGCCGGGAACTCTAAGGATACTGCCAGTGACAAACTGGAGGAAGGCGGGGACGACGTCAAGTCATCATGGCCCTTACGACCAGGGCTACACACGTGCTACAATGGTAGGTACAGAGGGCAGCTACACAGCGATGTGATGCGAATCTCAAAAAGCCTATCGTAGTCCGGATTGGAGTCTGCAACTCGACTCCATGAAGTAGGAATCGCTAGTAATCGCGGATCAGAATGCCGCGGTGAATACGTTCCCGGGCCTTGTACACACCGCCCGTCACACCATGGGAGTTGATTGCACCAGAAGTGGATAGCTTAACCTTCGGGAAGGCGTTCACCACGGTGTGGTTGATGACTGGGGTGAAGTCGTAACAAGGTAGCCGTAGGGGAACCTGCGGCTGGATCACCTCCTTATAGACGCATTCGGTCAGCAAGAATTCACAACAAGTTGTTCTTTAGTTTAGCTAGTATTTATTATTAGCGCTTTGCCTTTACAGGCAGACACAGGCCTGTAGCTCAGCTGGTTAGAGCACCGTGTTGATAACGCGGGGGTCGGCAGTTCAAGTCTGCCCAGGCCTACCATTATTATATACGGGGCCATAGCTCAGTTGGTAGAGCGCCTGCCTTGCACGCAGGAGGTCAACGGTTCGACTCCGTTTGGCTCCACCATAATAAATACGATAGTAAATATATAAAATAAGCATAAACAGAATTAAATGATTGTAACTGATTATTTACTTCTGTTTTATACAGAATCTGTGACTCGATGAGAGCATAGAAACTATTTAAAAACATAGATATGAGTCTGGGTTAGGAACACGTGTTCACGCGTTGTTCCTAACCTTAATAACTCACTACTTAACGACATCAGTTGTTATCCCAGTAGTGAGTTATTAAAAAAGTAAAGAGAACTGAATCAAGCGTATAAACATAGGTGATATCGTTATCATAATTAGACTTATATAGCACTTAGAAGTTAAGATCTATTTATAGATCAAGACTACTTGGGGTTGTATGGTCAAGTAATGAAGCGCACATGGTGGATGCCTTGGCAGTCAGAGGCGATGAAAGACGTGACAGCCTGCGATAAGCTTCGGGGAGGCGGCAATATCCTGTGATCCGGAGATTTCTGAATGGGGAAACCCACCTACCATAAGGTAGGTATCTTGTACTTGTACAAGAAGCGAACGAGGGGAAGTGAAACATCTCAGTACCCTTAGGAATAGACATCAAATGAGATTCCCCAAGTAGCGGCGAGCGAACGGGGAGAAGCCGATTAATGCTAATGTAGAAGAACAGCGTGGGAAAGCTGACCGTAGTAGGTGATAGTCCTGTATTCGAAACATTAGCGTTAACATATTAAGTAGGGCGGGACACGAGAAATCCTGTCTGAAGATGGGGGGACCATCCTCCAAGGCTAAATACTCCTGACTGACCGATAGTGAACCAGTACCGTGAGGGAAAGGCGAAAAGAACCCCTGTGAGGGGAGTGAAATAGAACCTGAAACCGTGTGCGTACAAGCAGTGGGAGCCTTAATTTATTAGGGTGACCGCGTACCTTTTGTATAATGGGTCAGCGACTTATGTTCTGTAGCAAGGTTAACCGTTTAGGGGAGCCGTAGGGAAACCGAGTCTTAATAGGGCGTTTAGTTGCAGGGCATAGACCCGAAACCGAGTGATCTATCCATGAGCAGGTTGAAAGTGCCGTAACAGGCACCGGAGGACCGAACCCACTGTCGTTGAAAAGCCAGGGGATGACTTGTGGATAGGGGTGAAAGGCTAATCAAACTCGGTGATAGCTGGTTCTCCCCGAAAGCTATTTAGGTAGCGCCTCGGACGAACACCATTGGGGGTAGAGCACTGTTTCGGCTAGGGGGTCATACCGACTTACCAAACCGATGCAAACTCCGAATACCGATGAGTGATATCCGGGAGACACACAGTGGGTGCTAACGTCCATTGTGGAGAGGGAAACAACCCAGACCGCCAGCTAAGGCCCCAAATTCCTAGTTAAGTGGGAAACGAGGTGGGAAGGCATAGACAGCTAGGAGGTTGGCTTAGAAGCAGCCATCCTTTAAAGAAAGCGTAATAGCTCACTAGTCGAGTCGGCCTGCGCGGAAGATGTAACGGGGCTCAAACTAGGAGCCGAAGCTGCGGATTTGAATTTGTTTTCAAGTGGTAGGGGAGCGTTGTGTAAGCCTGTGAAGGTGTGTCGTAAGGCATGCTGGAGGTATCACAAGAGCGAATGCTGACGTGAGTAACGATAATGCGAGTGAAAAGCTCGCACGCCGGAAGATCAAGGGTTCCAGTCCAACGTTAATCGGGGCTGGGTGAGTCGACCCCTAAGGCGAGGCCGAAAGGCGTAGTCGATGGGAAATTGGTTAATATTCCAATACTTGTTTATAATGCGATGGAGGGACGGAGTAGGTTATGCCAGCCTGGCGTTGGTTGTCCAGGTGGAAGGATGTAGGTAGACAGTTTAGGCAAATCCGGACTGTCATTATACTGAGATCTGATAGCAAGCTGTACTTGTACAGCGAAGTGGCAAATACCATGCTTCCAGGAAAAGCTTCTAAGCAATAGTTATAAACGAATCGTACCCTAAACCGACACAGGTGATCAGGTAGAGAATACCAAGGCGCTTGAGAGAACTCTGCTGAAGGAACTAGGCAAAATGGTACCGTAACTTCGGGAGAAGGTACGCTGCCGATGGTGATA
Organism: Psychrobacter sp. DAB_AL43B; assembly: GCF_900168255.1. NCBI lineage: Bacteria > Pseudomonadati > Pseudomonadota > Gammaproteobacteria > Moraxellales > Moraxellaceae > Psychrobacter > Psychrobacter sp. DAB_AL43B. The sequence continues at coordinate 3,018,506 of NZ_LT799838.1, read as the reverse complement.
GGACTTGCTCCTTGAGCTGTTGGCAGTCGCAGATACCAGGCTGCTGCAACTGTTTATTAAAAACACAGCACTCTGCAAACACGAAAGTGGACGTATAGGGTGTGATGCCTGCCCGGTGCTGGAAGGTTAATTGATGGGGTTAGCGTAAGCGAAGCTCTTGATCGAAGCCCCAGTAAACGGCGGCCGTAACTATAACGGTCCTAAGGTAGCGAAATTCCTTGTCAGGTAAGTTCTGACCTGCACGAATGGCATAATGATGGCAGCGCTGTCTCCAGCAGAGACTCAGTGAAATCGAAATCGCAGTGAAGATGCTGTGTACCCGCGGCTAGACGGAAAGACCCCGTGAACCTTTACTACAGCTTTACATTGAACTTTGACCTGACTTGTGCAGGATAGGTGGGAGGCTTTGAAGCAGACACGCTAGTGTTTGTGGAGCCAATCTTGAAATACCACCCTGGTCATGTCGGGGTTCTAACTCAGGTATAACAATACCGAGGACAATGTATGGTGGGTAGTTTGACTGGGGCGGTCTCCTCCTAAAGAGTAACGGAGGAGTACGAAGGTGCGCTCAGAACGGTCGGAAATCGTTCATAGAGTATAAAGGCAAAAGCGCGCTTAACTGCGAGACCCACAAGTCGAGCAGGTACGAAAGTAGGTCTTAGTGATCCGGTGGTTCTGTATGGAAGGGCCATCGCTCAACGGATAAAAGGTACTCTGGGGATAACAGGCTGATACCGCCCAAGAGTTCATATCGACGGCGGTGTTTGGCACCTCGATGTCGGCTCATCTCATCCTAGGGCTGAAGCAGGTCCTAAGGGTATGGCTGTTCGCCATTTAAAGAGGTACGCGAGCTGGGTTTAGAACGTCGTGAGACAGTTCGGTCCCTATCTACCGTGGGCGTTGGAAATTTGAGAGGATCTGCTCCTAGTACGAGAGGACCAGAGTGGACGAACCTCTGGTGTTCGGGTTGTCACGCCAGTGGCATTGCCCGGTAGCTACGTTCGGATGGGATAACCGCTGAAAGCATCTAAGCGGGAAGCCCACCTCAAGATAAGATTTCCCTAAAGAGCCGTTGAAGACTACGACGTTGATAGGCAGGGTGTGGAAGCACAGCGATGTGTGTAGCTAACCTGTACTAATTGCTCGTTTGGCTTGACCATACAACACCCAAGTGGTTTGTATGAAAGCTCTAATTAATCTGTCTTGTATAGCTTATGCTATAACATAGAAAGTAATATTTCGATATCACCTTTAACCTTGATTCAGTTAGGTTACAAGTTGATCGACCAATAGATAATATCTTGACGTCAAAACAATAATAACAGACTCATATCTAACCCCCTTTGCTGACGACAATAGCACGATGGCCCCACCTGATCCCTTCCCGAACTCAGAAGTGAAACATCGTCGCGCCAATGGTAGTGTGGGTCCGCCCATGTGAGAGTAGGTCATCGTCAGCTCTCTATTCCTGAATATCCCCCGACTAGTTATCTAGACGGGGGATTTTCTTTGTGCGGGATTTGGGGCTTTAGGGAGCTATATAAAACGCTGGTGATGAGAAAGATATGAGAGATGCCGCTTCGCAGCTCAAAAGGTAAGGCTTTACTTCGAAATAGCCATATTATCATGATGATATTATGGCTTTTTTTATATAGTTAGTGCTACGGCTCAATCAAAAAAATAAGGGGCTGTAGTAGATAAGGATTAATAAGAAAATAGTAGGCGGCGTAAAGAAAACTACATGAAGTAACAGTTAGGTGCTGTTGCTATACAGATGCGTGTTACTAGCCTATAGAAATATCATTAGAATAATAAGGCAGTTTGTTTAATAAGTACGGTCAGCATGACGCTGTCTTAAAAAGTAGTATATTTTAAAATCACATGGATGAGAGAAATATTATGACTATTGCAAAAAATATTGAAGTGAGTAGTACCTCTAAGACTAGTTTCGAAGATGCGATTCAAAAAGGGGTTGCTCAAGTTGCTAAAACAATCAATAACGTCCAAGGTGCGTGGGTAAAAGAACAAAAAGTCGGTATCACTGATGGCAAGATTGATAAATACCACGTCATTATGATCGTTAGTTTTGTTGTGAGTGATGATTCTGATTTAGGCTAGCAGATTGATATCTAGGTTTATGACCTAAATCCAGATTAGTTTTTAACGATATAGATTATAAAAAGAGACTGCATTAGCAGTCTTTTTTTGCATCATGGTTAGCTTTTAAATATATTATCGATAATGAGCACAGAATATTTTTCATGATTAGTAAGACAGGCTTTAAGGTTTTTGATCTTTCTGCCATATTGTCGTAGTGATAATATGGTTTTTTTTATGTGGTTAAGTCTATAGGTACAAGGTTTTGACAGTATAACGACATTATCATAACTTTTATCCTCATTATAAGTTTTTAGAGATGTAGTAAACTCGATAAACCTTATTTACAGACCTTGTTTCTGTATTATTTCCATATGAATAACATGTTCATATAAATAACATCTTCACATAAAAATAGTTAAGTAGAATAATTATGGCAATCGATTTTAGTAATACTTTGATAGTCGCAATTTCTGCGACCGCTTTATTTGATTTATCGGCATCAGAAAACCATCTGTTAGATTTATTGCAGCAGCGACCTACCGAGGCGATCAAAGAGTTTCGTGACTATATGGCAGAGCGCGAAGATGATCCCCTGAGTATTGGCGCAGGCTATCCACTTATCAAAGCGCTTCTTCATTTAAATAACTATTGTGAGCATTGCTCTGATTCAGTATCAGGTATTGAAACGCCGTTAGTCGAGGTAGTTATTGTCTCAAAAAGCAGCCCTGATACCGGTATTCAAGTGCTCAATGCAATACGTGATCATGATCTAACTATCTCACGTTCAGCCTTTATATCAGGCAGTGCTGTTGCGCCTTATATTAAAGATTTTAATGTAGATTTGTTTTTGACGACCAATCGTGAGGACGCGCAGCAGGTTGCCGATGCTGATATTTGTGCCTGTGCGATATTAGATGCAACGCCAGTCAATACCTACGAGCTTGATACCAAGCAATTACGTATTGCTTTTGACGGTGATGCGGTGTTATTTGATGATTCAGGCGAGCTGCTTTATAAGCAAAAAGGGTTGCAGGCTTTTCATGACCGCGAGGCCCAAATGCGCGATTTACCGATAGAAAAAGGTCCGTATGCAGAACTGTTGATTAAGCTGTCCAAAATGCAAGAGCGTTTGCCTGCAAGCTTGGACTCTTGTCCTATGAAGATAGCATTAGTAACAGCACGTAATGCGCCAGCTGATCTGCGAGCTATCAAAACATTGCGTGATTGGGGCGTAGATCTTGATATGGCATTTTTTTTAGGAGGGCTTGAAAAGACTTCGGTACTAAAAACATTTGCTCCGCATATTTTCTTTGATGATTCGGTAAAACATATCGATGCGGCTCGTGGCTTTGTACCGACGGCATTGGTGCCTTATCATTCAACCTCGCTGTTACATGCCAATAGTGTTCTAACGGCTGATAAGGATGCGTCATCGTTATCTTTTAAACCAGTAAAAAACACGATGTTGACTGCAAGTCACTAATATACTTTTAATCAGATCAAGAGGATACAACAACAGATGAAGTGGCAGCAAGTGATGACGCTCGTGATTACCCGTTTCAAACAGGTTATTGGTTTATATGCTTTTGCCTTATTGCCAATGTGGGTAATGTTTTTTCTCAATGACACCGTATTTTTCGGCATATGGAATGTTTTTGGTATTGTGCCACGTACATTAGACGTGGGCAGTATGATCGGCGTTTTAGCTTCATGGACAATGCATGGTAACTTTGCCCATTTGCTAGGCAATACCTTGGTATTACTACAGATTTTATTTTTGTTTGGCTTATTTGAGAATAATGCTTATCGCACGATTCTTAAGCTTATTGTCGCCTCAGGCATGATGACTTGGTTGATAGCCTCGCCATTATCTATTCATATCGGTGCGTCAGGGCTATGTTTTGCGATGCTCGGTTATATGATAGGTGGGGCAGTGTTCGCAAGACGTTGGGGCTATTTGTTAGCTTGTATCGTGATGGGAGCAGGGTATTGGCTCACCATTAAGCAAGGCTTGATGCCGCAGCAAGGTATCTCGTTTGCGGCGCACTTCGGTGGTTTATGCGCCGGCTTATTGTTAGGTGCAAACTCGAAGCATGCTTATACAAGCATAACTAAGCGTGATTAATTTCTACTATTAGAACAATATCTTTAATATTAAAGAATAAGAAAAACGCTTCGTTAAATTAGTATTAACTTTACTATCTACTTATTTTTTGCTTAAGCAGACATTGATAAATAGAGGGTCATTTTTCTCTAATGGACGCCAAGCAGTCGTTTGTTTCACGTGCTCATCAATAGTTAGCTTACTGCCTTTTTCTTGTAGCACATAGTCGGCACGGGCAGGGGCGGCACAATCAATCACTTGCGGTACTTGCTGCACACTTCTACGTCTCTCAAACAAATATAAATTGACCAAATAAACATCTGGGTTATCCGCATTAGCACGAGCGTGTCCACTATCAGCCGCTATAAAGCGCAATGTTTGTGGTTTAACGTATGACCACGGGCGAAACCAAGTGCCTTCTTCAACTTTTTTGACGACATGAACACCTTCAGGGAGCTGTGCAACCTGTTGATCAAACCAGCTGTATTCTTGGCTTATTTGAAAGCCAAAGATACCGATCGCACCAAATAATGGAATAAGCCATCTTGGCGCTTTTTTACCTGCGAGTTTACTGAGGTGAGTTATGACAAGGGCTATTCCAGCTAAACCAAATCCAGCCGCTATGGTCGCGATAAACTCAAAAAGCATAATACTTTTCCTTAACGCCATCAGCGCATTTCATACCAATTATTAAAATAAAATTACATGTTCAAGTTTTTTTAAGCGCATTTATTATGGCAGTTATGCTCACCTTTCTCATCATTTTTACTTTGAAGAGGGGTGAATAAAACTATCATGATTGGATAAATAGTATTTAAAAAATACTCTATCACCAGATTGGGATAAAAAAATCACTCACAAGCAGCTGCTGCCTGTGAGTGATATATTATCGTAAAAGAGCAGATACTTCACTTGCTAGCTTAGTGGTCGATTGCGCCGCCAGCTCCACGTGGAGAACGTACGCTTTCAACGAGCTCTTGGATATGTAACGGTGGTGGAGCAGTCGCATAAGAAACAGCAAATGCTACGATAAAGTTAAGCAATGCACCAACCGCGCCAAATGATAGTGGCGAGATACCAAATAACCAGTATTCTTCAGTATCAGGGAAGTTGGCAGTACCAGTAATGAAGAACCAACCTTTGAAGACAAAGATATAAACTAAGATACTAATCAGACCCGTTAACATACCAGCGATAGCGCCAAGGTTGTTAATACGCTTAGAGAAAATACCCATCATCAATGCAGGGAACAGTGAGGCACCCGCAATACCAAAGGCTAATGCAACGACCTGTGCAGCAAATCCTGGTGGGTTAATACCCAACCATGTAGCAATCACAATCGCAATACCCATAGTGATACGCGCCACTTTTAGCTCGCCTGCATCAGTAATATTAGGATTGAGGTTACGTTTGATTAAATCATGACTGATCGCTGATGAAATAGCGAGTAGTAGGCCAGCTGCTGTTGATAGCGCTGCTGCCAAACCACCTGCGGCAATAAGACCAATAACCCAACCTGGTAGCTGTGCAATTTCTGGGTTAGCCAAGACTAAGATATCAGCATTGACATCAAGCTCGTTACCGGCCCAGCCTCTATCAACAAAGATACCATCACGTTCTAAAGCATGCTCAGCTTTTGCTTCTTCAACGGTAGTCGTTGCTGCTGCAACATCACCGCCATCAGTGGTAGCGGCAGCCAATGCAAGCTCTGCTGCACCAAGTCCACTATCAGCATATAACTGGATACGACCATCGTTGTTTAGATCGTTGTACTTAATAAGACCGGTATCTTCCCATGTTCTCATCCAGTCTGGACGTTGATCATATTCGATAGCAGGTGCATCAACACCTTGTGGATAAATGGTATCGATTAGGTTTAGACGCGCCATAGCACCTACCGCAGGTGCGGTGAAGTATAGTAGCGAGATAAATACCAATGTCCAACCAGCTGTCCAGCGTGCGTCAGCAACTTTAGGAACGGTGAAAAAGCGAATGATAACGTGCGGTAAACCCGCAGTACCAATCATGAGTGATAAAGTAAACAGCACCATGTTTAGCTTGTTAGGTACATCAGCGGTATAAGCGGTAAAGCCTAAGTCGACGACGATTTGATCAAGCTTGGTTAGGATAGGAATACCCGCTTCAACATGGTTTGAGAACAAACCAAGACCTGGAATCGGGTTGCCCGTCAACTCAAGTGAGATAAAGACTGCAGGAATTGTATAAGCGATCATTAGAACCACATACTGCGCAACCTGCGTGTAGGTAATCCCTTTCATACCGCCAAGTACCGCGTAGAAGAATACAACAACAGCCGCAATAATCAGACCAGTGGTGTTATCAACTTCTAAGAAGCGTGAGAATGCCACACCAGCACCCGTCATCTGACCGATAACATAAGTGGTTGAAGCAATAATCAAACAGACAACTGCAATCATAGCAGCAGTCTTAGAATAAAAACGGTCACCAATGAAATCAGGAACCGTGAACTTACCAAATTTACGTAGGTAAGGTGCTAGGAGCATGGCCAGTAGTACATAACCACCTGTCCAGCCCATCAAATAAGTTGATGCAGCATAACCACCGGTTGCAATAATACCTGCCATTGAGATAAATGACGCAGCACTCATCCAGTCAGCAGCCGTTGCCATACCGTTCATTACTGGATGCACACCGCCGCCAGCAACATAGAACTCACTAGTCGAACCTGCACGTGCCCACCAAGCGATACCGAAGTATAAAGCGAAGGATAGACCTACAAAAATAATATTAATCGTAAATTGACTCATAGGACTATTCCTCGTCTACACCATATTGTTTATCGAGTTTATTCATGCGCCATGCATAGAAGAAGATTAAGGCGATAAATACTATAAGGGCACCTTGTTGTGCAAACCAAAAGCTTATATCAGTACCACCTATCCTAATACCTGACAATAATGGACGTAGCAAGATGCCAAAACCATAAGAGACTAAAGCCCAAATGACGAGGCTAACTTTAATGAGACGGAGATTGGCGCGCCAATAACCTGATGAATCGTTGTGGTTCTCCATAGGACAACTCCTTTTGCCTAACATAAAAATAAGGTTACTAATTTGAGCCTGACTTGTCAGTATAAGTAACCCAAAGTTATCAAACACATAAGCAAACTTTTATCAGTGAAATTGATACAAAAATTGATGTTGATTTGCTTAGTATTACTAAAAATTGCACTGTAAATTAATGGTATTAATTGCCTAAAACCGAAATATCTAACAAGGTGTATTGGTTATGGCTTTATTAAATTTATAGTAGGTGAATATGGATATTCATGGAGGAGGGTCGGTGTTGGCTGACAATCCTCTGTCTTATTATCTTCATCTTCCTGATGATATTGTTTTAGTACTTAAACTTTTTATTCATGCCTATCAGTATTGCAAGGGATATTTGTGAACTTATTAGGAATATATACAATATTGATCTAATTAACAATAAATAAATTTAATTTACTTTATGTAACTAAATATTTGCTTCGTAGAAACTATGGCTGACTTATGTTAGTGAAAGTTGTTAAAGCAACCAATGTTACTAGGATAACATGCCAAGACCTTATTTATACTAAGGATTTAATTTTATAGACATATTAAGATTTATTAGTAATAAAGAGCATTTATTTCAGAAATATTATTAATAAACCGATTAATAAATGTGATGACACAGGTTATTTATATTTAAATAGGGTTTATGTAAATAAAAACTGAAATTAATATATAAAATCCAGTCTTAAAAGTTTTTTATAAAAAATTACTTATAAAAATAATTTTTCATTATTTAATGTAATACCTTCCAAAAGTTTAGAAGTATGTATTGATAAAAATGCAGGTTTGAAACAGTTAAATAGCATCAAATATCATGGTAGTCAGTTAAAATGTTGCACCACGATATTGGTGATTTACTTTGCCACTATATTGAGCAGATATTAAATGGTTATAGATAGTCAGTGATCTTAATAAGAGACATTGAGATATTGAAAATGCAAATAAATCGTTAATCATATCAATCTATAAAATATGCTAAAAGCATAAAATGTAAGTGAGGGGAAGGTACTATGGGCGAAGGGCTAATAGGTTGGTTTGATAGCATCGTTAGTTATGGTGTTAGTATAATTTGGGGCAATAATGATTGGCTGATCGCCAGCAATCCATGGTATGGACTACTGATGTTCGTCTTGATTGGCGCGGGTCTTTATTTTACCGTTGCGACGCGTTTTATCCAGTTTCGTCACTTTGGGCATATGTGGGCGTTATTGCGTACTTCCAACCAAGGGCGTAAAGATGGCGGCATCAGCTCATTTGAAGCATTGATGACCTCGCTTGCCGCGCGTGTTGGTACTGGTAACTTAGCGGGGGTCGCAATTGCTATTTACCTTGGTGGTCCTGGGGCTGTATTTTGGATGTGGATGACGGCAATCGTCGGCATGTCGACCAGTTTCATTGAATCCACTTTAGCTCAGGCATATAAAGTGCCGCATACCGATAATGTGTATCGCGGTGGACCGGCTTATTATATTGAAAAAGGCTTGGGTAAGCGCTGGCTTGCGATATTTTTCTCGCTTTGTTTGCTGGTTGCTTTTGGCTTGGCATTCAACGGTGTGCAGTCAAACACCATTGCACAGGCGACCAATGAAGCGTTTGGTATTCCAACATGGATGACAGGCTTAGTATTGGTAGCGCTGGTGGCACCAGTAGTGTTCGGTGGCTTACGCTCGGTTGCGCGTATCGCAGGTAAAGTCGTTCCAGTCATGGCAATTTTATATATTTTACTGGCGCTATATATTATTGTTACCAATTTTAGTGAGTTCCCAGCAGCGATTGTATTGATTGTAAAATCAGCATTTGGCTTTGAGCAAGCGGCGGGCGGTGTGATTGGTTATGGTATTGCGCAAGCGATGATTAACGGTATTAAGCGTGGTCTATTCTCGAACGAAGCAGGTATGGGATCAGCACCTAATGCCGCAGCAACAGCAAAAAGCCATCCTGATCATCCAGCGGTGCAAGGATTTATGCAGATGCTGGGTGTGTTTATGGATACATTGGTTATCTGTACAGCGACCGCCGCCATTATTATTCTCTCTGGTGTGGTTGACCCTAGTGTTGAACAAGAAGGTATTCAGTTGACGCAGTTAGCATTGTCGCAGTATGTGGGTGATATGGGCGTTATCTTCGTTGCGATTGCTATTTTCTTCTTCTCGTTTACCTCTATCATCGCCAATTATAGTTATGGCGAGTCAAATCTTGAATTTATCTCTGGTGCCAAAAACGCCAAAGTGATGATCATGATATTCCGCTTTATGGTGCTTGGCATGGTATTCATCGGTGCCATCGCAAGTCTTCCTACTATCTGGAACTTTGCTGACTTATCAATGGGTCTAATGGCATTGGTCAACTTGACGGCTATTCTCATCTTGTCACCGGTAGCACTGAGAATATTACGTGACTACGAGCGTCAGATTAAAGAGGGCAAAACAGGTGAACAAATTAAATTCAATCCCGATGATTTTGTGAAGCTTAAAGACGAAGCCAATCGTGATGCATGGAGCGATTAACAGCCTGATTAAAAAATAAATTAAAATAAGCTGTTATAAATTTTATATAAATAAAAACCGCCCTTATTGCTAAGGGCGGTTTTTTTTGGAGCGTTTTCTTAAAAGCAGCGTTTTCTTAAAAAATAACTATCTAAATCATGTTTTACATGTTTGGATAATTAGGACCACCGCCGCCTTCTGGCGTTACCCAAGTGATGTTCTGCGAAGGATCTTTGATATCACAAGTTTTACAATGCACACAGTTCTGCGCATTGATGACAAACTTGGCCCCTTCAGCATCTTTCACCACTTCATAAACACCAGCTGGACAGAATAAACGTGCTGGCTCAGCATATAATGGTAGGTTAATTGAAATAGGAACGGTGGCATCAGTCATTTTTAAATGTGTTGGCTGATCTTCAGCATGGTTGGTATTTGAGATAAATACCGACGATAACTTATCAAACGTCAGCTTACCGTCAGGCTTAGGATATTCTGGCTGATAGGCGTGCTCTGCGCGCTCTAACTGGTCATAATCATATAAGTTATCATGAATGGTCAACGGCATTTTGCCGCCCATCAAGTTTTGTTCGATAAAGTTGAAAGCGCCACCCATCCATTGACCCATGCGATGCATAGCTGGGGCAAAGTTACGCGCTTCATAATTATCTTGATATAACCAAGATTCTTTATACATAGTAGTGAAGGTCACTACTTCGTCATGTTGGCGGTCGGCTTGTAGTGCTTCAAAGATCGCTTCGGCTGCTAACATGCCTGACTTTATTGAAGTATGCGTGCCTTTGATTTTGGCAGAGTTTAAGAACCCAGCGTCGTCACCTACCAACACACCACCTGGGAAGGTGAATTTTGGTAAAGAGTTAAGGCCACCTTTAGTGAGTGAGCGCGCCCCATAAGAAAGACGTTTGCCACCTTCTAAAATGTTGCGAATAACCGGATGTAATTTTAAACGCTGTAATTCATCAAACGGTGACATGTAAGGGTTAGAGTAAGAAAGATCAATAACAACACCAAAGCTAACTTGGTTATTTTCATCGAAGTACAGCCACCAGCCACCAGAAGATCCGGTATCAGTCAACGGCCAACCTGAGCCATGCATGACGACGCCTTGCTCATGTTTTTCGGGTTTAATGTCCCACAGCTCTTTAATGCCGATAGCGTAATGTTGGGGATCGCAATCTTTATCAAGGTTAAAGCGGCTGATTAGGCGCTTGCCTAAGTGACCACGAGAGCCTTCGGCAAAGATAGTATATTTAGCCAGTAGCTCATAGCCGGGCTCAAAGCTTGGCTTGGCATCTCCACTTGCCGCTACACCCATATCGCCAGTCAACACCCCTTTCACTGAGCCATCATCGTTATATAAGATGTCGGCAGCAGGGAAGCCTGGGAACATCATGACTTCTAGCTCTTCGGCTTGAACCGCTAACCAGCGAACGACATTACCCAATGATGCAATATAATTGCCTTCGTTGTGCAAGCTGGCTGGAATAATGGAGTCCATAAGCTTGGTTGATTTAGTCGCTGACCTTAACATGTACACGCGATCTTCAATCACTGGCACGTTAAGCGGTGCACCTTTGGCTTTCCAATCAGGTATCAGCTCGTCTAAGGCTCGCGGTTCCATAACTGCACCGGATAAGATATGAGCACCAAACTCAGAGCCTTTTTCGACCACAGCGACCATGAATTCGTCGTTGCCTGCTGCGATAGCAAGCTGGCGTAGACGGATGGCAGCAGAGAGACCGGCAGGTCCACCACCCACGATGATGACATCAAACTCCATCGATTCGCGTTCAATCTCGGGTTCCGCCACCATAGGCTGTACTACGGGCTCAGGTTTTTTTTCTATCACTACTGCTACTGTCTCAGCAGCCGGTTCTTTCACGGCAAGCTCTTCAGCTGGCACTTCTGCTATCACAGCTACTGGCTCTGCTGTCTCTAGATTTGCCATCTCTGTCGTTACTGGTGTATCAGTAGTCACAGTGTCACCATCAATGACTGGCATTTGATTGTCTTGCTCTTGCATACCTACTCCTAAACTTTTAGTGGCTTGTCTCAGGGCATCATTAGCTTAACAAGTGAATAATAAGGTTTGCAGCGCTAACTTTACTCAGACATATGGCTGCCCGATAAAAATGGTCTTTGCGACATCAATTGACGACGTTATTGTGAAAGGATTTTCTTAAAAAATCTCAATACATAACGTAAAATGTGTCATTAACACGATACCCACTAGACCATTTTAAATAAGAAATCATTACTTATTATAAAAGAAAAGTCCCACAAACACGATACGCATTTATAGCCATCAGTGTTAAGGTAATGTGGATGTAGTGAGGGCGTAATGACGATGTTGTTTCATCATACCCGAAACTAAAATTTATAGTAATAACAGATTTGCCAAACTTTGATTACTACGTAAAGGATTCTACGATGAATGACAATAATAAAAGCGTCGATGCGACTAGTAAATATGGTGCTGAAGCCCCAAGCGATATGCTATCTGAGCTAAATAATGTGGATGCGCTTAGCCAATATTTTAAGTCTGCAGCAGGAACACGCGAAGGACGCGCCATACCACCACTAGAAAAATGGCACCCTGAACAAGTTGCTGATATGGAT